>DASSSQ010000045.1:0-20609 GCA_035708405.1 Gaiellaceae bacterium
GATCCAGGCGCAGATCATCGAGCTGATCGGCCGGCTGAAGGACGAGTTCGACTCCTCGGTGATCCTGATCACCCACGATCTCGGCGTCGTCGCCGACGTCGCCGACGAGATCCTCGTCATGTACGCCGGCCGGATCGTCGAGCGCGGCACGAAGCAGCAGATCTTCTACGACCCGCAGCACCCCTACACGTGGGGCCTGCTCGGCTCGATCCCGAGGCTCGACCGGCCGCGGCCGAAGAAGCTGCACTCGATCGAGGGCTCGCCGCCGTCGCTGCTGCGTCCGCCGCAGGGCTGCAAGTTCCGGCCGCGCTGCCCGCACGCGTTCGACAAGTGCATCGAGGAGCCCGAGCTCGTGCAGCGCGTCGAGGATCCCGGTCACCTCGACCGCTGCTGGCTCGACGTCGAGGAGAAGCGCTCGCTCCGCGTCGGCACGATCGGCGGCGACGAGGAAGCCGCATGACGAACGGCAACGGCTCGGCGCCGCTCGTCGAGGTCCGGAACCTGAAGAAGTACTTCCCGATCCGCGCCGGCCTCCTGCAGCGCGAGGTCGCCCGCGTCCACGCCGTCGACGACGTCAGCTTCGCCGTCGAGGAGGGCGAGACGCTCGGGCTCGTCGGCGAATCCGGCTGCGGCAAGTCGACGCTCGCGCGGACGATGGTGCGCCTGCTCGAGCCGACCGACGGCGACGTGATCTTCGAGGGCCGCTCGATCGGCCACCTCGGCACGCGCCGGCTGCGCCCGCTGCGCCGGCAGATGCAGATCGTCTTCCAGGATCCGTACGCGTCGCTGAACCCGCGCAAGCGCGTCGGCACGATCATCGGCGACCCGCTGCGCATCCACGGCGTGCCGAAGCGCGACCGCAGGCGCCGCGTGCAGGAGCTGCTGCAGACCGTCGGCCTCTCGCCCGAGCACTACAACCGCTTCCCGCACGAGTTCTCGGGCGGCCAGCGCCAGCGGATCGGGATCGCGCGCGCGCTCGCGCTGCAGCCGAAGCTCGTCGTCGCGGACGAGCCGGTCTCGGCACTCGACGTCTCGATCCAGGCGCAGATGCTGAACCTGCTCGAGGAGCTGCAGGACGAGCTGCGGCTCACCTACGTGTTCATCGCGCACGACCTCTCCGTCGTCCGCCACGTCTCCGACCGCGTCGCGGTCATGTACCTCGGCAAGCTGGTCGAGCTCTCGCCGGCCGAGGAGCTGTACGAGCGGCCGATCATGCCGTACACCGAGGCGCTGCTCTCGGCGGTGCCGATCCCGGACCCCGACCTCTCCGAGCAGCGGAAGCGGATCGTGCTCGAGGGCGACGTGCCGAGCCCGATCGACCCGCCGTCGGGCTGCCGCTTCCACCCGCGCTGCCGCTACGCGACCGAGATCTGCTCGCGGGTCGAGCCGCCGCTCGTCGACTACGGCAACGGCCACCTCGCCGCCTGCCACCATCCGCTGAACGTCGACCAGGCCGACCTCGCCGCGGCCACGGCGGCGCCGAACACGCCGGAGTCGGCCGACGAGACGGCGATCCCGAGCGACACCTCCGGCGAGTCCCACCCGGCGCGCCCGGACGGCGTCTAGTCCAGAGCGTACTCGTCGCGCTGCGGCAGGCCGGCGCGCTCCCGCATCAGGTTGTCCGCCTCGAGTAGCTGCTCGCGGTTGCCGATGTCGTACCAGCGGCCCTCGAAGCGGTAGCCGTAGAGCGGCTTCTGGTGGCAGAGCCAGGCGACGAAGCTGCCGATGTTGTCGGGCGAGTGGCCCTGCGCGAGGTAGCGGGCGACGAGCGCGACGTGCGCGCGCGGGAAGAGGTAGGTGGCGGTCGCGGCGAGCGTCGAGGGCGGATCGCTCGGCTTCTCGACGAAGTACGTGATCCGGCCCGTCCCGTCGACCTCGACGATGCCGAGATGCGTCGCGAGCTCGAGGTCGCCGCAGTCGTAGAGCGCGACGACGCTCGCTCCGGGCAGCCCGCGCCAGTAGGCGGCGAGGTCGTCGAGGCCGAAGTCGAAGAGGTTGTCGCCGGCGACGACGAGCAGGTCGTCGTCGAGCGGGCCGCGCTCGATCGCGAGCTCGAGGTCGCCGACCGCGCCAAGCCGCGTCTCGTTCGTCTCGGTGCCGTCGTCGTGGACGACGACGCCGTTGCCCTCCGCCCAGCGCGCGAAGTCGGGCGCGAAGCGCCTGTTCGTGACGAGGTGGACCCGGTCGATCTCCTCGACGGCGCGGAGCTTGTCGAGGATCCAGTCGAGCATCGGCCGGCCGCCGACCGGCAGCAGCTGCTTCGGCACGTCGTCGGTCAGCGGCCGCAGCCGGGTGGCGTAGCCCGCGGCGAGGATCAGCGCCTTCACGCGGCGACCACGCCGGGGAGCGACTCCTCGTACGGCGCGCGGTGGACGCCCTGCTCGGTGACGATCGCGGCGATCAGCGGCGCCGGCGTCACGTCGAAGGCGGGGTTGCGGGCGGGGAAGCGGTCGGTGACCTCGGCCGGGTCGCGCTCCTCGATCGGGATCTCCTCGCCGGTCGGCGTCGCCGGGTCGATCGTCGAGGTCGGCGCGACCACGTAGAGCGGGATCCCGTGGTGGTCGGCGAGGACGGCGAGCGCGTAGGTGCCGATCTTGTTCGCCGTGTCGCCGTTCGCGGCGATCCGGTCGGCGCCGACGACGACGGCGTCGACCTCCGCCCGCGCCATGAAGGAGGCCGCGGCCGAGTCGGGGATCACGGTGTGGGGGATGCCGGCGGCGGCGAGCTCGTAGGCGGTCAGCCGCGCACCCTGCAAGAGCGGACGCGTCTCGTCGACGAGGACGTGCTCGACGAGCTCGCGCTCCCAGCCGGCGCGGATCATCCCGACCGCCGAGCCGTAGCCGCCGGTCGCGAGCCCGCCCGCGTTGCAGTGGGTCAGCAGCGTCATCCCCGGGAAGAGCAGGTCGGCGCCGTGGGCGCCCATCCGCCGGCAGCGCTCGACCTCGTCGGCGTGGATCCGCCGCGCCGTCGCGGCGGGGTCGTCCGCGCCCCGCATCTCCTCGAGCGCCCAGAAGAGGTTGACCGCCGTCGGCCGCGAGGCGGCGAGCGCGCGCGCCGCCTCGTCGAGGTCCTCCCCGCGCGCGGCGGCGACCGCGTAGCCGTACGCGGCCGCGACGCCGATCGCCGGCGCGCCCCGGACGACCATCGTCCGGATCGCGCCGGCGACCTCGGCGGCGGAGCGCAGCGTCAGCCAGACCGTCTCGTCCGGCAGCTTCCGCTGGTCGAGCAGGACGACCGTGTCGCCCTCGAGCCGCAGGATCTGCTCGGGCTCCAGCGCCGAGCTCATGGCCGCAACAGCCCTTCCTTGTGACACTGTGTCACAAGGAAGGCCCGAGCGGGGTCTACGTCCCCTCGTCCCACGAGGCCAGGTACTTCGCCTGCTCCTCCGTCAGCCGGTCGATCTCGGCGCCGGTCGTCGCGAGCTTGAGGCGCGCGATCTCGCGGTCGATCTCGTCCGGCACCGGGTAGACCCTGTGCTCGAGCGAGGCCGCGTTGCGGACGGCGTACTCGGCGCCGAGCGCCTGGTTGGCGAAGGACATGTCCATCACGATCGCCGGATGACCCTCCGCGGCCGAGATGTTGACGAGCCGCCCCTCGGCGAGCAGGTAGACGCGCCGTCCGTCTGCGAGCGTGAACTCCTCGACGAACTGCCGCGCCTCGCGGGTCTCCTTCGCCAGCGAGCGCAGCGCCGGGATGTCGATCTCGACGTTGAAGTGGCCCGTGTTGCAGAGGATCGCGCCGTCCTTCAGCGACTCGAGGTGCTCGCGCGCGATCACGTGCTTGTCGCCGGTCGCGGTGCAGAAGACGTCGCCGATCTTCGCGGCCTCCGCCATCGGCATCACCTCGAAGCCGTCCATCAGCGCCTCGAGCGCGCGCATCGGGTCGACCTCGGTGACGACGACCTGCGCGCCGTGTCCCTTCGCCCGCATCGCGACGCCGCGGCCGACCCAGCCGTAGCCGGCGACGACGAACTTCTTGCCGGCGAGCAGCACGTTGGTCGCGCGGATGATCCCGTCGAGGGTCGACTGGCCGGTGCCGTAGCGGTTGTCGAACAGGTGCTTGGTCTTCGCCTCGTTGACGGCGATCACCGGGAACGCGAGCGCGCCGTCGGCCTCCATCGCCTTCAGCCGGATCACGCCGGTCGTCGTCTCCTCGGTGCCGGCGATGATGTCGGAGAGCTGCTCGCGGCGGGCCGAGTGGAGGACGCCGATCACGTCGGCGCCGTCGTCCATCGTCAGCTGCGGCTTGTGGTCGACCGCGGCCTCGATGTGCGAGTAGTAGGTGTCGTTGTCCTCGCCCTTGATCGCGAAGCAGGGGATGTCGTAGGCCTCGACGAGCGCAGCCGCCACGTCGTCCTGGGTCGAGAGCGGGTTCGACGCGCAGAGCACGACGTCGGCGCCGCCGGCCTTCAGCGTCCGCATCAGGTTCGCCGTCTCGGTCGTCACGTGCAGGCAGGCGGAGATGCGGAAGCCGGCCAGCGGCTGCTCACGCTCGAACCGCTCGCGGATCGCGGCCAGCACGGGCATCTGCCGGTCGGCCCACTCGATGCGGCGCACGCCCTCGGGCGTCAGCGCCGTGTCCTTCACGTCGTATCGCTTCGTCGTCGCCATGATCCCTTTCGTCGTCTCGGGGCAGAGTACCTAGGCCGCCAGCAGCTTCTCGTGCTTGCGCTGCTCCCACTCGACCCAGGCGGGCGCGGCCGTGTCGGTTCCCGCGAGCCAGGTGTCGACCGCCGCCCGCAGCTCCGGCTCGCGGCGCAGCCGCAGCGCGAAGGCGAGCTCGTCGAGGCCGATCTCGAACCGGCGCCGCAGCCGGGCGAGCGAGCGCAGCTGGTTCAGCTCGCGCAGACCGTAGACGCGATAGCCGCCGCGCGTGCGTTGCGGGACGACGAGGCCGACCCGCTCGAGGTAGCGCAGCATCCGCGGCGACCAGCCGCTGCGGGCCGCCGCCTCGCCGACGCTGAGTCCGTCCATGCGCGCAACCTTAGCACGATAGTGTTAATGTTCGGCGAGGAGCGCCGCACTCGCGCGATCGAGCGCAGCGTCGAAAGTCTCCACGCGTACTTCGTCGGTGCGCGAGCGGGCGGCGAGCGCGGTCGCCAGCACATAGGCGTCGGGCAGCTTCAAGTTCGTCTGCGCGCGCACCTCGCCCGCGCCGCGGGCCAGACCCGCATCCACCGCGACGACGTCGAAGCGGAGGCTTCCGAGGAGCGCAACCGTCTGGTCGGCGCCCGCAGGGCCCTGCGCGCGCAACGGCCCGACGAGGAGCTCGCCGAGACTCACGGCACAGATCCTCCGCGTGACCCCGGGAAGGAGCGCACGGCGCATGCGCTCGATCGCCTCGGCGTGCTGCGCGTCGCGGCGATCTCGGTACGCGATCAGGACGTCGGTGTCGAAGACCGCTACGACCACTCGTTCCGCAACTCATCGAGGTATCCGGGTGGATAGACGTCGGGCCCGACGTCGCCCGCGAGCTCCTCGGCGAGATCGCGACTACGGACGATCTCCAACCGCCCCGGTCCGACCGCGACGACGCGTACGTCGTCTCCCGGCCGCAGTCCGGCTTCCCGGAGCTCGTCGACCGGTAGCGTCACCTGGTTCTTTCGGGAGATCACGCTCATCGCGCCTTTACGGTAGCAAGATCAGGTAAAGGCGCGGCGGCCGTGGGAGATGCGCACTGGCCCAGGTCTAGGGCGCGGACGTCCCCTCGCGGCCGTAGGCGTCCTCGAGGCGGACGACGTCGTCGAGGTGCGGCGTCGAGACCTCGAGGATGTCGGCGTCCTCGAGCGCGGTCACGCGGTGGACGGTGCCGGGCGCGTAGTGGAAGCAGGCGCCGGCGCCGACGACCTCCTCCTGCAGCACGGCGTCGCCCTCCTGGCCGAGCTCGAGCCTGACGCGGCCGGACTGGATCAGCCACGCCTCGTCCTTGACGCGGTGGAACTGGAGGCTGAGCGAGTGCCCCGCCTTCACGTGCAGCAGCTTGCCGCAGTAGTCGTCCGTCAGCGCCCAGATCAGCTCGTGGCCCCACGGCTTGTCGACGCGGCGCGGCTCGAAGCTCCACGCGTCCAGCGACTCGATGTTCGGCGATCCGACTCGATCCGTCATGCGAACGTCAGCGCTCCGTCCGGGATGACCGCGTCGGCGGCGACGCGGATGCCGCCGTCGAGTGTATTCCGCGCGCCGATGCGGGCGCCAGGGCCGACGATCGACATGCCGCGGACGGCGCACTCCTCGCCGACGACCGCGTCCGCGCCGACGATCGAGTCGACGACGACGGCGCCCCGGCCGATCCGCGCGCCGGGGCCGATCACCGCGTTCTCGACGAGCGCGCCGGCGGCCACCGTCGCGCCGCGTCCGATCGTCGCGACCGAGCCGATCCGCGCGCCGGCCGCGACGCTGCCGCCGACGTAGACCGGCGGCACGAGCCGTGCCTCTGCCTCGACGGCCGCGTCCGCGTCCGCATACGTGTAATCGCGGCCGAGCAGGTCGCCGACCTCGGTCTCGAAGTTCCGCTCGAGCACGTCGCGATGCGCCTGCAGGTAGCTCTCCGGCGTGCCGACGTCGAGCCAGTAGCCGTCGAGCGCGAGGCCGTAGCAGGCGCCCTGCTCGACCAGCTGCGGGAAGACCTCGCGCTCGATCGAGACCGGCCGGTCGGGCGGGATCAGGTCGAGCACCTCGGGCTCGAGCACGTAGACGCCCGCGTTGATCAGGTTCGTGTCGATCTCCTCCGGCCGCGGCTTCTCGAGGAAGCGCTTCACCTTGCCGTCGCCGGCCAGACGGACGAGGCCGTAGCGGGTCGGGTCGGCGACCGGCGTCAGCAGGATCGTCGCCTTCGCCCCGCGCTCGTGGTGGAAGTCGGCGAGCGCGCCGAGGTCGGCCTCGCGCAGCGAGTCGCCGTTGACGGCGTAGAAGCTCTCGCCGATGCCCTCGGCAGCGAAGCGGACGGCGCCGCCGGTGCCGAGCGGCTCCGCCTCGACCCGGTACTCGAGCCGGAAGCCCGACCACTCGTCGCCGAAGAAGTCCTCGAGCTGGGTCGGCAGGTAGCCGCACGAGAGCACCGCGCGCTCGACGCCGTGCCGCTGCAGATGCTCGAAGGTGTAGGCGAGCAGCGGCCGGTCGACGAGCGGCAGCATGTCCTTGCGCGTCCGATCGGTCAGCGGCCGGAGACGGGTTCCCTGGCCGCCGACGAGGATGACCGCCGGCAGGCTCACGCCCCGAGCTGCGTCTCGCGCTCGGGCATCACGGGCAGCTCGAACGGGCTGGCCGGGCGGCCGATCCCCTCGTAGGCGAAGCCGAGCGCGCGCACCTCGCGCGGGTCGAGCAGGTTGCGGCCGTCGACGATCAGCGGGCGCCGCATCGCGTCGCGGATCTCCGGTCGCGCCAGCTCGCGCAGCTGCGGCCACTCGGTGACGACGACGGCCGCGTCGGCGCCGGCGACCGCCTCCTCGACCGTGTCGCAGAGCACGACGCCGGGCAGCAGGTCGCCGGGCTCGGCGATCGGGTCCCAGCCGCGCACGTCCGCGCCCTCGGCGATCAGCCGGCCGGCGAGGACGAGGCTCGGCGCCTCGCGCATGTCGTCGGTTCCCGGCTTGAACGCGAGGCCGAGCAGCGCGATCCGCCTGCCGCGCAGCTTGCCGAGATGCTTGACGAGCTTGCCGATCACGCGCCGCTTCTGCAGCTCGTTGACCTCGATCACGGCGGAGAGCAGCTGGAAGTGATAGCCCGAGTTGGACGCGAGCTGCTTGAGCGCGAGCGAGTCCTTCGGGAAGCACGAGCCGCCGTAGCCGATGCCGGCGCGCAGGAAGTGCGGGCCGAGCCGGCGGTCGAGGCCGACGCCGCGCGCGACCTCGACCACGTCGGCGCCGACCGCCTCGCAGACGTTCGCGATCTCGTTGATGAAGCTGATCCGGGTCATCAGGAAGGCGTTCGCGGCGAGCTTGACCATCTCGGCGGAGGCGACGTCGGTGACGACGACCGGCGCCTCGATGCCGGCGTGCAGCGCCGCGACCGCCTCCGCGTCGGCCGGGTCGAAGGCGCCGACGACGATCCGGTCCGGCTCCATGAAGTCGCGGACGGCGGTGCCCTCGGCGGTGAACTCCGGGTTCGACGCGTACCCGACCCGCTCGAGGCCGCGCGCGTCGAGCGCCGTGCGCACCTTCTCGCCCGTGCCGACCGGGACGGTGCTCTTCATCACGACCGTCGCCGCCGTGTCGTCGGGCAGCTCGTCGACGACCGTCCAGACGGCCGAGAGGTCCGCATCGCCCGAGTAGGTAGGAGGCGTGCCGACGGCGACGTAGACGAACTCTGCGCCCTTGACCGCCTCGCGCACGTCGGTCGTGAACGAGAGCCGCTCGCGGTTGCGGGCGAGCAGCTCGTCGAGGCCCGGCTCGTAGATCGGCGACTCGCCCCGCTGGAGCTGGTCGATCCGCTCGGCGAGCACGTCGCGGAGGATCACCTCGTGGCCGAGGTCGGCGAAGCACGCGCCGGTGACGAGACCGACGTATCCGGCGCCGAAGACCGCGATCCTGCTCATCGAGGCGTCACCTTACCCGGGGATCGTGAAGGACGTGTTCGGAACGGGCCGCTATCTCGAGAGCGGCTGCAGGCCCTTCGCGATCGCGATCATCGTCTCGTTCGAGAGCGAGTCGAGCAGCGAGTTGACGACCCAGTAGGTCGCGCCGCCGGTTCCGCGGAGCACGATCATGTGCAGCTTCGAGCCGACGTAGTAGAAGTCGTACGTCCGGCCCTTGAAGACGTGCGTCTGGCTCGGCTTCGCGAGCACGGGCGCGCCGCTCCACGCGGTCTCCTCGATTCCCCAGTACTCCGACGAGCCGGTCTCGAAGGTCAGCCGCAGCGCCTTGTTGTGGCCCTCGATGTAGTACTTGCGCGCCCCGTCGAGCGTGCTCAGGTGCGAGCTCTGCTCGACGATCGTCGGCACCATCGCGGTGAAGCCGAGGCCCGGCGCGCGGTCGCGGACGGACTCGTAGGCGAGGTCCTTGTCGAAGCGGACGGCCGCCGGCTCGCGCTTCGGCGCCGTCTGCACCGGGGCGGGCGCGATCTCGCCGTGGAAGGTCGTGCCGACGACGACGGTGACGAGCGTCCCCGGCGGCGTCAGCGCGGCGATCGCGGGCGGCAGCGGCGCGATCTCGGCGGGCGCGAACAGGTTCGCGAGCGGCGTCGCGGCGGCTTTCGCCTTCGCGTCGTGGCGGCGGAAGTAGACCTCCGTCTTGAAGTAGTTCTGCGTCGGCGCGTTCGCCTCGGCGTTCGAGCTCATGATCGGGTAGCCGCGCTGCGAGAGCTCGTAGGCCGCGTTCGCCGCCGAGCCGGCGACGCCGTTCCCGTTCAGGACGTAGAGCGGCACCTGCTTCGGCGGCGGCGTCTTCGTCTTCAGCTTGCGGCCGAGCGCGACGGCGGTCGCCTGGGCGGGCGCGGTCACGTCCGGCGTCTGGAACTCGGTCACCGCCTGCTGGATCGCCTCCGGCGTCGCGGTCACGTCGTAGAACGCGTCCTGGCCCGTGTTGTCGATGCGCGTCTGGAAGAAGTGGCCGTTCGGCAGCTCGTAGGCGAAGAGCGCGTAGGAGAGCACCGTCGAGCCCTTGAGCGCGTGGCCGCCGCCCTCCCCCACCTCGACGTTGTCGGTGATCGCCGTGACGAGCTTCGGCAGGTCGGTGATGCCGAGCGAGGTCGAGATCTGCTGCTTGAGCGCCTTCACGAACTCCTGCTGGCGCGCGAGCCGGTAGAAGTCGGAGTCGGTGTGCCGGTAGCGGACGAACGCGAGCGCGTCGCCGCCGTCGAGCCGCTGGTAGCCGGGCTCGAGGTTGATGTTCGCGTAGTTCGTCGCCGCGGTGCCGACGTTCCTGTTGTAGTAGCGCCGGTCGATGTCCATCCAGACGCCGTGGACGCGGTCGACGATCTCCTTGAAGCCGTGGAAGTCGACGGTGATCAGGTAGTTGATCGGCAGGCCGGTCAGCTCCTTCACCGTGTCGAGCGCGCCGGAGGGGCCGCAGAGCGCATAGGCGCCGTTGATCTTGCCGTGGCCCTGCGGCGCCGGCTCGCCGGTCGTCTTGTCGGGGCAGTACTGCTCGACGAGCAGGTCGCGCGGAAAGGAGAGCAGCGAGATCGTCTTCGTCTGCGGGTCGGCGCGCAGCAGCATCAGCGTGTCGGAGCGGGACGGCCCGGCGGACTCCTTGCCCATGCGGTGGTCGTAGCCGACGACGAGCGCGATCGCGGCATGGTCGGCGAGCGGGATGTCGAGCTGCTTCGACGCCTTCTTCACGTCCGGCGTGTGCGCGACGACGGCGGCGACGGACTGGTGGAAGTAGAGGTAGGCGCCGCCGCCGATGCCGGCGCCGAGCATCAGCGCGAGCAGCAGCGTGCCGAGCATGATCCGGCCGAGGAGCGCGAGGCCGCTGCGCCGCGGCTGCTCCGGCTGCCGGTAGCGCGTGATCGTCGCGAGCGGCGGGAGGGTGCCGTGGCCATTGCCGTTCCCGTCGACGGGGGCGCCTCGACCATACCCTCTCTTGAGCGTCGTCTTCATCCAGGGAACGCGTCGGCGCCTCGAGGCCGCCGCAGGAGACCCAGGATACCGGAGCTATCCGACGAGGCTCGACTTCGCACCGAGGCGCTGCGCGAGCGTGCGGGCGATCCGGCGCTCGAGCGCGTCGTTCACCGGCTGCACGAACCCGAGGAAGGTGACCGTGGTCAGGGTCGTGCCGCGGCCGAGGACGAGGACGTCGGCGTAGACGCGGAACGGCGCCTCGTCCGTCGGCGAGACGGCCGCGACGACGCGCAACCCGTCCGTGTGCGCGGTCGGCCTGCCGAGGTCGAGCCGGAAACGGCCCACGGGCTTGACGGTCGCCTTCGCGAAGGTGGCCGAGCGGAGCTGCCGCTCGAGGCAGAGGACGAGGTCGAGCGAGTCCGTGCGCTGCCAGGCGGTCGCCGCCTGTGCCCGCGTCGCGAAGACGCGCACCGACTGCGTCACGGTCGCGAGCTGTCCGAGCGTGAAGGTCGGCGCGATCGCGCGTCCCCGCTCGACGAGGTCGGAGAGGTTCGGCCGCAGGCCCTTGCAGACGGACGAGCCGGTGCTCGCCGGCGGTGCCGGCGTCGCCTTCCAGCCCTTGCCGAGGTCGGCCCGGCGGACGAGAACCTTCGCGGCGGCGACCTCCCCCGCCGGCGTGTGGCGCAGCTTCGGGTCGCCGGGCGCGGCCGACGCGGCGGCGGCGAGCACTGCCGCGAGCAGGGCGGCTACGACGAGAGCACGGGTCTGAGCCACCGCTCGGCCTCCTCGATCGGCATCTGCTTGCGTGCAGCGTAGTCCTCGAGCTGGTCGCGGCCGATCCGGCCGACCGAGAAGTAGCGCGCGCGCGGGTGTGCGAGGTAGATGCCGCTGACGGCGGCGCCCGGCAGCATCGCGAAGCTCTCGGTCAGCTCGAGGCCGGCCTCCTCCGCGCCGAGCAGGTCGAAGAGCTTCCGCTTCTCGGAGTGGTCGGGGCAGGCGGGATAGCCGAACGCCGGCCGGATCCCCGAGTACTTCTCGGCCACGAGCTCGTCGTTCGAGAGCTGCTCGTCCGGCGCGTACCAGGCGCGCCGCGCCTCGCCGTGCAGCCACTCGGCGGTCGCCTCGGCGAGCCGGTCGGCGAGCGCCTTGACCATGATCGAGCGGTAGTCGTCCTGCCTGGCGGCGTAGCGGGCGGCGGCCTCGTCGGCGCCGTGGACGGCGACCGCGAAGGCCCCGACGTGGTCGCCCGCCTCCGCGACGTAGTCGGCGAGGCAGCGGTTCGGCCGCGAGTCGGCGCGCTCGGCCTGCTGGCGGAGGAAGCAGAAGCGCGTCCCGTCGACGACGACGTCGTCGCCCTCGCGGTGGGCCGGCCAGAAGCCGTACACGCCCTTCGCTCGTAACACGTTGTCACGAACGATCTCGTCGAGCAGCCGCCGGCCGTCGTCGTACAGCTCGCGCGCCTCGGGCCGGTCCAGGATCGCGGGGAAGCGGCCCTTCAGGTCCCAGACGTGGAAGAAGAACTGCCAGTCGAGATAGTGACAAATTGTCACGAGGTCGGGCTCGACGATCCGGCGGCCCGCGAACGGCGGCTCGGCGAGCTCGGCGAACGGGACGCGGTCGGCGTTCGCGCGCGCACCCGCCAGCGGGACGAGCGGCTTGCGCTGCCGCTCGGCGTGCTCGCGCCGCAGGCGCTCCTGCAGCGCGCGGTTCTTCTCGTCGAGCCGCACGCGGCGCTCGTCGTCGAGCAGGTCGGAGACGACGCCGACGACCCGGGACGCGTCGAGGACGTGCACCGTCTCCCGGGAGTACGCCGGCGCGATCCGCACGGCCGTGTGCTGCTTCGAGGTCGTCGCGCCGCCGACGAGCAGAGGCAGGTCGAAACCGCGCCGCTCCATCTCCTGGGCGACGTGCACCATCTCGTCGAGCGACGGCGTGATCAGCCCGGAGAGCCCGACGGCGACGGCACCCTCGGCGAGCGCCGTGTCGAGGATCCGGTCGGCCGGCACCATCACGCCGAGGTCGACCACCTCGTAGTTGTTGCAGCCGAGCACGACGCCGACGATGTTCTTCCCGATGTCGTGGACGTCGCCCTTGACCGTCGCGAGCACGATCTTCCCCTGCGCGCGGCCGGCGCCCTGCTCGTCCTCCATGAACGGCTCGAGGTAGGCGACCGCGCGCTTCATCGCGCGCGCCGACTTGACGACCTGCGGCAGGAACATCTTCCCGGCGCCGAAGAGGTCGCCGACGACCTGCATCCCGGCCATCAGCGGCCCCTCGATCACGTCGAGCGGCCGCGGCAGCTTCCGCCGCGCCTCCTCGGCGTCGGCCTCGATGAAGTCGACGATGCCGTGGACGAGCGCGTGCTCGAGCCGCTTCTCGACCGGCGCCTCGCGCCAGGAGAGATCCTGCTCGCGCCTCGTTCCCTCGCCGCGCGCGCGCTCGGCGATCTCGACGAGGCGCTCCGTCGCATCGGGCCGCCGCGCGAAGATCACGTCCTCGACGCGCTCGAGCAGCTCCGGCTCGACGTCCTCGTAGACCGCGAGCTGGCCCGCGTTGACGATCCCCATGTCGAGCCCGGCGCGGATCGCGTGGTAGAGGAAGGCGGCGTGCATCGCCTCGCGCACGACCTCGTTGCCGCGGAAGGAGAAGGACAGGTTCGAGATCCCGCCCGAGGTGAGCGAGCCCGGGCAGCGCTCCTTCAGGAGCGGCAGCGCCTCGAGGAAGTTCTTCGCGTACTCGTCGTGCTCGGAGATCCCGGTCGCGACGGCGAGCACGTTCTGGTCGAGGATCACGTCCTCGGGCCGCCAGCCGTCGGCGAGCAGCAGGTCGTAGGCGCGGCCGCAGATCTCGACGCGGCGCTCCACCGACGTGGCCTGTCCCTCCTCGTCGAAGGCCATCACGACCGCGGCGGCGCCGTAGCGGCGGATCCGGCGCGCCTGCTCGAGGAACGGCGCCTCGCCCTCCTTCAGGCTGATCGAGTTGACGATCGCCTTGCCCTGCACGCAGCGGAGACCCGCCTCGAGCACGGGGAAGCGCGAGCTGTCGATCATGATCGGGATCCGCGCGACCTCCGGCTCGGTCGCGAGCAGGTTGAGGAAGGTCGTCATCGCCTGCTCCGAGTCGAGCAGGTCGGCGTCCATGTTCACGTCGAGGACGTTGGCGCCGCCGCGCACCTGGTCGAGCGCGACCTCGACCGCGCCCTGGAAGTCGCCGGCCTCGACGAGGCGGCGGAAGCGCGCCGAGCCGGTGACGTTCGTCCGCTCGCCGACGATCACGAAGCCGGTGTCCCCGGAGACGACGAGCGGCTCGAGGCCGGAGAAGCGCGGGAGCCGCCGTCTGGCCGGGACCTGTCTCGGGGCCTGTCCCCGCACGGCGGCGGCGATCGCGGAGGTGTGCTCCGGCGTCGTGCCGCAGCAGCCGCCGACGACGTTGACGAGCCCGTCGCGCGCGAACTCGCCGAGCAGGCTCGACGTGTCGTGGGCCTGCTCGTCGTAGCCGCCGAGCGCGTTCGGCAGGCCCGCGTTCGGATGGCAGGAGACCCAGGTCGAGGCGACCTGCGCGAGGTCGGCGAGGAAGGGCCGCATCTGCGCGGCGCCGAGCGAGCAGTTGACGCCGACGATCAGCGGCTCCGCGTGCTCGACCGAGAGCCAGAACGCCTCCGAGGTCTGGCCAGAGAGGTTGCGGCCGGAGAGGTCGACGGCGGTGAACGAGATCCAGAGCGGCAGCTCGGGCGCGACGTCCTTCGCGGCGGCGATCGCCGCCTTCGCGTTCAGCGTGTCGAAGATCGTCTCGATCAGGAGCAGGTCGACGCCGCCCTCGACGAGGCCGCGGATCGCCTCGGCGTAGCTCGCGTGGACCTCGTCGAAGGTCGCGGCGCGGTAGGCGGGGTCGTCGACGCGCGGCGAGAGCGAGAGCGCGACGTTGAGCGGCCCGACCGAGCCGGCGACGAAGCGGCCGCCGAGCTCGTCGGCGACCGAGCGCGCGATCCGGGCGCCGGCGACGTTCATCTCGTACGCGACGTCCTCGAGCCCGTAGTCGGCCTGGCCGATCGTCGTCGCGGTGAAGGTGTTCGTGGTCGTGATGTCGGCGCCGGCCTCGAGGTAGGCGCGGTGCACCTCGGCGACGATCTCGGGACGGGTGAGGTTGAGCAGGTCGGGGTCGCCCTTGAGGTCGCGCGGGTGGTCGGCGAAGCGCTCGCCGCGGAAGTCCTGCTCCGAGAGCCCGCGGTTCTGCAGCAGCACCCCCCAGGCGCCGTCGAGGACGGCGATCCGCTCCCGCAGGATCGACTCGAGGTGCTCGCGTGCGCTCATCCGCTCCCCACAATGCCCGAAGCGATCCGCGCCGCGCCAGCCGGACGGTGCGCGTAGACGATCGCGGGCCCCCAGCGCAACGTCTCGATCCGCCGCTCCGGCTCCGCGCCGAGCCGCTCGGCGACGGCGATCGAGCGCGCGTTGTCGGGGTGGACGATCGAGATCAGCCGCGGCCGCGTCGCGAACGCGTGGTCGCGGAGCGCGGCCGCCGCCTCGGTCGCGTAGCCGTGGCCCCACGCGGAGCGGACGAGCGCCCAGCCGAGCTCCAGCTCGCACCCGTCCCCGAGCGGCGCCGGGAGCTCGACCGGCGCCCAGACACGCGTGTCCCAGGCCCAGAAGCCGGCGCGGCCGAGGAAGCGGCCGTCCGACCGCCGCTCGACGGCGAGCTTCCCGAGCCCGCTCTCGTACTCGGTCCGCGCCCGCTCGATCCACGCGGCCGCCGTCGCCCTGTCGCCCGTCCCGCCGATGAAGCGCATCGCCTCCGCATCGCCGACCAGCTCGGCGAGCGCGTCCGCGTCCTCCGCCGCGAACGGCCGCAGCAGGAGCCGCTCCGTCTCGAGCGCGAGCACGCGCTACAGCGAGCCGAGCGGCGCGAGCGCGCGCATCGGCTGCCCCGTCACCTCGGCGATCCGCTCGAAGTGGCGGTCGTAGTGGAGGACCGGTACCTCGGCGGACTCGGCCGCCGCGGCGATCAGCAGGTCGGGGAGCTTGACGGAGCGGTGGTGAAGCGGGCCGCGCTCGAGAAGTGCGTGCATCACGTCGGCGGCGCGATCCCATTCGCGTCGGCGAATCGGGAAGTCTCGCAACGACTCGAGCCCCTCCCGCAGCTGTTGGATCTCGGCGAGGTCGCGTGCTTCCCACAGCAGCTCCAGCACCACCGCGCGGCACGTCGCAATGCCACCCCACCGAAGCCGCTCTGTGAACTCGTCCGCAAGGGACGGATCGCGTCGCTGCCACGTCCAGGCGCTCGTGTCGGCGAGCTCGACGTGCGTCACTCGCCCCAGGCCGTCTCTTCGATCCACTCGTTCCAGTCGTCGAATCCGTCGGGCGGCGGCTCGGAGAAGATCGCCTTCGTCGTCTCGAGCAGTCGCTCGATCCGCGCCCGCCGCACGACCTCGCGCAGCGCGGCATGCACCGTCTCGGTCGTGCCGTTCGTTCCGAGCTCGCCCTTCGCCTGCTCGACGAGCTCGAGGTCGAGGTTCATCGACGTCCTGCGCACGTGCGGCATCATACGTCTCCTTCCGAACGAAGCATATCGTCCGGAAGGGACGATGCGTATCAGCGGCCGACGACGGTGAGCCGGTTCTCCGCGTGCCGGATGCGCTGCTCGACCTGCCAGCGATCGGCCGACGAATCCCCGCGGTCGATCGCCTCCAGCTCGGCGCGCGCCTCGTCGAGCTGGCGCCGGGCCCGCTCGGGGTCGATCTCGCCGGCGAGCACGGCGTCGTCGACGAGCGCGATCGCGCGGTCGCGCTCGACCTTGAAGAAGCCCGGCCCGACCGCGAACTCGCGCATCTCCTCCGGCTCGACCGTCTCGTAGATCCGCACCGAGCCCGCCTTCAGCAGCGCGACGAGCGGCGCGTGCCGCGCGAGTACGCCGATCTCGCCCGCGGCGCCGGGCACGATCACCATCTCCGCCTCGCCCTCGTAGGCGTCGCCCTCGGGCGTCACCAGCGAGACGTTGAGCGTCTTCCGCGCCGCCATCGCTAGTCCGCCAGGCCCCGGGCCTTCTCGACGGCCATCTCGATCGGGCCGACCATGTAGAACGCCTGCTCCGGCAGGTCGTCGTGCTTGCCGTCGAGGATCTCCTGGAAGCCGCGGATCGTGTCCTCGAGCCGGACGTACTGGCCCGGCGTGCCGGTGAACTGCTCGGCGACGAAGTTCGGCTGCGAGAGGAAGCGCTGGATCTTCCGGGCCCGCTGGACGGTCAGCTTGTCCTCGTCCGAGAGCTCCTCGATGCCGAGGATCGCGATGATGTCCTGCAGGTCGCGGTAGCGCTGCAGCACCTCCTGGACGCGGGTCGCCGTCTGGTAGTGCTCGTCGGAGACGATCCCCGGCGAGAGCGCGCGCGAGGTCGAGTCGAGCGGGTCGACGGCCGGGTAGATGCCCTGCTCGACGATCGCCCGCGAGAGGACGGTCGTCGCGTCGAGATGCGCGAACGTGTTCGCCGGCGCCGGGTCGGTCAGGTCGTCGGCGGGGACGTAGATCGCCTGCACCGAGGTGACCGAGCCCTTGTTCGTCGAGGTGATCCGCTCCTGCAGCTGACCCATCTCGGTCGCCAGCGTCGGCTGGTAGCCGACCGCGCTCGGCATCCGGCCGAGCAGCGCCGAGACCTCCGAGCCCGCCTGGACGAAGCGGAAGATGTTGTCGATGAAGAGCAGCACGTCCTGGCCCTGGTCGCGGAAGTACTCCGCCATCGTCAGGCCGGAGAGGCCGACGCGCAGGCGCGCGCCCGGCGGCTCGTTCATCTGGCCGTAGCAGAGCGCGACCTTGTCGAGGACGCCCGACTCCTCCATCTCGAGCAGCAGGTCGTTGCCCTCGCGTGTCCGCTCGCCCACCCCGGAGAAGACGGAGACGCCGCCGTGCTCGCGCGCGATGTTGTGGATCAGCTCCTGGATCAGCACCGTCTTGCCGACGCCCGCGCCGCCGAAGAGGCCGACCTTGCCGCCGCGCACGTAGGGGGCGATCAGGTCGATCACCTTGATCCCGGTCTCGAAGATCTCGACCTTCGCCGAGAGGTCCGTGAACGCGGGCGGATCGCGGTGGATCGGCCAGCGCTCCGCGTCCTCGGGGGCCGGCTTGTTGTCGACCGGGTCGCCGACGACGTTCCAGACGCGGCCGAGGGTGACGTCGCCGACGGGGACGCTGATCGGCGCGCCGGTGTCGACGACGTCGACGCCGCGCGGCAGGCCGTCGGTCGAGTCCATCGCGACCGCGCGGACGCGGTCGTCGCCGAGGTGCTGCTGGACCTCCGAGACGAGGACGCCGCCGTCCTCGAGCTCGATCTCCAGCGCCGTGTTGATCTCCGGCAGCTTCTCGGTGAAGACGGCGTCGATGACGACGCCCTTGATCTCGATCAGCTTGCCGACGTTGCGCGTGGGTGCCTGCGTTGCCACATGCTCTCCTGGGATCTCTCGGGGTGGGTCCGCGCCGAGCGCGGGCGGGCCTCGTCGGCCCGGCGCGGCCACTTTAGCTGCTGACGAGAGACGCGGACGCGGAGAGGAGCGAGCATGCCGGCGAGCGCCGCCTCGCGCCGCAACGGCGCGAGCCCGTCCCTCGTCTGCGCCGCCACCCGGTCGGCGTGCTCGACGCTTCAGACGTAGGACGTGTACGGCGACGCGAACACGTCGCGAACGATACGTGACGCGGGCCGGGCTACGGGAAGAGGACGTGCGCGGTGACGTGGCGCACCGCGAGCGCGTAGGCGCGGCGCAGCTCGCGCGCCGTGCTCGGCGACTCGTCGCCGATCGCGGAGACGTGCTCGATCCGCGGCGCGGACGAGGCCTCGGTCGAGGTGTGGAAGACGTCGACGACCATCGCGCCGAGGCCGGCGGTGGCGACGACGGCGACCGCGGCGCTCGCCTGCAGGATCCGCAGCGACCGGCTCGAGCGGAGCCGTCGCACCTGGACCGGATGCGCCGGCAGCTCCGCCGGCACCGCCCGCATCGCGGTCGCGAGCCCGCGCAGGCCGTCCGCGAAGGCGCGGCACGAGGCGCAGCGCTCGAGGTGCGCGTCGAGGAGCGCGTGCTCCAGCTCCGACAGCTCGCCGTCGAGGTGGAGCGACGCCCACTGTCGGGCGCGTTCGCAGTGTCCGCTCGGAGTCGTCATCGCTTCCCACCCACTTCTGACGACGGCCCCGCGCCGGAGTTAGGCGCCCGGACGGAAACGTCGAGCCAGATGCGCAGATCAGATCAGCCGATATCTCGTATCGGCCACGATACCCAGCGCGATGATGGCGAATCCGAGTCCGATCAACACCGCGGAGAGGTTGATCGACTCCTCCTGCTCCTGCCGGCTCGCCCAGCGCAGCATCCGGCTGCGGAGCGAGAACGGCATCCAGCCGCTCTGGTCGGCCGGCCTCGCCGGGCCGCGGTTGCCGACGAGGAAGCCGCCGAGGATCAGGAACGACCCGGTCGCATACCAGCCGAGCGAGAGCGAGCGGCTGACGGAGGCGCCGAGCGCGAGCCCGATCGGCAGCGCGACGACGCCGCTGCCGACGGCGGCGAGCAGGAACAGCTTGCCGAGACGGGAGAGCGCCTCCCTGAGCATGCCGGCGTGGCTCAAGCGCGGTCGCCGGCGGCCGCCGACTCTTCGATCTGCGCCTCGACCATCGATTGGCCGCGGCCGGCGCGGATCTCCTCGACCGTCATCGGCCAGCGCTCGAGCGGGTAGTGGCACGCGGCGACGTGAGTCGGGCTCCCGTGCGGCCGCAGCAGCGGCTCCTCGACGTCGCAGTGCCCCTCGACGAAGCGCGGGCAGCGCGGATGGAAGCGGCACGCGCTCGGCGGGTTGAGTGGGCTCGGAACGTCGCCCTCGAGCACGATCCGCTGCCGGCCGCGGCCGACGTCCGGGTCGGGCACGGGCACCGCCGAGAGCAGCGCGCCGGTGTACGGGTGCTTCGGCGCCGTGTACAGCTCGTCGCGGGTCGCCGTCTCGACGACCTTGCCGAGGTACATGACGAGCACCCGGTCGGAGATGTGCCGGACGACGTTCAGATCGTGCGCGATGAAGACGTAGGTGAGCCCGAAGTCGCGCTGCAGGTCCTTGAGCAGGTTGAGGATCTGCGCCTGGACCGACACGTCGAGCGCCGAGACCGGCTCGTCGCAGACGATCAGCTTCGGGTTGACGGCGAGCGCGCGCGCGACGCCGATCCGCTGCCGCTGGCCGCCGGAGAACTCGTGCGGGAAGCGGTTGTAGTGCTCCGGGTTGAGGCCGACGACCTCGAGCAGCTCCTGCGTGCGGCGCTTGATCTCCGCCGGCGTCCCGAGCTTGTGCACCTCGAGCGCCTCCGAGACGATGAAGCCGACGCGCTTGCGCGGGTTCAGGCTCGCGTACGGATCCTGGAAGATCATCATCATCTCGCGCCGGAACGGCCGCATCTGGGCGCGCGAGAGCTTCGTGATGTCCTTGCCGCGGAAGATCACCCGGCCGCCGGTCGGATCGAGCAGCCGCATCACGCAGCGCGCCATCGTCGACTTGCCGCAGCCGGACTCGCCGACGACGCCGAGCGTCTCCCCCTCGCGCAGCGTGAAGCTGACCCCGTCGACCGCCTTCACCGAGGCGATCTCCTTCTGGAAGATGATCCCCTGCGTGACCGGGAAGTGCTTCTTGACGTCGTCGACGACGAGCAGCTCGTCGCCGGTGAGCTCCGTCCCGTTCGGATCGCTCATGAGCCAACCTTCGGTTGGACGCTCACGCCGCGTTCCCCATCATGCCGGCGAGCAGCTTAGCGCCCTCGCGGTCCTTCGTCTCCTGGTCGAGATGACACGCGACGTGGTGGTTCTTGTCGCCCGGGACCGGGGCGAGCGGCGGGTCCTCCGCCTTGCAGACGTCCATCACGTAGGGGCAGCGCGGATGGAAGCGGCAGCCGCGCGGCGGGTTCAGCAGCGACGGCGGCTGACCCTGGATCTGCACGAGCCGCTCGACGTCGGTGTCGAGCCGCGGCAGCGAGCCGAGCAGGCCCCACGTGTACGGGTGCTGCGGCCGCTTGAAGATCTCGTCGACAGGCCCCTGCTCGGCGACCTCGGCCGCGTACATGACGAGCACGTCGTCCGCGATCTCGGCGACGACGCCGAGGTCGTG
>DASSSQ010000046.1:0-9860 GCA_035708405.1 Gaiellaceae bacterium
CTCGGGCGTCAGGCGCGGCTGCAGCCGCTCCGGCTCGAGCGCAGGGTCGCCGACCGGCTCGGAGCCGAGCGGGTCGAGCCGTGCGGCGAGGTGGCCGTGCATGCGGAAGGCCTTGACGAGCGCCATCGCGGCCGCGACGCCGCCGAGCAGCTCGGCGTCGACGGGCGCGGCCGCCGGTGCGGGCGCGGCCGGCGCAGGCGCCGCGGGCGCGGCGGCCGGCAGCGTCGCGACGTGGCCGTTCCCCCGCTGCTCTCCGAGGGCGTCGAGCAGCCGGCGCAGGCCCGGATGCGACGCCAGCAGGTCATCCGCGGCGCCCTCGAAATGGGCGCGCCACTCGGCCGGGACCGCGTCCGGGTTCCCGAGGTACTCCTCGAGCAGCAGCTCCGCGAATCCCGCGTTGAGGCCGTCGACGTCGTGCACGCTCACTCCCTGTTTTGTACCAGCACGCGTCCTCCTCTCCGGGAGGAGGCGGCCGCTACCAGAGCGGGTGGTCGGTGACGACGGCGATCGCCATCCCGAGCATCCAGCCGAGGCCGGCGACGGCGAGCGCGACGGAGGTGAGCGTCGACCAGCGCCGGCTCATCCCGGCGGAGACGAGCGCGAGCAGGATCGCTGCCGGCGCGAGGCGCACCGGGCGATAGGCGATCGCGGTGATCCCGGCGAAGATCGCCGCCGCGGCCAGCAGGCCGGCGACCGACTCGACCGCGGGCCGCCCCTCCTGCGGGGCGGGAGCCGACGAGGGCGTGCTGCTCACGAGACCCTCTTCTCGCTCGAGGCCGTGATTCCGGCCGGGCGGCCCGCGCGAGCGTAGGCGCGGGACGGCGCGCCATGCGGTCCGCCGCGACGCGGGCGCGGCGCGGCGGGCTGCCGCCACCGCTGCCAGGGACGCCACGGGCTCGGCTGCGGCCCGTCGGACGCGGTGCTCTCGCCGCCCGCCGCCTCCGGCTCGGCCCTGACGGCGTACCAGACGACCGCGCAGAGATAGACGACGGGGATCTTCAGGATCAAGATCATGAACAGCAGTTCCCAGAGCACCGCTCGGGAGTCTACCCATGTGCGACCGGACGGAACATCCCCTCAGCGGAAGCGGCGCCCCTCGTCGCGCCGGTAGCCGGCGAGAGCCGCGACGCCGAAGGCGACGGCGAACGCGGCGAGCACGAGCCACGGGCCCGCCGACCAGGGCGAGCCCCGGGCGACGCCCGCCGCCAGGTCGGCGACGCGACGGGTCGGCAGCAGCACCGAGACGGCGCGTACCGGGGCGGGGAGCCGCGCGGGCTCGATCCAGAGCCCGCCGCCGTACGAGAGCGCGAGGTAGAGGAGATTGCCGATCGGCAGCGCGCTGCGCGGCGTCGCCCAGTAGCCGAGCGCGATCCCGAGCAGCGCGAAGGGGACGAGCGAGGCGCCGAGGACGAGCGCGAGCTCCGCATAGCCCGCCGGGGGAAGGCGCGCGCCCGTCGAGGCTGCGGCGGCCGCGAGGACGACGGCCGCCGAGGCCGTCGCGAAGAGCGCCGCCGAGACCGTGCGGGCGGCGAACCGCGTCGCCGCCGACGCCGGCAACGTGCGCAGGTACGTCTCCCAGGGCGAAGCACGGTCACTCGCCGCCGCGACGCCGAACTGGAAGAAGCCGACGCCGATCACCGCGAACGCGGCGAACGCGCACATCTCGACCGTCGCGGCCGTGCCGGCATGCGGCGCGGCGAAGAAGAGGAAGAACATCGCCGGGAAGAGCAGCGTCGGGATCACGTAGCCGGGATGGCGGAGCAGCTCGACGGTCGTCGCGCGCGCGTGCGCGCCGACGAGCGGAGCGGATCGCCGGCGCTCCGGCGCCGTCACCGCCCCGGGCAGCTCCGCCGAGCGGGCCGCGCTCATCCGCGGCTCTCGATCAGCGCGGCGAGTGCCTCCTCGAGGGCGAGCGGGCGCACTTCCAGATCGACGAGCGGAACTCCGGCACCGACGAGGCGCTCGACGAGCGCACCGGCATCCGCGGTCTGGACGACGAGCCGCCCGTCGAGCCCGGGCTCGACCTCCAGCCAGCACGGCAGCGGTCCCGGCGGTGCACGGAAGGCGACGCGGGCTCGCCCTGCCCGCGCCTTCACCTCGGCGACGCTGCCGTCGGCCGCGATGCGACCGCCGCTGAGCGCGACGACGCGCGAGGCCACGGCCTCCGCCTCGTCGAGGTCGTGCGTCGCGAGCAGGACGGCGGCCTCCCTCGCCCGCGCAGCCTCGATCGCCCGCCAGACCGCCCGTCGGCCCTCGGCGTCGAGCCCGGCCGTCGGCTCGTCGAGCACGACGAGGCGCGCCCGGCCGAGAAAGGAAAGCGCGACCGCGAGGCGGCGCTGCTGGCCGCCCGAGAGCCCGCCGACCTGACGGCGGCCGAGCTCGAGCACGCCGAACGCGTCGAGCACTTCGTCGATGTCGCCCGCGGCGAAGTGCCGCGCGACGAGCTCCGCAACCTCCCGGACGCGCAGCGTCTGCGGGAACCCGAGCTCTTGCGGCGCGAAGCCGACGCCCGTGCGCGAGCGGGGGCGGCGCGGGTCGCCGCCGAGCAGCCGGACGGTGCCGCCGTCGGGACGGCGCAGACCGAGGACGAGCGCGATCAGCGTCGACTTGCCCGCTCCGTTCGGGCCGAGCAGGGCGACGGTCGTTCCCGGCTCGATCGCGAGCGTCAAGCCGTCGAGGGCCGTCACGGCGCCGTACCGCTTCGTCACGTCGCGCAGCTCGACGAGGGTCGCCGTCATGCCGGGCCTCGGGAGCGAGCGCCGGCGACCGATCCGTTGTAGGCGACGTGCGCGAGCCACGCCGCGGCGAGGCTGCCGGTGCCGACGAAGACGCCGCCGAAGACGAGCCCGGCCAG
Organism: Gaiellaceae bacterium; assembly: GCA_035708405.1. Taxonomy (GTDB): domain Bacteria; phylum Actinomycetota; class Thermoleophilia; order Gaiellales; family Gaiellaceae; genus DASSSQ01. Next base: position 2,855 of record DASSSQ010000046.1, read on the forward strand.
GAGGTGCGCCGCTGCGGGCGCTCGGTGACAGAGCGCGAAGCCGAGCGCGCTCACCGCGAGCGCCGCGGCGACGGGGATCAGACGCGTGAGCTCGCCGAGGATCGCCCAGCGCCAGACAACCTCCTCGACGCCCGCCCAGAGCGCGAGCACGACCTGGGCCGCGAGCCAGACGCGCTCTCGGTCGACCGGCGGCCGGGGCAGCACCGGCGCCCGCCGCTCGAGGGCGGCGAAGAGCGCGATCCCCGCGAGCACTCCCGTCGCCAGCGCCGGCGGGGCCGGCCATCCGCCGGCGACCGGCGGCCGCACGAGCGCGAGCAGCAGGATCGCGCAGGGCATGCCGAGGGCGACCTGCGCCCAGAGCAGCGTCCCGCGCGTCACCGGCGCTCCCGGCCGCCGACGACGAGGACGTAGAGGGAGACCTCGTCGACGCCGTTCGCGCCGACGGCGGCGTCGATCCGGCGGTCGAAGAAGCCTCCGATCGGCAGCGCAGGTAGCCTCAGCGCCGCGCAGGCGAGCAGCGCGTTCTGCGCGACATGACCGGCTTCGAGCAGCGCGAAGCGATAGCCGCGATCGCCGTACTTGAAGCGCGCCCGCCACGGCATCGCGGTCACGACGAGAACCAGCGCGGCGTGCTCGAGCACCGCCGCATCCGTCAGTCCCGCGGTCAGGCCGGCAAGCGCGCCCTCGCGGTCGAGCTGCTCGAGCCGGTGCGCGAACGGGTCGTAGTGGAGCAGCCCCGGAGGAGCGGCCGCTACGCGCATGCAGACCGCGTACAGCTCGAGCGGGTAGAGCGCCCCGGCCGAAGGCACGGCGCGGCGCGTCCCGCGACGCGTCGCCCGGGCGGCGTAGGCCGCGTGGAGGATCGTCGAGACGGCCGAGAGCGGTAGCGGCGTGCCCCGCGCCGGCGACTGCGAGATCCGCCGCGACAGCGCCCGCCCGAGTCCGGCGCGGAGCGGACGCGGCCGCGGCAGGTCGATCCCCTCCCTGTGCGGATGCCGTCGGGACGAACGCGTCGTGCTCGCGTACGCGGCGCGATCGGACTCGATCAGCGCGAGCCCCGGCAGCGCGGCCGCGACGGTGCTCGGATACAGGCGCGACGCTTCGTGATAGGTCTCCGCCGGGTCGTCGAGCGCCACGGCGCCGTGGCGGACGACGTCGGCGAACTGGATCGTCGGCTCGTTCACGGAAACGGATGCGGGTCGGAGTTGAGCTCGTCCACTCGGAGCGGGCGGGCCAGGAGCCCGAGCTCGCAGGCGGCGTCGAGGATGCGTTGTCCGCCGAGGAAGCGCGCGCGGTGGGAGACGTCGAGTGCGCACAGCTCAGGCGCGAGCGTCTTGACGACGTGGATGCCGAGCCGGCGCACGTCGGGCGCCGTGACGTCGACGGCGTACGCGCTCGAGCCCGCGCGTTCGATGCGGTCGAGCAGCGCTTCGATCTGGGCCGTGACGCCGCCGGCGAGCGCGCGCAGCTCGCGGATGTCGACGCGCTCGCTCGACGCGTCGAGGAAGCGCGCCGATTCCGCGCCCTCGCAGGATGCGTGGTAGCGGATGTGGTCGCGGAAGCTGGCAACGTCGTCCGCCACGAGCGCGGCGGGCTCGAGCACGGCGAGGCGACGGGCCGCGGCATGCGCCGCGAAGGCCTCGCAGAGCGCCTTCCACCAGGCGCGGCCCGGGCTCGCCGCGGTGCCGGCACCGATGCCGAGGGCGCCCGGGCCACGGCGCGCGCGGACGACCGCGAGCACGGAGGGCACGTCGTGGATCGCGGAGAGGTCGACCGCGGCGTAGACGAGACCCGTGGGCGCGAAGTAGCGATCGTCGAGCTCGCGCAGCTTGCGGCGGCCGCGCCAGTCGAGGAGCGGCAGCGACAGCCGGTTCCGCCAGACGAGCATGAAGGCGTCGCGCTCGACGAGCTCGTAGAGGCCGCGGACGATCGCCGCCGCGGGCCCGGCGGCGCATGCGGCGCCGCTGCTCGTCGCGTAGCCGATGCGGGCGGGGGGCGCGAGGTCGCCGAGGAAGACGAGCTCCGCAGGCAGCCACGCGGGCCCGCCGTCGCGGAGCGCGCGACCGCGGACCCACGGCACCCGCGTGTGCTCGTCGAAGCGCACGAACGGGAAGCCGGGCCGCCGGTACTGGCTGTCGGCGAAGAGCGCGAAGCGCGACGGATCGACCGCCGCGCCGCCGAGCTCGGCCGCCGACGCCACGACGATGCGCTCCGTCGGGACGAAGGTGGCCGAGTAGCGCTCGATCGCCTCGCCGAGCGCCGCGTCGGCGGCGGCGCCGGGGCTCCGTTCGGCCCCCGACGTCATCTCGACGTGCTCCAGCCCGGCGCCGAGCAGCGCGGAGTCGGGCGCGAGCGCGCAGACGGAAGTCGGGAGCGGCGGATCGCTCGTCGCGGCGAGGCAGCTCTCGACGCGCGGGACGAGCCCGACGAGTGGCGAGACGGCGGCGCGCAGGCCGGCGCTCATGCCTTCTCCAGCGGCAGGTCGAACCAGGGAAGCGGCGGGGCCAGCTCGCCGAGGCCGGAGCACGCAGGGCAGCGTGGGACGCGCAGCACGGCGTGCCGTTCGACGACGGCGCCGTCCGCGAGCTCGACGCTCTGGAGCATGCCCGGCAGGCGCGCGTCGCGCGTGCCGAGCCAGCGGAGCGCGTGCAGGACGGCGAGCTCCGCCGCGAGCCGCTCGATCGTCGCCGACGAGGCCGCCGCGACGGCGGCCCGATCGAGCGCGAGCAGTTCCTCCCCGTAGCCGGACGCGGCCGCCCGCCGCAGCCGGTAGCAGGTGAAGCACGCGGTCTCGCCGGGGACGACCAGCGGGCCCGCGATCGCGATCCGGCCGTCGTAGGGAAGCATCGGCAGCCAGGTCGTGCCGCGCCGCAGGGCGCGCCGGTTGAGACGCCTCAGCGCCCCCGCCTCGGCGCGGCCGGGCGCGGCGAGCACGAGCTCCGCCCGCGCATCGCGCCAGCGGCCGGGCCTGACGACGGCGACGCCCGCCTCGGCGATCAGCGCCGCCGCCACGCGGGCCGCGCGGGACGAGCCGACGACCGCGATCGACGCGGCCGCAAGCCGCTCGCCGACGAGCGACGGCGGCAGCTCGGCGTCCGCCGCGAGCTGCTCGACGGTCTCGCGGAGCGCCGGCGAGAGGCCCGGCTGCGGCGGGCCGTCCCAGAGCAGCCGCCGCGTCGCGAGCGCGCGGAGCGCGTGCTCGACCGCGGCCGCAGGCACCCCGAGCAGCGCGGCGAGCGCGTCGGCCGTGCGCGCCCCGTCGAGCAGCGGCAGCAGCCGCGGCAGCAGCGTCGTCGCCGCCGCGCCCTCGAAGAGGACCACTCGATGACCGTGCTCGAGCAGTAGGCGACGCCCGTCGAGGACGATCCGGTAGCCCGGCCGCAACAGGGGCCGGCGCGGCAGGGGAGGCCCCGCCGGCCCCGGCTGCGCCCTCGCAGGCCTTCGGCTCAGCAGAAGGCGAGGCACGTGCAGCAGCTCGAGCAGCAGCAGGCGCTCAGGTACAGCGCGTACCGGGCGCGGGTGGAGCCCTTCTCGCTCGACGTGAGGTCGAGGAGCTCGGCGGTCAACTCGGTGAACATGAGACCTCCCGGTCTGTTGTCGAATGAGACAACGATAGCCGGGAAGGTGCAACGTATCTGTGACATCTTCGCGACGAGATCGTCACGGATCGTCCACAGCCGCGCCAGTGTCCGAAAAAGACAGTACGCGGCTCAGACGCCGAGCCGGATCGCCGTCCGGGCCTGCCGCAGGGTCAGTCCGCGACCGCTTCGAGCGGGGCGGCGGCGGGAGCATCGGCCGGCGGCGGCGCGTAGATGCCGAGCCCGGACGCGAGGTCGAAGAAGTGCAGGTGCCGCGTGTCGACCGCGAACTCGACCCGCTCGCCCTCGCGGGCACGGCTGAAGCGGTCGGCGCGGACGATGAACGGCGTGCCGCGCCGCGAGGCCTCGGCCTCGAGCGCCTCGACCGACTCGCGCTCGAGCGCCGCCTCGACGTCCACGGTCTTGACCGGCGCCGCCGGCACCGAGAAGTGCAGGAAGATCTCCGAGCCCATGTCCTCGCGGATGTCGACGACGGCGGAGAAGCGGCGGTCGGCCGGGCTGTCGGTCGCGATCGCCGCGTCCTCGACGTCCTCGGGCCGGATGCCGAGCGCGAGCGAGCGGCCCTCGTAGCCGCGAAGCGCCGGCCGCGCCGCCGCGACCTCGTCCGGAACGCGCAGGCTCGCGTCGCCGAAGCGGACGAGCAGGCCGTCGTCGTCGCGCTCGAGCCGCGCCTCGACGAGGTTCATCGCCGGCGAGCCGATGAACTCGGCGACGAACAGGTTCGCCGGCCGCTCGTAGAGCACCTGCGGCGCGTCGACCTGCTGCAGGACGCCGCCGCTCAGGACGCAGACGCGGTCGCCGAGCGTCATCGCCTCGCTCTGGTCGTGCGTGACGTAGATCGTCGTCACCGCGAGGTCCCGCTGCAGGCGCGCGATCTCGGCGCGCATCTGCACGCGGAGCTTCGCGTCGAGGTTCGAGAGCGGCTCGTCCATCAGGAACGCGGCGGGCTGGCGGACGATCGCGCGGCCCATCGCGACCCGCTGGCGCTGGCCGCCGGAGAGCGTCCGCGGCCGCTTCTTCAGCACCTCGCGGAGGCCGAGCACCTTCGCCGCGCTCTCGACGCGGGTGCGGATCTCCTTCTTGTCGACGCCGCGCAGCTTGAGCCCGAAGGCCATGTTGTCGTACGCGGACATGTGCGGGTAGAGCGCGTAGTTCTGGAAGACCATCGCGATGTCGCGGTCCTTCGGCGGCAGGCCGTTGACGACGGTCTTGCCGAGCCGGACCTCGCCGCCCGAGATCTCCTCGAGCCCGGCGATCATCCGCAGCGCCGTCGTCTTGCCGCAGCCGGAGGGGCCGACGAAGACGACGAACTCGCCGTCGGCGACGTCCAGCGAGAGCTCCGAGACGGCCTGCGTCCCGTCGGGGTAGACCTTGCTCAGCCTGTCGAGGGCGATCCCGGCCACGTACCGCCCGGACGATAACAGGGAACGTAGCTCCCTTCACATCGGCGTCCCATCCGATTACGATGCCGCCAGGTTGGGAGCCGTTGCAGTCGCCAGGTCGGGGAGACGCAGGCGGATTGCCGATCTCTTCGAGCAACGCCGCGTCCTCGCGCCGGCGCTGATCGCCCCGGCCGTGATCTTCATCGTGGCGCTCGTCGGCGTCCCGTTCGTGCTCGCGATCTACCTCAGCTTCACCGACGCGAGCGCCGGCTCGCTCTCGGGCCACTGGGTCGGCTTCCGCAACTTCGTCCAGGAGTGGGACAACCCGATCTTCCGGCAGGCGCTGCTGAACACGACGCTCTTCACGATCATCTCGCAGGTGATCGTGCTCGGCGCGGCCGGGATCCTCGCCCACGCGCTGATCAAGCCGTTCCGCGGCCGCTGGCTGCTGCGCTTCCTGATCGTGCTGCCCTGGGCGGCGCCGATCGCCCTCGGCGCGATCACCTGGCTCTGGATCTTCGACTCGACCTACAGCGTCCTCGACTGGACGCTGATCCACACGCACACCGTCGGCGTCGTCTGCACCGTCTTCCACGTCGCCAACTGCAACGCGACCGAGAAGCCGATCTGGCTGGGCGACCCGACGCTCGCGAAGGCGTCGATCATCATGGTGCACGCCTGGCGGATCATCCCGTTCGCGACCGTGATCTTCCTCGCCGGCATCGCCTCGATCCCGAACGAGGTGCACGACGCGGCGGCCGTCGACGGCGCCACCGGCCTGCGCAAGTTCTGGTACGTGTCGCTGCCGCTGCAGCTGCCGATCGCGACGATCGCGCTGCTCTTCGGGGTCGTCTTCACGGCGACCGACATGACCGTCACCTACATCCTCACCCACGGCGGCCCGTTCAACTCGTCGCACATGATCACGACCTGGTCGTTCAACCAGGGGATCGAGTCCGGCTCGCTCGGCCAGGGCGCCGCCGTCTCGCTGTTCCTGCTGCCGGTGCTCGGGCTCGTCGCGACCGGGATGCTCGTCTTCGCCAAGCGGGCCGAGGTCACCTAGATGGTCGCCGGCCTGAAGCGGAACGGCCCCGCCTGGCTCGTCGTCGGGCCGTTCGCGGTCGTGCTCGCCTTCCCCTTCTACTGGATGGTGATCACCGCCTTCAAGAAGACGCTCGACCTCTACAACCTGCAGAAGTTCCCGTTCTGGTGGTCGGGCGGCCTGCCGCAGACCACGGCGAACGTCGCCGACCTCTTCCACCACACCGACTACGTCAAGTGGCTCGGCAACACCGCCTTCGTCGGCGCGCTCGTCGTGGTGGTGACGCTGGCGCTCGCGATGCCGGCCGGCTACGCGCTGACGCGGCTCTCCGGCAAGTGGGGCCAGTCGATGGGCGTCGGCATCTTCCTCACCTACCTCGTGCCGCCGACGCTGCTCTTCCTGCCGCTCTCGCGCGTCGTCTCCGACCTGCACCTGCACAACTCGCTCTGGTCGCTCGTGCTCGTCTACCCGTCGTTCACGGTGCCGTTCGCGACCTGGCTCCTGATGGGCTTCTTCAAGACGATCCCGCAGGAGCTCGAGGAGGCGGCGCTGATCGACGGCTGCTCGCGCGTGAAGGCGCTCTGGCGCGTCGTCTTCCCGATCTCGCTGCCGGGGATCCTGACCGTCGTCATCTTCACCTTCTCGCTCGTCGTCAACGAGTTCGTCTACGCGATGACGTTCATCTCCAGCTCGTCGAACCGGATGCTCTCGGTCGGCGTGCCGACGGAGCTGATCCGCGGCGACCTCGTCCTCTGGGGGTCGATCGCGATCGCGACGCTGATCCCCGCGATCCCGCTGGCGCTGCTCTACAACGCGTTCCTGAACCGCTTCATCGCAGGCTTCACCGGAGGTGCGTTCCGCTAGTCGGCTGTTCCTCGAAAGGAGGATCGGATGGCAGAAGGGCAGGGCAAGCTCACCCGCCGCGAGCTGCTGAGGCGCGGCGGGGTCGGTGCCGCCGCGCTCGGCGCGGCCGGGGCCGGGGC
>DASSSQ010000047.1:0-11164 GCA_035708405.1 Gaiellaceae bacterium
AGTGGCTGGACATGGACCTGACGGCCGAGCTCGAGCGCGAGGTCGGCGGCCCGATCTGGGACCGCATCCAGCGCGACGGGCTCGTGAAGGCCGGCGCGATCGTCGAGGAGATCGTCTCCGAGCGGCTCGCGCCGCTGTCGATGGAGTCGACCGAGGACGACATCACCCGCCAGCTGCAGCACCGGCAGAGCCTCGCGCTGCTGCTCGAGAAGCAGCGGCTCGTCGCCGTCGAGGCGGCCGTCCGCGAGCAGTTCGAGAGCGAGATCGTCGCCCTCTCGGACGCCGAGCAGGACTCGAAGGAGCTCAAGTCGGCCAAGCGCAGCCTGCTCGTCGACCGGATCGTCGAGGAGGTCAAGCTGCCGTTCCCGGTCAGCGCCTCCGAGCCGACCGAGGGCGGCGAGCCGGTCAAGGACGCGCTGACGAAGCAGTTCGTCAAGAAGGCCGTCGACTCGCTCTACAAGCAGGTCGTCCGCCGCAAGATCGCCGTCGACAAGCGCCGTCCCGACGGCCGCGGCACCGAGGAGATCCGGCAGATCGCCGTCGAGGTCGGCATCAACCCGCGCGCACACGGCTCCGGCCTGTTCACGCGCGGCCAGACGCAGGTGCTCTCGTCGATCACGCTCGGCACCGCCAAGGAGGGCCAGCGGATCGACGACCTCTCGCTCGAGACGGATCGCCGCTACATGCACCACTACAACTTCCCGCCCTTCTCGGTCGGGGAGACCGGCTTCATGCGCGGCCCGAAGCGGCGCGACATCGGCCACGGCGCGCTCGCCCAGCGGGCGCTCGAGCCGATGATCCCGTCGACCGAGGAGTTCCCGTACACGATCCGGATCGTCTCCGAGACGCTCGAGTCGAACGGCTCGTCGTCGATGGGCTCGGTCTGCGGCTCGACGCTCTCGCTGATGGACGCCGGCGTGCCGATCAAGGCGCCGGTCGGCGGGATCGCGATGGGCCTCGTCAAGGAAGGCGACGACTACGTGATCCTGACCGACATCCAGGGCGCGGAGGACCACCTGGGCGACATGGACTTCAAGGTCGCCGGCACGAGGGACGGGATCACCGCGCTGCAGATGGACATCAAGATCACCGGCGTCACGCAGGAGATCATGCGGAACGCGCTCGAGCAGGCGAAAAGGGCGCGCAACTCGATCCTCGACCAGATGCTGGAGGTGATCGGCGAGCCGCGGACCGAGCTCTCCGAGAACGCGCCGCGGATCTCGACGATCAAGATCAACCCCGACTACATCGGCAAGGTGATCGGCAAGGGCGGCGAGACGATCCGCTCGCTCGAGGCCGACTACGAGGTCCAGATCGACATCGAGGAGGACGGCACGATCCTGATCTACGCCACCTCCGGCACGCAGGCCGACGCTGCGATCTCGGCGATCAACGGCCTGACGAAGGAGCCCGAGGTCGGCGACGAGTACACCGGCAAGGTCGTGAAGACGACCGACTTCGGCGCCTTCGTCGAGCTGACGAAGGGCACCGACGGCCTGCTCCACGTCTCGAACGTGGGCCCGGGCCGCGTCGGCCACATCGAGGACGTGATCACGCGCGGCGACGTGCTGGACGTGCTCGTGCAGGAGGTCGACAAGGCGCGCGGCCGGATCGGCCTCAAGCTCGTCGCCAAGCACGAGGACGGCGGCATCGTCACGCCGGAGCAGCTCGTCGAGCGGGCGAAGGACGCCCCGCCGCGCGAGCCGCGCGAGGAGCGGCCCCGCGGCGACCGTCGCGGCGGGCGCGGCGGCCGCGACCGGCGCTAGCCGGCGCAGGCAGCAAGGAGCTCGGGAGGGGCGGCGCGAGCCGCCCCTCGCGTCTCTCAGGCGCGGAGCACGTCGGCCGAGCAGCCGAAGACGAGCGCGGCGTGGACGTCCTGCTCGCGCACGCCGCGGAGCTGCGGATGGGCGAGGTCGACCTCCGCGTCCGGCCACTGCTCGAGGCCGAGCGCGGCGGCCCCCTCGTCGGCGCCGATCGCGAGCAGCGTGTCGAGCGGGACGACGCCGCGCTCGCCGGTCTGACGGCGTGCGATCCCCTCGAGCTCGCGCAGCTCCTCGAGCGGGTCGATGCGGACGCACGAGTCGGAGCCGATGCACATGCCGATCCCGCGCTGGCAGATGCGGGCGACCGGCAGGAAGCCGTCGCCGAGGTTCGCCTCGGTCGTCGGGCAGGCGCAGATCCGCGTGCCCGCGTCGCGCAGCAGGTCGAGCTCGCGGCCGTCGGCGTGCGTCGCGTGGACGACGGTCGTCCGCGGGCCCAGGCAGCCTGCCCGCGCGAGCAGCTCGATCGGCCGGCAGCCGTGCTCGGCAAGGCAGTCGTCGATCTCGCGCGGCTGCTCGTCGGCGTGCACGTGCAGGACGAGCTCCTCCGCAGCTGCGTAGCGGCCGATCTCGTCGAGCCAGTCGCGGGGACAGGCCCGGACGGAGTGGGGGGCGAGCCCGACGCGCAGGCCGGCGGCGCGCAGCGACTCGACCTCGCGCAGGTACGCGGCGACCGACTCCTGCCGGAAGCGGGCGAGGCCGCCGCGCGCGTAGGCGACGTGCAGCAGCACGAGCTCGATCCCGGCCTCCGCCGCCGCCTCCGCGGCCGCGTGCGCCTCCGGGAGCCCGAGGTAGTGGAACTCGCCGACGGCGGTGTAGCCGGCGGCCCGCATCTCGGCGTAGGTCTGCGCGTACTCGCGCCGCACCGACTCCGGCGTCTGCCGCTCGGCCTCGGCGAGCATCCCGTCCCGCCAGGCCCAGAAGTCGCGCCCGCCCGCGCGCCCGCGCAGCGCGCGCTGGAACGCGTGCGCGTGCGCGTCGACGAAGCCCGGAATCCGCAGATGAGCCGCCACGGGCCGCATATCCTTCCAGGATGGCCTCGCGCGCCGTCTCCACACCGCTCGCGCAGCTGCCGAACGCGTTGACGATCGCGCGGCTCTGCCTGATCCCGGTCTACGTCGCGCTGATCCTCGCCGCGACCAACGGCCGCAGCTGGCCGGCCGCGATCGTCTTCGGCGTCGCCGGCGTCACCGACCAGGTCGACGGGTTCCTCGCGCGCCGCTGGCGCGTCGAGTCCGCATTCGGCAAGTTCGCCGACCCGCTCGCCGACCGGCTGATGATCGACGCGGCGGTGATCCTGCTCTTCCTCGCCGACCGGCTGCCCTGGGTCGGGCTCGCGATTCCGGCGCGCGATCTGGTCGCGCTCGCCGCGACGCCGCTCGTGCTCGGCCGCGGCTACGAGTTTCGGGTCAACTTCCTGGGAAAGATGGCCACATGGCTCCTCTATGCGAGCCTCGGATTCCTGATGGTCACGCACAAGGGGGCAGACTGGCCGCTCTGGATCTTCTGGGCCGGCGTCGGCATCGCCGTCGTCTCGTTCGCGCAGTACGCGGCGAAGGCGCGCGAGGAAGTGGCTAGATGAGGGCCGTCGTGATGGCGGGCGGGGAGGGAACGCGGCTGCGGCCGCTGACCTCGAACCAGCCGAAGCCGATGGTGCCGATCTGCGGCAAGCCGTGCATGGAGCACATCGTCGAGCTGCTGCGCGACCACGGCTTCGACGAGATCGTCGTCACCGTCGCGTTCCTGCCGCAGGCGATCCGCAGCTACTTCGGCGCCGGCGAGAACCTCGGCGTCTCGATCGAGTACTCGGTCGAGGAGTCGCCGCTCGGCACCGCGGGCTCGGTGCGGCTCGCCGCGCCCGCGCTCGACTCGACGACGCTCGTCATCTCCGGCGACGCGCTCTGCGACATCGACCTCTCGCAGATCATGGCCTTCCACGCCGAGAAGGGCGCCTCGGTCACGGTCGGCCTCAAGTCGGTCGACAACCCGCTCGAGTTCGGGATCGTCGTCACCGACGAGGAGGGCCGGATCGAGCGCTTCCTGGAGAAGCCGTCGTGGGGACAGGTCTTCTCCGACACGATCAACACCGGCATCTACGTGATCGAGCCGGAGGTGCTCCGGCACGTGCCCGCCGACCGGCCGTACGACTTCGCGAAGGAGCTCTTCCCGCTGCTGCTCGAGATGGGACGGCCGCTCTACGGCTACGTCTGCGAGGGCTACTGGCAGGACATCGGCAACCTCGACCAGTACCGGCAGGCGAACTTCGACGCGCTCGACGAGACCGTGCGCCTGAACATCCCCGGGATCCGGCTGCGCGGCAACGTCTGGCTCGGCGAGGGCGCCGACGTCGACGATCTCGACCAGGTGGAGGGGCCGGCGTTCCTCGGCAACTACACGCGGATCGCGCCGGGCGCGACGGTCGGCCCGTACTCGGTGCTCGGCGCCTCGACGACGTTGCGCGAGCACGCGCGGACGACGCGCTCGGTGATCGACGCCTCGACCTACATCGGCCGCAGCTCGGTCGTCGAGGGCGCGATCCTCGGCCGCAACTGCGACGTCCGCTCGCACGTCCGCATCCACGAGGGCGTCGCGATCGGCGACGAGGTCACCCTCGGCGAGCAGAGCGTGGTCATGCCCGGCGTCCGCATCTACCCGTACAAGGAGGTCGAGTCGGGCGCGGCGATCCACGAGAGCCTGATCTGGGAGTCGCGCGCGTCCTCGCGCCTGTTCGGCAGGGACGTCGTCACCGGCCTGATCAACGTCGACCTGACGCCGGAGGTGGCGGTCCGGCTCGCCGCGTCGCTCGGCACGGCGCTGAAGGCGGGCGCGCGCGTGGTCGCGAGCCGGGAGGCGCCGGCGGCCTGCCGGATGATCAAGCGCGCGATGCTGTCGGGGCTCGTCTCGACCGGCATCGAGGTCTCCGACCTGCGCACGCTGCCGGCCGCGGTCGCCCGCCACGTGCTGAAGACGGAGGGCTACGAGGCGGGCTTCCACGTCGGCGTCAGCCCGGGCGACCCCGAGGTGGTGCGGATCCAGTTCTTCGAGTCGCCCGGGATCGAGCTGACGCCGGCGCTGCAGAAGGAGGTCGAGAAGCACTTCACGCGGCGCGAGCTGCGGCGCGCGTCGATCGACCGCGTCGGCTCGATCGAGTATCCGGCGCGCGTGCGCGAGAGCTACGCGCACGACATGCTCTCCGCGCTCGACCGCGGCGCGATCCGCAACCGCGGCTTCCGGATCGTCGTCGACTACGGGCAGTCGTCGGCCTCGTACGTGCTGCCGCTCGTGCTCGGCTCGCTCGGGGTCGAGGCGGTGACGGCACACGCGATCGCCGGCGACGAGTCGCACCCGGAGCCGATGCGCCTCTCGGAGACCGTCGGCCAGGCGAAGCGGCTGGTCAAGGCCGTCGGCGCCGATCTCGGCGCCGTCTTCGACCGCGCAGCGGAGCGGCTCCACCTGGTCGACGAGGCGGGGCGGGAGATCGGCGTCGACCGGGCGCTGCTGCTCTACCTGCGCCTGCTCGCGGGCAGCGGCCGCGAGGGCCGGGTCGCGCTGCCGGTGACGGTGACGAGCCAGGCCGACCGGATCCTCGAGGGCAGCGGGATCGAGATCGTCCGCACCCCCGGCTCGGTCGCCGAGCTGACGAAGGCCTCGGCGGAGGACGGCGTCATCTTCGGCGGCTCGGTCGGCGGCGGCTACGTCTGGCCGCGCTTCCTGCCCGCCTACGACGCGATGGCGAGCCTCTGCGGCCTGCTCGAGCTGCTGGCGCCGCTCGATCGGCCGCTCTCGGAGCTCGTCGCCGACCTGCCCGAGGCGACGCTCGTGCACCGGCAGGTGCAGTGCCCGTGGGCGCTCAAGGGCCAGGTGATGCGGATCCTCAACGAGCGGCTCGCCGACCGCGAGCTCGACCTGACCGACGGGATCAAGCTCTTCGACGAGCGCGGCTGGGTGCAGGTGCTGCCCGACCCCGACGAGCCCGTCGTCCACGTCTACGCCGAGGGCGCGACCGCCGAGGACTCGGAGGCGCTCGAGGGCGAGCTGCACGCGCTGATCGAGGAGGCGATGGGGCGCGAGGAGGCCGTCGCCCGAAGCTGAAAGCTCCAGTTGAGGTTGACCCTTTCGCGGCCCGCTGCTTTACTTGGAAGGCAGGTCAGGTCGCCCTTCGAGTCGAAAGGTTCTCCGTGGAAGCTCTGCCCGATCTCGCAACGATGTCCGACGAGCAGCTGCGGGAGCTGATCCGCGAGCTCGTCGAGGAAGAGCAGGAGGTCTCGTTCCGGCGCCGCATCCTGCACGGGAAGATCGACATCCTCCGCGCCGAGCTCGTCGCGCGCCTGCAGACCTCCGGGGGGAAGAGCGTGCTCGACCAGGTCGACGTCGACAGCCTGACCGCGATCCTCGCCTCGAAGGCCCCGCCACCCTCGGACGTATGAGCCACGTCTACTGTCCGGAGTGCGGCTTCCAGAACCCGGAGTCCGCGAACTTCTGCGCGCGCTGCGGGGCGGCGCTCGTCTCCGAGCAGCCCTCGGACGCGACGCAGACGTTCTCGCGGGACGAGCTGGAGGACACCGGCGCCGGCCTCGAGGCCGTGCACCCGGAGGGGCCCGCGCTCGTCGTCCGCTCCGGCGGCGGCCGCTCGGGCGAGGTCTTCAAGCCGGCCGGCGAGACGACGATGATCGGCCGCTCGCCGGAGTGCGACGTCTTCCTCGACGACGTCACCGTCTCGCGCAAGCACGCGCTGCTCGTGCGCGGCTCCGACGGCGGCTACACGATCGAGGACCAGGGGAGCCTGAACGGCACGTTCCTCAACCGGCGGCGGATCGACTCGGCGCGCCTCGCGAGCGGCGACGAGCTGCAGATCGGCAAGTACCGCCTGACCTTCCTGGAGCCGTGACGGTGGCGACGGAGAGCCGGGCGCGCGGGCGCTACCTGACGATCGGCGCGGTCTGCCGGCGGCTGCACGACGAGTTCCCGGACATCTCGATCTCGAAGATCCGCTACCTCGAGGACCAGGGCCTGCTGCAGCCGCGGCGCACCCGCGGCGGCTACCGCCTGTTCAGCGACGAGGACGTCGAGCGGCTGCACACGATCCTGCGCCTGCAGCGCGACGAGTTCTTGCCGCTGCGCGTGATCCGCGACGAGCTGTCGGCGCCGGGCGCGAAGGAGCGGCAGAAGCGGCGCCGGCCCGCCGGCCTGCAGGGCCGCGAGCAGGAGCTCGAGCTCGACGAGCTCTGCGAGCGCGCCGGCGTCGCGCGCGAGCTCGCGCGCGAGCTGGAGGAGTACGGGCTGCTGGCGCCGCAGGGCTCGGGCGGCGACAAGCGCTATCCGGAGAGCGACATCGACGTCCTCGCCGCCTGCGCACAGCTCGAGCGGCTGGGGATCGCGCCCCGGCACCTGCGCACCTTCCGGCTCTCCGTCGATCGGGAGACGGCGCTGCTCGAGCAGCTCGTCGCGCCGGCGCTCCGCTCGCGCAGCCCGGAGCGGCGCGCCGCCGGGATGCAGGACCTGCAGAAGCTCGCCGAGCTCGGCCAGGAGCTCTCGCAGCTGCTCTTCTGGCGCGACCTGCGGAGGCTCGCCCAGTGAGCTCCGCGGTCGAGCGGATCGAGGCGAAGATCCGGGAGGTGCCCGACTTCCCGAAGCCGGGGATCGTCTTCTACGACATCATGCCGCTGCTCGCCGACGCGGAGATGCTGAAGCTGACCGTCGACGAGCTGGCCGCCTGGGCGGGGCCGCGCAAGCCGGACATCGTGCTCGGCGCCGAGGCGCGCGGGTTCATCACCGGCGGCGCGCTCGCCTGCAGGCTCGGCTGCGGCTTCGCGGCCGCACGCAAGCCGGGCAAGCTGCCGTGGCGGACGGTCAGCGTCAAGTACGCGCTCGAGTACGGCCTCGACGCGCTCGAGATGCACGCGGACGCGATCGTGCCGGGGCAGCGCGTGCTGATCCACGACGACGTGCTCGCGACCGGCGGCACGGCGCGCGCGAAGATCGGGCTCGTCGAGCAGCTCGGCGGCGTCGTCGCCGGCGTCCTCTTCGTGATCCAGCTCGACTCGCTCGCGGGCGCGGAGCAGCTCGAGGGCTACGACGTCCACTCGCTGATCCACTACTGAGGCTTCCGCAGCCGCGCGAACGGCGGCGGCGAGTCGAGCGCGCTCTCGTCGCCTTCGAGCCAGCCTTCGAGGTCGGGCGCGCGCGCGGGCGCCGCCGGCGAGCCAGAGCACGCAGCCGAGCACCGTGCCGGCGACCGCGACGACGAGCGTCGCGGCGATCGCGGTCCGCAGGCCGTGCTGCGGGCTCTCCCTGCCGGTGACCGCGGCCGTCTTCAGCAGCACCGGCCCCATCAGGTAGTCGCCGACGGAGCGGATCAGCTCGACGAGCGCGAAGGTGCGGCCGACGAGCTTCGCCGGCAGCGACATGCCGGCGATCCAGAGGCCGGGCGAGACGGACATGCCGGCGCCGAGGCCGAGCGTGCCGGCGAGGCCGAGCAGGAAGACGTCGGAGGCGCCGCGGCGGATCGTCAGCAGCAGCGTGCCGCCGGCGATCAGGAAGAGCATCCCGGCGAGCGTGAGGTGGGGGAGGAAGCGGGTGCGGACGAGCCTGCCGAGGAGCGCCGCGCCGATCGCGACGCCGAGCACCTGCGGCCAGAACTGCAGGCCGGTCGCGAGCGGCGTCCGCAGGTCGACCTGCGTCAGCCACTGCTCGGCGAGCGCGACGAGCGTCAGGAAGACGCCGCCGCCGATCGTCGCCGCGAGCGTGCCGATCGTGGGGAGCGTCGACGAGAGCGGACGCACCGGCGACAGCGGCTCGTCGCGGTGGTACTGGGTCAGGAGCAGCGCGACGAGCGCGGCGATCCCGGCGACGAGCAGCGCCAGGAAGAGCGGTGAGACGAAGCTCGTGGCGGCACTCCGCAGCTTCGAGACGGCGAGGAACGGCAGCACGGTCGCGAGCAGCGCGAGGCCGACGGCGGTCGCGTCGAAGCGCATGCCGCGGTTCGGCGGCTCCTGGTCGGGGAGCGCGAGGACGCCGAGCGCGAGCCCGATCAGGCCGAGCCCGCCGAGGCCGCCCGTGAACCAGCGCCAGGCGCCGGCATGGGCGACCGCGCCGGCGATCGGCGGCCCGACGCAGACGGCGCCGAAGAAGGCGATGTCGATCGTCGCGGTCGTCACCGGCAGCCGCGAGGCCGGGAACCGCTGCACGAGCGGCGGCACCGCGATCACGAGCAAGAGGCCGGTCGCGAGCCCCTGCAGGGCGCGGCCGCTGCCGTAGGCGACGAGGCCGCCGCTCGTGGCGGCGAGCAGCGAGCCGGCGACGAACGCCGCCTCGCAGCCGACGAAGAGCGTCCGCTGCCGGAAGCGCTGGATCAGGTCGCCGCCGAGCAGCGCGCCGAAGGCGTAGCCCGCGTTCGAGAGCCCCTCGACGATCTCGAGCGCGGTCGCGGTCGTGTGCAGCGCCTTCAGCTGCTGCGGCAGCAGCAGGAAGTACGCGGTCGTGACGACGATGTTCGGCGCGAGCGCGAGGACGACGAGCGCCAGCGTCGTCCAGTAGCTCTCCTCGAGCGGCCGCCTCACCCGCACGGCCTTGCCGCGGCCCGCACCCGGGAAACGGGTTTCGCCTCCGTCCGCCGCGCGGATTACAAGGATGAGATGTACGACGCGCTGACGACTCGCTACACGTTCGCGTGCCCGCTGCACGGCGAGACGCGGGTGCGGCTCTCGTCGTTCCGTCGGCTCGAGCGGCTCCCCGGCAGCGCGCACCCGGCCGTCTACCGCGTCGAGTTCGCCTGCGGCTGCGGCGGCGAGCACCCGGGGCTCGTCACCCACGACGAGCTCGACTGGGCGCCGCTCGGCGCGGGGGAGGCGGCGCCGTTCCTGAACCTGATGACCTCGCGGCTCGCGGCGGTCGGCGCCGAGCTCGGCGACCTCGCGGCGCGCCGGATCGAGGGAGGCGAGTGGCCGTGGAGCTTCTTCTGCTACCCGGAGGAGCGGCCGCGGCCGGTCTACCCGTCCGCGTTCTCGCTGCTCGCGCCCGGCGGGAAGCGCGACCTCGTCGGCGTCGCCGTGCGCTGCCCGGCCTGCGGGCACGTGTCGGTCAACCTCGTCTCGCCCGACCACGTCGACCTGCCGTTCCACCACGACGCGGAGATCGGCGTCGTCGGGCACGTCTTCGCGGGCGACGCGGCCGACCTCGTCGAGACGTTCCGCGCCGAGCTCTACTCGTCGAGCTTCGACGCCCGCAGGCTCTCGCTGTAGCCTTGAGCCCCGGTTTCAGGGATCGAGCGGGGGACGGGCCGCCGCCGATGCAGAGGGCGAGGATGCAAGCCGCCCTGAACCTCAGTTCGCCGCCGCGGGGAGCCGAGCTGCTGCTCCGCCACTGCGCGGCCGTCGGCCGCCTCGGCGAGCCGCGGCTGCCGGCCGCCTCACGCCTCGAGCAGGCGCTCGGGCACGAGCTGACCGAGCTGCTGCTGCACGCGCTCGCGCCGCACGGCTTTCAGGGCCGCCGGGGCTCGTCCTCGCCGTAGACGCGGACGAAGAGGAAGATCGCGAACGCGCTGACCGCGGCGATCATGAACGACTCGGCGTTCCCGACCCCGATCGCGCGCAGGCCGAACCAGATGAAGATCCCGAGGGCGATGCCCCAGAGGAACGAGATCACGCCGTGATCGACGCTCGGCGGCCGGAAGTGGAAGTTGAGCACCGCCGAAGATCCTATACGCGCGCAAAAATTCAGCGAGCCGGTGGCGCTTTCGTCCACCGTCCCCAGAAACCTTCGGCTTCCGCCTACTGCCTCCGGGAGCGGCTTCGACCTACTCGCGCTCCGTGCTCGCTGCAAGAGGCAACCTAGGGAGTCCCGGGCCGCGATGCAAGTCGTCCGAGCGGGCGCCTGCCGCAAATTGCGACAAATTCTCCGGAGCGAGGATCGCGTGGCGCTCGTGACACTTTCGTAGCGGGGTCTGACCCCGTAACGACGGTGTGACCGGGCTCCCGTTCGCGGGCCGCGGCACGAGGGGGAGAGGCTAGGCGGCGCGTCGGCCGGACCAGAAATTCAGCGAGCCGGTGGCGCTTTCGTCCACCGTCCCCAGAAACCTTCGGCTTCCGCCTACCGCCTCCGGGAGCGGCTTCGACCTACTCGCGCTCCGTGCTCGCTGCAAGAGGCAACCTAGGGAGTTCCGGGCCGCGATGCAAGTCGTCCGAGCGGGCGCCTGCCGCAAATTGCGACAAATTTTCCGGCGCGAGGATCGCGTGGAGCTCGTGACACTTTCGTTGCGGGGTCTGACCCGGTCACGACGGTGTGACCTGGCTCCCGTTCGCGGCGAGCCGCGGCACGAGGGGGAGAGGCTAGGCGGCGCGTCGGCC
>DASSSQ010000048.1:0-37122 GCA_035708405.1 Gaiellaceae bacterium
GATCGCGGTCACCGCCGCCGAGCTGCCCGTCGGCCTGCCGGCGACGCGCGGCCGGGTCGTATCCTCTGCATGATGGAGCCGATCTGGGAGCCGCCGGCGGAGCTTGCGGAGTCGAGCCGGCTCGCGCGCTACCTGGGCGACCGCGGCTTCGCGACCTACGACGAGCTGTGGCGCTGGTCGGTGACGGATCTCGAGGGCTTCTGGGGCTCGCTCTGGGACGAGTTCTCGGTGCAGGCGTCGCGGCCGTACGAGCGGGTGCTGGGGCGGCGGGCGATGCCGGGGGCGGAGTGGTTTCCGGGTGCGGAGCTGTCGTATGTGGAGCACGTGTTCCGCGGCCGCGACGAGGATGCGGTCGCGCTCGTGCACGCGTCCGAGCTGCGGCCGCTCGCGGAGACGACCTGGGGCGAGCTGCGGGCGCTGACGGCGTCGATCCGCGCCGGCCTCGCCGCCCGCGGCGTCGGGCGCGGCGACCGGGTGGTCGCCTACATGCCGAACATCCCGGAGACGATCGCGGCGTTCTTCGCGTGCGCGTCGCTGGGGGCCGTCTGGTCGTCGTGCTCGCCGGATTTCGGCGCGCGCTCGGTGGTCGATCGGTTCGCGCAGATCGAGCCGAAGGTGCTGCTGGCGGTCGACGGCTACCGCTACGGCGGCCGCGACTTCGACCGGCGCGACACGCTCGCGCAGCTCGAGCGGGAGATCCCGTCGCTCGAGCACGTCGCCGTGCTGCCGTATCTCGGCGCCGACGGCAACTGGGACGAGCTGCTCTGCGAGGGCGAGCTCGAGTTCGCGCAGCTGCCGTTCGACCATCCGCTCTGGGTGCTCTACTCCTCCGGCACGACCGGGCTGCCGAAGGCGATCGTGCACGGGCAGGGCGGGATCCTGCTCGAGCACCTGAAGAAGCTGCACCTGCACGCCGACCTGCGGCCCGGCGACCGCTTCTTCTGGTTCACGACCACCGGCTGGATGATGTGGAACTTCCTCGTCGGCGGCCTCCTCACCGACGCGGCGATCGTGCTCTACGACGGCAGCCCGGCGACGCCGAGCCTCGACCGGCTCTGGGACCTCGCCGCCGCCGCCGGGATCACCTGCTTCGGCACGAGCGCGGCGTTCATCGGCGCCTGCGCGAAGGCGGGCGTCGAGCCGGCGCGCGGCCGCGATCTCTCCCGCCTGCGCGCGGTCGGCTCGACCGGCTCGCCGCTCTCGACCGACGGCTTCCACTGGGTCTACGAGCACGTCGGCCCGGACACGTGGCTCTTCTCGACGAGCGGCGGCACCGACGTCTGCAGCGCCTTCGTCGGCGGGGTGCCGATCCTGCCCGTCTACGAGGGCGAGCTGCAGGCGCGGTCGCTCGGCGCGAAGGTCGAGGCCTTCGACGAGCAGGGGCGCCCGGTCATCGGCGAGGTGGGGGAGCTGGTGCTGACGGAGCCGCTGCCGTCGATGCCGCTCTACCTCTGGGGCGACCCGGACGGCGAGCGCTACCGCGAGAGCTACTTCGACGTCTACCCCGGCGTCTGGCGGCACGGCGACTGGATCGAGATTACCGAACGCGGTACCGCGATCATCTACGGCAGAAGCGACTCGACGATCAACCGCGGCGGCGTCCGCATGGGCACCGCCGAGATCTACCGCGCCGTGCTCGCCTCCGAGGCCGTCCTCGACGCGCTCGTCGTCGACCTGCCGCGCGAGGGCACGGCCGGCTGGATGCCGCTCTTCGTCGTCCTGCGCGACGGGGCCGAGCTGGACGGGGCGCTGAAGAAGGAGATCCGGCGCCGCGTGCGCGACGACTGCTCGCCCCGCCACGTCCCGGACGAGATCCGGCAGGTCGCCGAGATCCCGCGCACGCTCTCCGGCAAGATCCTCGAGGTGCCGGTCAAGCGGATCCTGATGGGCCAGCCGCCGGAGCAGGTCGCGAGCCGCGACTCGCTCGCCAACCCGCGCGCGCTCGACTACTTCGCCGAGCTCGCCGCGACGAGCAGCTCCCGATAGGGCTCGGGCGGCGCGTTGCTCGTGGCGGACGTCCCGCGCCGGAGTTGCTCCACGCCCGGCGGCCACCGGGTCAGGTACTGGTCGTTGTCGTCGCCCCAGCGGACGAACGCGATCTCGTCGATCTCGACGCGGAAGAGATGGAACTTGCCCGGCACGGGTTCGTAGTCCTTCCGGCTCGCGACCGCGTCGGCGACCGATTCGTTCAGGCCCGGGTCGTCCTCCAGGATCGCCCGTCCGCGGAGCTTGTACTCGCCCGCCCTGCCGTCGGGGCTCGTGACGATGCTGTGCACGAGGACGCGCGGGTCGCGCGTCAGGTCCCTGGCCTTCCAGGAGTCCAGGCCCATCGTCAGCCAGAGCTCTCCCTCCCAGAAGAACGGCTCGACCGGCGTGATGCGGGGAGATCCGTCCCGGCGGACGGTGCCGACGAGCACGACCCCCGGCGAGCCCAGCTTCTCGAGCCCCACGGCAGCCAGACGCGGCTGCTGCGCTTCGACGTCCGCCCAGCGCACGGCCGGACCGTAGCAAGCCCGTTTCCTACGCGCCGAGCCTCGAGCGGACGCCGCACATGACCTTGTGACAAGTTGTCACTAGGAGACCTTCACCGTCACGACCTCGTGCGGACGATACGGGACGACGATCGCGCCGTCCTCGACGGCGAGCGCGTCGCCGTCGTCCTCGAGCGCGTTCGCCCGCACGGCGGCGCCGACTCCGCCTGCCAGCCGCACGCGGGCGACGCCGCGGCCGCCGTGCGGCTCGTAGAGGCGCAGCACGAGCGCGTCGGAGTCCTCGGCGCGCTTGACCGTGTCGAGCAGCAGCCCGCCGTCGACCGACGCAAACGAGCCGGAGCCGGGGCCCGTCCCCCAGCGGAGCGGCGCGTTGAAGCGCAGCGCCTCGGCGACGACGCCCGCCTCGCGCCAGCCGCCGGCGTGGGGGAGGAGCGCGTAGGCGAAGCGGTGTACACCCATGTCCGCCTCGGGATCCGGGCTCTTCGGCGAGCGCAGCAGGCTGACGCGCAGCTCGCTGCCGTGGCAGCTGTAGCCGTACTTCGAGTCGGTGAGGACGGCGGCGCCGAAGCCGTGCTCGGAGAGGTCGGCGAAGCGATGCCCCGGCACCTCGTAGCGCGCGCGATCCCAGCTCGTCGAGAAGTGCGTCGGCCGCTCTGCGTAGCCGAACGGCATCTCGTAGGTCGCGGTCCGCGCGCGGACGGCGAGCGGGAAGCAGACCTTGAGCAGCGTGTGGCTCTCGTGCCAGTCGACCTCGGTGTGGAATTCGAGCCGCCGGGCGCCCGCGTCGAGGCGGACGACCTGACGCAGCCGGCTCGCCTCGCCGAGCTCGCGCTCGAACGCGATCTCGCCGCGCAGCTCGACGCTTGTGACAAGTTGCCACGAAGTCGCGGGTCGCGCGTCCCGCCGCGTCTCAAGGTGGAACGGGTCGATGTCCCAGGCGTCGAAGTCGTTCGGCAGGTCCTCGTAGAGCTCGAGCCGGTTCCCCGGAGCCGCGAGCGTCTCACGGCCGGCCGAGCGCTCGACGAGCGAGACGAGCGTCCCGTCCTCGGCGAGCTCCGCGCGCAGATGGCGGTTCTCGAGCACGAGGCCGTCCACGCGCACCTCGTCGTCCGGCTCGACGATCGCGCCGAAGCCGTAGGGCGGCGCCTCGACGACGACGAGCCGCCCGCCCGGCGTCGCCGCCGCCTCGCGCCGCTCGACGCCGGTCGTGTTCAGCGGCACCTCGCCCGCGGTCGCCGCCGCCGCGCAGAGCGCCTCCGCGCCCGCCTCGACCTCGGCCAGGTCGCGCTCCGCGTCCTCGTAGACGAGCCGGATCGACGAGCCCGGCAGGATGTCGTGGAACTGCTGCAGGAGCAGCAGCTTCCACAGCCGGTCGAGCTCCGCCCGCGGATAGTCCCCGCCGGCGAGGCAGGAGAGGAACTCGGCGTCGTGCAGCGCCCGCTCGCAGCGCCGGTTGCCCGCCTTCGTCCGCGCCTGCGAGGTGTAGGTGCCGCGGTGGTACTCGAGGTAGAGCTCGCCGACGACGACCGGCCGCTCGCCGCCCTCGGCCTCGAGCGCGTCGAAGAACTCCTCGCTCGTCACCTGGCGCGTCCGCGGCAGCCCCTGCAGGTCGCGCGCGCGCCGCAGCCGCTCGAGCATCGAGCGCTCCGGGCCGCCGCCGCCGTCGCCGTGGCCGAAGACGAGCAGGCTCGTCCGCGACCGGTCGTGGTCCGAGTAGCGGCGCACGACCTCGCGCAGCTCGGCGGCGGTCGCGTCGCTGTTGTAGGTGTCCGCCGGCGGATAGTGGCCGAGCACCTCGCTGCCGTCGTCGCCCTGCCAGACGAACGTGTGATGGTCGGGTCGGTTGAACTTGTTCCACGAGAGCTTCTGCGTCAGGAAGCGGGTCATCCCGGCCTCTCGCAGCAGCTGCGGCAGCTGGCCCGCGTAGCCGAACGCGTCCGGGCTCCAGAACTCGCGGCAGCGGCGCCCGAGCTCCGCCTCGAAGAAGCGCTGCCCGTGCAGGAACTGGCGCAGCAGCGACTCGCCGGCGGGCACGTTGCAGTCGGGCTCGATCCACGAGCCGCCGACCGGGACGAACTGCCCGGTCTCGACCTTCTCGCGGATCCGCCGCCAGAGATCCGGGTTGCGGTCGCGGACCCAGGCGAGCTGCTGCGCCTGCGAGCAGGCGAACCGGTACTCCGGGTAGTCGTCCATGTAGCGCACCTGGCTCGCGAAGGTGCGGACGGCCTTGCGGTAGCTCTCGGCGAGCGGCCAGAGCCAGGCCGTGTCGAGGTGGCCGTGGCCGATCGCCCGCAGCTCGTGCGCGCGCGCCGCGTTCCGGCGCTCGTAGAGCGCGCCGAGGATCGCCGGGTCGCCCTCGTTGCAGAAGCGGTTCAGCTCGCCGCGCAGCTCGCCGGCCCAGCTCGGGTCGACGCCGTCCGCGGCCTCGAGCGCGCGCAGCGTCTCGAAGTCGAAGTAGAGCCGCCACGCGTCCGGATCGAAGAGCGCGAGCTCGCAGCGGTCGAGGATCGCCTCCGCGCGCGCCGAGCCGCGCCGACCGAACATGCCGTTGCAGGCGAGCTCGATCCAGAGCTCGACCGGCCCGGGCTCGGCGGGATCGCCGATCACCGCGTCCGGCCGCTCGCCGTCGCCTCCGGTGTTCAGCCCCTGGACGACGGCGCCGTCGCGCCAGAGCGCCGCCTCCGAGTTCGAGACGAAGAGCAGGTCGACCCGCCGGCCGCGCCACTCCTCCGGCACCGTCGCCCGCACGCGGAACCAGTAGGTCGCCCAGAGCGGCCCGAACTGCTCGCCGAGCCGCGCCGGCCGCAGCGCGAGTCGCTGCGCCTCCTCGTAGGAGATCCGGTCGACCGCCTCGCTGACGTCGAGCGCGTCGACCGCGCGTGCCGCGGGATAGATCCGCTCCCGCAACCGCTCCGACGTCCGCACGAAACGGCGCCGGGTGTACTCGAGGTGGCGAATCACCCGCCGATCGCGTCCATATGTGCGCACGATAACGCGTCCCGGCCGGCGCGCGGTCTTCATCGTGCGCTTAGGGAGAGCGGGTAGACCTCGCTTGATGGGACTTCCGCGCCGGCTCCTCCCGCTGCTCGCCGCCGGGCTCGCCGCCGCCGGCGCGGGCGCCGGTCTCGCCTTCGCGCACGGCCGCGTCGCTCCGATCGGCAGCGGCGTCGTCGTCATCGACACGAACCTCGGCTACCAGGACGGCCGGGCAGCGGGCACGGGCATGGTGCTGACCTCGTCCGGCGAGATCCTGACGAACAACCACGTGATCGACGGCGCGACGGCGATTCGCGTCGTCGTCCCCGGCACGGGCCGCTCGTTCGCCGCGTGGGCGGTCGGCTACGACATCGACGCGGACGTGGCGGTGCTGCAGCTGCGCGGCGCCTCGAACCTGGCGACGGTCGCGCTCGGCGACGACTCGACGCTGAGCGTCGGCGAGGCGGTGACCGCGCTCGGCAACGCGGGCGGCGCCGGCAGCCTGAGCTCGGCGTCCGGCACCGTGACCGGGCTCGGCAAGTCGATCACGGCGAGCGACGACGAGGGCGGCGCCGAGCGGCTGACCGGCCTCGTCGAGACGAACGCCGCGATCGAGCCGGGCGACTCGGGTGGGCCGCTGCTCGACGGCGCCGGCCGCGTCGTCGGCATGGACACGGCCGCCTCGACCGGCGGCGGCTACGGCTTCCGGACGGAGGCGGCGGCGGACGCCTACGCGATCCCGATCGGCAAGGCGACGTCGATCGCGAAGCGGATCGAGGCCGGGAAGGCGTCGGCGACGATCCACGTCGGCGGCACCGCGTTCCTGGGCGTCGAGGTCGAGTCGACCGGCAGCTATGGCTACGGCGCGGCGCCGGCCGCCGGCGGCCTGATCGCAGGCGTCGTCCCCGGCGGCCCGGCGGACACCGCCGGTCTCGTCCCCGGAGACGTGATCACCGCGATCGCCGGCCGCACCGTCTCGTCCCCGACCGCGATCACCACGCTGCTGCTGACGAAGAAGCCGGGAACGAGGATCGCGGTCCGCTACCTCGACGAGACCGGCGTGACGCAGGTCGCGACGGTCAAGCTCGGCAGCGGCCCGCCACGCTGAGGCGGATAACCGGAGGGCTGTGCAACGGCCCTCCGGCATCCCTCTCCTCTACGGCGCGACGCAGACGACCGAGAACGCGAACGGGACGCTGACGTCCCCCTTCGCGTCGCGGAGCACGATCGACTGCGGGTACGAGCCGGGTGTCCCCGGGTCTCCCGTCGGACTCGTGCAACTGACATCGCCGGGCGTCAGCCAGCCGATGCCCGCGAAGCAACCGTCGTCAGGGCCACCCGCCGCGAAATCGTGTGCAACCCCGTACTGATCCGTCCACGTCCCTCCGACGACCCTACAACCCGAGTCGACGTACGCGACGTGGATCGGCCCGCCCGGGCCGCCCGAGACGCGCGTCGTGTCGGTCACGGCCAGAATGAGCGGCTGGGATCCGGAACCGTGACGACCCGGCGCCCCCGCCTTCGCAGTTCCCGCGGTCGCCGCGGTCGTGAATGCGACCGCGAGCATGCAGAACAGCGTGAGTCTCTTCCCCATGTAGCCCGCCCTCCCTCGATCGCCCCAGAGCCGCAAGCCTACGAGCTCCGAGCCTCGACCTCAAGGTCCGGGGAGCCGAGAAAGCCGCCGGACGAAGCGTTCGAATGCCGGCTCGACGCGAGGGTCCGGGAGCCGGTAAGCCCTGAGGCGGGTCCTCGCCTGGAGTGGCTGCGGCTCCCACCCGGTGTTGAGTTCGAAGTAGCGCACGGCGGTCGCGACGGATGGCCACTCACAGTCGTCGAGGATGACCAGCCCACCCGGTCGAACGATCTCTCGCAGGTAGAAGAAGTCGATAAACACGTTGTGGAAGATGTGGCTGCCATCGACGAAGGCAGCATCTGCGAGGAGGCCCTCGTCGAGGAGCCGAGGCAGGGCGAGCTGGGAACGCTCGCGCACCAATGAACACATCTGCGCGAGTCCCGCTCTCTCGATCGCCTTCCATCCCGCGTCATGGAACTGGTCTTGGAAAGCATCAATGATCAGGTGCGCGCCTCGGTTTCCCCCGCGCGATATGAGGGCCTCCGCGATCGCCAAGGCGGAGACGCCGTAAGCGAGCCCGATCTCAAGCACGACATCTGCTTCCTCTTCGAGAAGGAGGTCTCGCAGAGCGTCAGCGTCAGCGTTCGGAAGCGCGACTCTCGCGAAGTCGTCCTCCGAGCGAACCTAATCCGGGCCAGCCTGTGCGAGGTTCGCGCGCATTTGGCGGATGGAGCCAACAAGTTCAGGCGTGGATTCCACATCTCCAGTATCCCGCCGGCGGAGCGACATCCGGCGAGGATCAACAGTCCGGCTCCGCTCGTGAAGGAGATCCGCGTGCACGACCGCCGCCGGATCATCCCCACCTACAGGATTTCCAGCGGCGGTTCGCGCAATGCCTCGTAAGGTGGAGCTAGGCGGACTCGAACCGCCGACCTCCTGGGTGCGATCCAGGCGCTCTCCCAGCTGAGCTATAGCCCCGAGACGCGGACAGTGTAGCCGCACTGAACCTACGATAGGCCGGTGCGCGCGGTCGTCCTCGATTCCGCGGGCGAGCCGCGGCTCGCCGAGCTGCCCGAGCCGCGCGGGGCGGGGCTGCTCGTGCGCGTGCGCGCCTGCGGGCTCTGCGGCTCGGACGTCGAGAAGCTCGGCCGCGCGGCCCCCGGCACCGTGCTCGGGCACGAGATCGCGGGCGA
Source organism: Gaiellaceae bacterium (assembly GCA_035708405.1). Classification (GTDB taxonomy): domain Bacteria; phylum Actinomycetota; class Thermoleophilia; order Gaiellales; family Gaiellaceae; genus DASSSQ01. The sequence continues at coordinate 8,235 of DASSSQ010000048.1, forward strand.
GCTCGAGGACGGGCAGCGCGTCACCGTCGTCCACCGCGTCCCCTGCGGCACCTGCGAGCGCTGCCGCGCCGGCCACCAGTCGACCTGCGGCGAGTTCCAGGCCACGCGGATCGAGCCCGGCGGCTTCGCCGAGTGCCTGCGCGCGACCCACTGCGTGCCGCTGCCGCCGGAGCTCGACGAGCTCGCCGGAATCTGGGTCGAGCCGCTCGCCTGCGTGCTCCGCGCGCGCGAGCGCGTGCCGCGCGGTCGCGTGCTCGTCGTCGGCTGCGGCGCCGTCGGGCAGCTGTGGATCCAGGCGCTCCGCGCGCGCGGCGACGAGGTTGTCGCCGCCGACCCGCGCGCCGACCGGCTGCGGCGCGCACGCGAGCTCGGCGCCACGGCCGACGCCGATCCCGTCGACGCGGTCGTCCTGACCGCGGCCGCCGGCCTCAACGACGGACTCGCGCGGCTCGAGCCCGGCGGCACGCTCGTCGTCTTCGCCGCGCCCGCCGAGCTCGTGCCGGCGGCGCTCGACGCCGTCTACCGCAAGGAGCTGACCCTCGTCGGCTCGCGCTCGGGCACGCCCGCCTACTTCCGCGACGCGATCGCGCTGCTGCCCTCGCTCGAGCCGCCGCCGGCGACGGTTCTGCCGCTCGACCGCTTCGCCGACGGGCTCGAGCTCTACCGTCGCGGCGACGCGCTCAAGGTCGTCTTCACGCCATGAGGGCGCTGCGCTTCCACGCGCCGGGCGACGTGCGCCTCGAGGAGGTGCCGGATCCGGTCGCCGGGCCGGGGGAGGTGCTCGTCCGGGTCGAGGTCGCGCTCACCGACGGCACCGACCTGAAGGCGTTCCGGCGCGGCCATCCGGTGCTGCTCGGGCCGCCACCGAGCCCGTTCGGGCACGAGCTCTGCGGGCTCGACGTCGCCACGGGCCGCCGCGTCGTCGCCGCCAACTCGGCGCCCTGCGGCGCCTGCGGCGGCTGCCGGCGCGGCGGGCAATGCGAGAGTCTCACGCCGCTCCTGAACGGCGCCTACGCGGAGCTGATCGTCGTTCCGGAGCGGATCGCGCGGACGAACCTGCTGCCGGTGCCGCCCGGGCTCGCGCCGGAGGTCGCAGCGATGGTCGAGCCGCTCGCCTGCTGCCTGCACGGCGTCGATCGGGCCGGAATCGAGCCGGGCGACCGCGTCGCCGTGCTGGGGACGGGCCCGATCGGGCTGATGCTCTGCGCCTGCGTCGCCGACGCGGGCGGCCGGCCGGAGGCGGTCGGCGGCCGCCGGGAGCGGCAGGAGCTCGCGCGCTCCTTCGGCGCCGAGCCGGGCGACGGTGCCGGCGCGGACGTCGTGATCGAGGCGGCCGGGACGGAGGAAGCGTGGCGTGCCGCGCTCGAGCTCGTCCGTCCCGGCGGCACCGTCGTCTTCTTCGGCGGCCTGCCGCGCGAGGCGGAGGTGCCGCTTCCCGCCTACCGCGTCCACTATGAGGAGCTGACGCTGCGCGGCGCCTTCCACCACACACCGCGCACCGTGCGCGCCGCGCTCGCGTTCCTGACGAGCGGCGCCCGTCCCTGGGAGCGCCTGATCACGCACCGGCTGCGCCTCGAGGAGGTCGCCGCGCTCCTCGCCGATCCGCCGCGCGACTATCTGAAGGCGGCGGTCTACCCGTGAGCTGGCGTCGGCTGGACGAGCGGGTCGCCTACGCGGGCTGGCGCCGCGTTCTCGCGCGTTCCTTCGAGACGCCCGACGGCGTGCGCGAGCTGGAGGTCAAGCAAGAGCCGGACGCCGCCGCAGTCGTGGCGCTGACTCCCACCCGAGAGGTCGTGCTCGTCCGTGAGTTCCGACCGGGGCCGGAGGCGTGGTTGCTCGAGCTCCCGGGCGGCGTCGTCGACGAAGGCGAGGAGCCGGCGGCCGCTGCACAGCGAGAGCTGCTCGAGGAGACGGGCTACGACGGCGAGCCGCGGAGCGTCGGCGCGTACGTCGACTGTGCCTACTCGACACGCGTCCGGTACGTCTTCGTCGTCGAGGGCGCGCAGAGGATCGCCGACTCGTCCGAAGCGCTCGAGATCGTGCTGCTCCCGCTCGACGGATTCCGCGACCACCTCCGGAGCGGCCGCCTGACCGACGTCGCCGCCGGTTACCTCGCGCTCGACGCACTGGGACTCCTGTGAGGCCAGGGCTCCTCGGCGTGATCCTCGCTGCCGCCCTGCTCGCCGCCGGCGCGACGGCCGCGGCGCCTCCGCGGCCGATGACGCTGCTGCTCGCGCGCGCCCACGGGCGCGGGGCGGTCACCGTCTCGGCGCCGACGACGCACCTGCACGGCAGGGTCTGGCTCTACCGGATCGGCGGCAGCGGCCTAGCGCGCGGGACCGGCGACGTCAGCTGCACCCGCGCGACGGGGCCCGGCGCGGCGATGGGCTCCGACGAATACTTCCGCTTCACGCTGCGGCCGAATCGGCGACTCGAGCTCTGGCGGGTCGGCGGAGAGAGCTGCACCGTGAGTGCCACGCTCCATGCCGCGGGAATGCTCCGCGTCGAGCTGCGCGGTTACTAGACCCGGATCACCTGCTCGCGCTCGGCGCCGACGCCGACGAGCGTCACTTCGACGTCCAGCTCCCGCTCGACGAACTCGACGTAGCGGCGGGCGGCGTCCGGCAGCTCCGAGCCGAGCGGCTGCTGCCAGCCCGGCAGCGTCTCGTAGACCGGCCGGCAGTGGTGGAAGTCGCTCTGGTGCGCCGGGAACTCCTCGCTCTCCGTCCCGTCCGGCAGCAGGTAGCGGACGCAGACGGGCAGCTCCGCGAACGTGGAGAGGACGTCGAGCTTCGTCAGCGCCAGCTTCGCGATCCCGTTCAGGCGGACGGCGTAGCGGAGCGCGACGAGGTCGAGCCAGCCGCAACGGCGCTCGCGGCCGGTGACGGTGCCGTACTCGTGGCCGAGCTCGCGCATCCGAGCCTGGTCGGGGCCCTCGATCTCGCTCGGGAACGGGCCCTCGCCGACGCGGGTCACGTACGCCTTCGAGACGCCGAGCACCTCGTCGATCCGCGTCGGTCCGATCCCGATCGACGACGCGGCGCCGCCGGCGACCGGGTTCGACGAGGTGACGAAGGGATAGGTGCCGTGGTCGAGGTCGAGCAGCGTCCCCTGCGCTCCCTCGAAGAGCACGCGCCGGCCGTCCTTGAGCGCGCGGTCGACGAAGAGCGACGTGTCGGCGACGTACGGCCGCAGCCGCTTCGCGTGCGCCTCGTAGTCGGCGGCGACCTGCTCGAGCGCGAACGGCTCCGAGTCGTAGACGCGCTCCAGCCAGACGTTCTTCTCGGCGAGCGCGACCTCGATCTTCTGGCGCAGGATCTTCGGGTCGAGCAGGTCCTGGACGCGGATGCCGATCCGCGCCGCCTTGTCGGCGTACGCGGGGCCGATCCCGCGCCGGGTCGTGCCGATCTGCAGCCTGCCGAGCCGGCGCTCGGTCGCCTGGTCGATCGCGACGTGCCACGGCATGATCAGGTGCGCGTTCCCGGAGAGCCGGACGCCGTCCGTGGCGCAGCCGCGCGCCTCGAGATCGTCGATCTCGGCGACGAAGACGGCCGGGTCGACGACGCAGCCGGCGCCGATCACGCAGGCCTTGCCGGAGACGACGCCGCTCGGCAGCGCGCGCAGCTTGAACGTCTCGCCGCCGGCGACGATCGTGTGCCCCGCGTTCGGCCCGCCCTGGTAGCGGCAGACGACGTCCGACTCCTGGGCGAGCAGGTCGACGATCTTGCCCTTCCCCTCGTCGCCCCACTGCGCGCCGACTACGACCGTGGCGGGCACGTGGGCAGTCTGCCGGACCGGCCGGTCGGCGGTGGCTCAGAGGCCGAAGACGAGCGTTATCGCGGCGTCCACCTCGGTCAACTCCGCCGGGCTCAGGCTTCCTGGGGACGGACACCGCGGGTCGGTGCCGGCGACTCGATCGCTGCGTCATTCGTAGTCTCGGACTCCGCGCGCAAGCCGCAGCCGGAACGTCCCGTCGCGAACGATCGTGCTCAGTCCTCCGGCCACGTCGCGACCAGCGAGTCCATCAACGCCCGGACGCGACGGGCTTCTGTCCGGTCGGCCTCGTCTGTGCCCGCGGTCTTCGCCTCGGCGCGAAGCACGCTCGTCCGGCGGCGGCGCTCGGCCGCTTCGTGGAGTGCGACAGGGATCGCGTCCGAATCGTTGCGACCTTCGTTCTCGACCACGATCGGTACTACATCAGCCGGCGGCGGCGAGCCGCGCCGGCACCGTGCGGCGGACGACGACGCGGTGCCCGCGATGGCAGACGGCGAAGCCGACGTCCGCCTCGCGGCGCAGCGTTCCCTCGACGACCGCCGAGCGGAGGCCGACCGAGAAGACGTTGCGGCCGAGCGCGAGCTCCGCGCGGCAGGCCTCGCAGGGCGCGTGGAAGGCGACCGCCTCCGAGCGCACCCAGACGACCTGCCGGGCGGCCACGCTAGTGCGCCGCCTGCAGGTCGGCGAACTTCGCGAACCGCTTCAGGAACGCGAGCTTCTCGGCGCCGGTCGGGCCGTTGCGGTTCTTCGCGAGGATGATCTCCGCGAGCCCCTGCTGGTCCGTGTCCTCGTTGTAGTACTCGTCGCGGTAGACGAACATCACCATGTCCGCGTCCTGCTCGATCGCGCCCGACTCGCGCAGGTCGGAGAGCAGCGGCCGCTTGTCGGTGCGCTGCTCGACCGCGCGCGAGAGCTGCGACATCGCGAGGATCGGCACCTCGAGGTCGCGGGCGAGCACCTTCAGCTGCCGGGAGATCTGCGAGACCTCCTGGACGCGGTTCTCGGCCGTGCCGCCGGAGGTCATCAGCTGCAGGTAGTCGACGACGACGAGGCCGAGCGACGGGTGCCTCGACTTCAGGCGCCGCGCCTTCGAGCGCAGCTCCATCATCGTGATCGAGCCGGTGTCGTCGACGTAGATCGGCGCCTTCGCGAGCTTGTCGCAGGCCGCCGTCAGCCGCGGCCAGTCGTCGACGGCGAGCTTGCCGGAGCGCAGCCGCTGCGACTCGACCTTGCCCTCGGAGCACATCAGCCGCTGGGTCACCTCCGCCTTCGACATCTCGAGCGTGAAGAGCGCGACCGGCGTCTCGGAGCGGACGGCGATGTTCGCCGCCATGCAGAGTCCGAGCGCGGACTTCCCCATCGAGGGCCGCGCGGCGAGCACGACGAGCTGGCCGGGCTGGAAGCCGGAGGTCAGCTTGTCGAGGTCTCGGAACCCCGACGGCGTGCCCGTGATCTCGATCCCGGCCTCGTAGAGCTGCGTGATCCGCTCGAAGCTCTCCTTCAGCAGCGTCTCGATGTGCGTGAACTCGCCCGAGACCCGCGCCTGCGCGATCTCGAAGATCAGCTGCTCGGCGCGGTCGACGAGGTCGGTCGTCTCGCCCGGCCGGTCGTAGCCGAGCCGCTGGATCTCGGAGCCGGCGCGGATCAGGCCGCGCAGCGTCGCCATCTCGTGGACGATCCGCGCGTAGTGGGCGGCGTTCGAGGTTGCGGGGACGAGCGCGGCGAGCTCGTGCACGCGCGGCTTGCCGCCGACGTCGTCGAGCTCGCCGCGCTCCTCGAGCTCGTCGACGAGCGTGATCGCGTCGACGGGCTCGCCCTTCGCGTAGAGCGTGAGCGCCGCGCGGTAGAGCTTCGCGTGGCTCTCGCGGTAGAAGTCGCCTGCGTCCAGCACCTCGCTGACCGCGCCGATCGCGCCGGGGGAGAGCATCATCGCCCCGAGCACCGATTCCTCGGCCTCGAGGTTCTGGGGAGGCACCGGCGCGGCGCTTGCGGGGAGGCGGGCGACCTCGGCCATCGCTTCTAGTCAACCGTCCACGGGAGCGGAGGGCCAGGGTGTCGACAACCCGGTTGCCCACAGGCGAGCGGTGCGCGATTTGCAGGCACGACGGAACGCATGTTCCCAGCCGGGCCGGACGTCACGGCAGGGAATCTGTGGACAGCGGGCGCCGAGTTTGCGGGAACTTCCGCGGTTATCCACGCACGTGTGGAGAAGTGTGTGCACCGTTCTCCACGAGACTTTCCACAGGGCGCTGTAACAGCCGGCGGGTGGCGCGACATGAGCATGACGATGGAGCGGAGCGAGCGGTTCGAGGCGATCTACCGGCGGCACGTCGACGCCGTCCACGCCTACGCGCGGCGGCGGGCTCCGGCGTCGCTCGCCGAGGAGGTCGTCGCCGAGACGTTCCTCGTCTGCTGGCGTCGGCTCGACCGCGTGCCGGCCGAGGAGCTGCCCTGGCTCTACGGCGTCGCGCGGAGGACGCTCGCGAACCTGCGGCGGGCCGAGCGGCGCCGGCAGGCGGGGGAGCGGCCGCTCCGGCCGGAGGAGGCGGCGCCGGCGGTCGTCGACGAGCGGCTCCGCGACGCGCTCGCGGAGCTCGGGGCGCGCGACCGCGAGCTGCTCGCGCTCGTCGCCTGGGAGGGACTGAGCCTCGCCGAGGCGGCGGTCGCGCTCGGCTGCTCGCACGTCGCCTGCCGCGTCCGCTTCCATCGCGCCAAGCGGCGGCTCGCCGGGCTGCTCGACCCGGACGACGGGCTGCTGCCACGACCCGAGACGGAAGGAGCAGGACGATGACGGACACGACCATGGCTCGCCTCGCGGCGGCCGACCCGCTGCCCGACGGGGCCGCGCTCGACGAGCCGGCGAGGGAGCGGCTGCTCGCGCGCGCGGTCGCGGCGGCGCCGGCGCGCCGGTCGCGGCGGCGGCTGCTCGCGGTCGCCGCCGCCGCGGCGGCGGTCGCCGTCCCGGCGGCGGCGTTCGCGGACGACATCGGCGGCTTCCTCGGCATTGCCAACCCGGGGACGCCGGCCGCGACGACCGCCGTCGCCGGGCTCGACTCGGGGCTGGCGAAGGCGATGAACGAGCTGCGGTTCCCGTCGCAGATCGCCGACCTCGGCGTGCGCGACGGCTTCCACTTCTACGTCGCGCGCGGCGACGGCGGCACGTTCTGCTTCACGATCTCGGCCGCGGGCGCCGCCGACCTGCAGCATCCGAAGGTGATCGGCTGCGCCCCGGCGGACTACTTCCCGGCGGAGACGCCGCTGCTCGACTTCTCGACCGGGATGCCGAACGGCGGCTTCGGGAGGCCCCACCCGGGCGACCACGTGATCGGCGCCGTGCACTGGGACGACATCCGGCGGCTCGTGGGCTTCGCCGCCGACGGCGTCGCCAGCGTCGCGCTGCTCGACGCGGACGGCGGCACGATCGCCCGGACCCCGGTCAGCGGCAACGTCTACCTCGACGAGAACGTGCCGGCGATGCCGGCCGCGGCGGTCGTCGCGCTCGACGCGCAGGGCACCGTGCTCTACCGGATCGCCAGATGAGCCAGGGGAGCTGAGCCGAGAGAGGCGAGCCGGGGCCTACGCCTCGGGCTCGCCTCCCTCGTCGTCCTCGGGCTCGTCCTCGACGGCGGCGATCGCCGCGTCGATGCCGGCGGCCTCGGCCTCGGCGTCGAACGCTTCGAGATCGAACGCGGGCTCGGCCTCCGCCGCCTCGGCGGGCGCGTTCGCCGCCTCCTCGGCGGCGGCCATCGCCTCGAGCTCCTCGTCGGGCGGCAGCTCGCCGCCCTCGGGGACGACCAGCGTCTTCACCTCGACCGTGACGTCCTGGAAGACCTCGATCGGCACCTCGTAGCGGCCGATCCGCTTGATCGGGTCGACGGCGATCTTGCGCCGGTCGACGCGGATCTTCTTGACGCGCCAGATCTCGTCGGCGATCTCCGACGGCGTCACCGAGCCGAAGAGGGTCCCGGTCGGGCCGGACTGCACCTCGAAGCGGAGCACCGTCTTGCGCAGCTCGCTCGCGATCGTCTCGGCCTGCTCGGCGCTCTTCGCCTCGTGCCGCGCACGCTCGGCGTCGCGCCGGCGCACGTCCTCGAGCGCGCCGGGCGTCGCCGCCTGCGCCAGCTTGCGCGGGAGCAGGAAGTTGCGAGCGTAGCCGCGGGCGACGTCGACGACGTCGCCGCGCAGGCCCAGCTTCTCGACGTCGGAGAGGAGGATGACCTGCACGGCTCAGCCCTGGACGTAGGGCAAGAGCGCCATCTCGCGCGCCCGCTTGACCGCCCGCGACACCTGGTTCTGGTGGCGGCGGCACGCGCCGCTGATGCGGCGGGAGCGGATCTTGCCCTTCTCGGAGATGTACCGGCGGAGCGTCGAGACGTCCTTGTAGTCGACGTCGTCGAGCTTCGCCTTGCAGAACTGGCAGCTCTTGCGCCGGCCGGGCCCCGTCGGGGCGCCGGGCCGCTTGCGCGCGCTGCGCTCGCGATCCTGCTTCTTGTCAGCCAACGGTCCTCCTCTAGAACGGGATGTCGTCGTCGGGCGGCGCCAGGTCCGGGCCGGGACCGGCGCTCGCGCCCTGGGGGATGAACTGGTTGCCGCCGCCGCCGTCGCCGGCGTCGCCGCGGCTGCCGAGGAACTGGACGGACTCGGCGATCACCTCGACCGCCTGGCGCTTGCCGCCGTCCTGGGCGTCCCACTCGCGCCACTCGAGGCGGCCGTCGACCGCGACCGGCCGGCCCTTGGAGAGATACTGCGCGCAGTTCTCGCCCTGCTGGCCCCAGACGGTGACGTCGAAGTAGTTCGGCTTGTCGACCCACTGGCCGCTCTCGTCCTTGCGGCGCGAGTTGACCGCCAGCCGCAGCGAGCAGACGGCGGTGCCGCTCGGCGTGTGCCGCAGCTCCGGGTCGCGCGTCAGGTTGCCGACGAGGACGACGCGGTTGATGTTCGCGGGCATGCTATCCCTCTCCCTCTTCCGTCGAACGGGTGTTCGCCTCAGCATACTCGGGCTCCTGGACGGACACGGGCCCGGCCGGGGCGGGAGGCGGCGGCGGCACCGGCGTCCGGCCGGCGGCGACGCGGCGGACGGCGAGGTGGCGCATGACGCCGTCGGTGATCTTGAGCACGCGCGAGACCTCGTCGAGCGTCGCGGCCTCGGCGGCGAAGGTCAGCAGGTGGTAGTGGGCGTCGTGCTTGTGGTCGATCTCGTAGGCGAGCCGGCGGCGGCCCCACGGCTGCTGCGCGTCCCAGGTGCCGCCCTCGCCCTCGACGCGCTCGCGGACGCGCGCGACGATCTCCGCCTGGCGCTCCTCGGCGAGCTCGGGATCGAGCATGAGCAGGACTTCGTAGTCGGTCACGTTTCCCGATTCCTCCTTCCCACGGTCTGAATCGGCCTCGCCGGCTGCGGGACGCTCGGGAAGGGGCGGCCCGTGACGAGGCAGGAAGTTCGCGGCAGTGTAGCATCGAGCCATGAAGCGGCCCCTGGCCTGGCTCGCCGGCGCGCTCGGGCTCGCCGGCGCCTACCGGGCGCTGAAGCAGCGGCCCGAGCCGGCTCCGGCGCCCGTCGCCGACGAGGTCGACCCGCGCGCCGAGGAGCTGCGGCGGCGGCTCGAGGAGGCGAAGCCGCTCGTCGCCGAGCGCGAGCAGGAGCGCTTCGAGGCGGGCGAGCAGCCGCTCGACGAGGCCGACCCGGAGGCGCGCCGCCGCGACGTCCACGAGCGCGCCCGCGCCGCGATCGAGGAGATGCGCCGCCCGGCCGACGGCGACCGGGACTAGGCGGCGGGCCGCAGCGGCGCGCGCACGTCGCGCCGCATCAGGCCGAGCCCGGCGAGCCGCGCCTTGGCGTTCGGGATCAGCGGCTCGAGCGCCGCGCGGCGTTCCTCCGCCTCCCGCGCCCGCTCCTCGCTCGGCTCGCGGACGAGCGAGGCGACGAGCTCCGGCAGCACCGACGCGAGCCCCGAGACGGCGCCCGCGGCGCCCGCGGCGAGCGCCTGCGGGAGCAGCGGCTCGGCGCCGACGAAGATGTCGAGCCCCTCGAGCAGGTACGGCTCGACGGCCGAGAACGGCTTGTCGGAGACCTTCATCCCGCGCAGGTTCGGCGCCCGCTCGCGCAGCCGCTCGACGACGGCGACCGGGATCGGATAGCCGGAGCGGGCCGCGAACTCGTAGACGTAGAAGGGGACGGGCGCGCACGCACCGGCGGCGGCGGCGAAGTGCTCGAGCAGGGCGTCGGCGTCGTAGGCGTAGTAGGGAGGCGCGATCGCCGCGACGGCGTCGGCGCCGATCGAGCGCGCGTGCTCGGCGAGCGCGGCGGTGCCGGCGGTCGTGATCGCGCCGACGTGGACGGCGAGCGCGAGCCGTCCCGCCGTCGCCTCGCGGAAGCGCTCGGCGACGAGGCGCCGCTCGGCCGGCTCGAGCAGGATCCCCTCGCCGGTCGAGCCGAGCGCGAGCACCCCGTCGACGCCGCCGGCGGCGAGGAAGTCGGTGTAGGCGCCGATCGCGTCGGCGTCGACGGTGGCGCCGTCGTCGCGAAGCGGGGTCAGCGCGGCGGCGATCGTCCCGCGCAGCATCAGCGCGCCATTCTAGCCGGGGCCTCGCACACGGCTCGACCGAAGCCTTGCGCGAGCCGGATCGCGCCCGTCATAGTCGCTGCATGGAAACGGGATCGATTCACGAGCTGCGGCACGACGCGTTCGAGTACGCCTGGGACAACGCGATCGAGCCGGCGATCGAGGTGGAGCCGGGCGAGACCGTGCTGCTGCACGTCCGCGACGCCTCCGACGAGCAGATCCACGAAGACTCGGGCGTCGAGGACGTGGCGAAGCTCGACTTCGGCCACGTCAACCCGGTCAGCGGCCCGATCTTCGTCAAGGGCGCGCGGCCGGGCGACGTGCTCGAGGTCGAGCTGCAGGAGTTCCGGCCGCAGGGCTGGGGCTGGACGGCGATCATCCCCGGCTTCGGCCTGCTGGCGGACGAGTTCCCGGAGCCGTGGCTGCGGATCTCGCCGGTCGAGGCCGACTCCGGCCGCGTCCGCTTCTCGGAGCGGGTGACGCTGCCCTACCGGCCGTTCCCCGGCACGCTCGGCGTCGCGCCGGCCGAGCCCGGGTCGCACTCGATCGTGCCGCCGTCGCGCTTCGGCGGCAACATGGACACGAAGCACCTGAACCCGGGCGCGACGCTCTACCTGCCGGTCGGCGTCGAGGGCGCGCTCTTCTCGCTCGGCGACACGCACGCCGCGCAGGGCGACGGCGAGGTCTGCGGCACGGCGATCGAGACGGCGATGGACGTCGTCCTGCGGCTCTCCGTGCGCCGCGACTTCTCCGTCGACGCGCCGCAGTACCGGCTGCCGGCCGGCCTCGTCGCGGAGCACGAGCGGTCGGCCTACCACGTCTGCACGGGCGTCGGCCCCGACCTGCTCAAGGCCGCGCGGGACGCGGTGCGGGCGACGATCGTCCATCTCGGCGACCGGCACGGGCTCGACCGCGAGGAGGCCTACGCGCTCGCGTCGGTCGCCTGCGACCTGCGCATCCACGAGGTCGTCGATGCCCCGAACTGGGTCGTCGGCTGCTTCGTCCCCGACTCGATCTTCGAAGGAGGAAACCGATGAGCCACGCAGTCGCGGCCGCCGACGAGCGGCCGCAGGGGAAGCTCCGGCGCGAGCTGCGCTTCTGGGAGGCGATCGCGATCTCGGTCGGGATCATGGCCCCGACCGCCGCGATGGCGCTGAACGGGACCGTGCCGGCGTCGCTCGTCGGCCGCGCCGTCCCGCTCGCGTTCCTCTTCGCGGCGATCGCGATCGCGCTGATCTCCTACTCGTTCGTCCGCCTCACGCGCTTCTTCAACCACGCCGGCTCGACCTACGCGCTCGCGGGCGCGACGCTCGGGCCGCGCGCCGGCTTCTTCGCCGGCTGGGCGCTGCTCGCGACCTACTCCTGCTTCATCGCGGCCGACATCGCCGAGGTCGGCCTCTTCGGCACCTCGTTCTTCCAGGGCTCGGGGATCTGGAACGGCGCGTCGTGGATCGTGATCTCGCTGGTCGCGACCGCGCTCGTCTGGTTCCTCGCCTACGGCGACGTCAAGGTCGCGACGCGCGCGCTGCTCTCGTTCGAGGGGATCTCGGTGACGCTGATCGTGATCGTGATCGCGGTCATCTTCTACAAGGTGATCGGCGGCTCGGCGCCGAACGGGCAGGGCTTCACGCTGAAGCCGTTCGCGCCGGCGGCGGGGACGACGGTCGGCGCGGTCGCGTTCGCGTCCGTCTTCGGCCTGCTCTCGTTCGGCGGCTTCGAGGGCGCGGCCGCGCTCGGCGAGGAGACGAACAACCCGCGCCGCAACATCCCGCTCGCGATCGCGGTCGCGGTCGGCTTCTGCGGCGTCTTCTACACGATCGTGATGCTCGCGCAGTCGCTCGGCTTCGGGATCGACGCGGCAGGGATCAAGGCGTTCTCGAGCTCGAGCGCGCCGCTCGGCGACCTCTCGAAGATGTACGTCGGCAGCGGGATGCGCGACGCGATCGACTTCGGCGCGACCCTGTCGGCGTTCGCGAGCACGCTCGGCTGCGCGGCCGGCGCCTCGCGGATCCTGTTCGCGCTCGGCCGCGACGGCTTCCTGACGCGCCGGCTCGGCGACGCCTCGCGGCGCACCGGCTCGCCGGCGAACGCGCTCGCGATCGTGATGCTGTTCGGGCTCGGGGTCACGGTCTGGCTGCGCGTCAACGGCACGAACGCGGTCAACGCGTTCTTCTACCCGGGCACCGTCGGCGTCCTCGCGATGCTCGTCGCCTACTTCGTGATCCAGTTCGGCGCGGCGAAGTTCCTGCACCTGGAGCGGCGCGAGCCGCGCTGGCGGGTGCTCTTCCTCGTGCTCGCGACGGCCGCGATCGTCTACACGTTCTACAAGCAGGTCTGGCCGAAGCCGGCCTATCCCTACGACCTGTTCCCGCTGATGATCGCCGGCTGGGCGGTCTGCGGCGTGGCGATCACCGTGCTCTTCCCCGGGCTGACCCGGAAGATCGGGCGCGGCCTCGCCGAGGCGGAGGGGATGGCGCAGACGGAGAGCTGATCGTCAGAGCTCGTCGTGGCTGTGCGCGGCGAGCTCGGCGAGCTCGCGCACGCCCGGGAAGAGCAGCGTCGCGAGCGCCGTCGCGAAGACGTCGTCGTCGTCGTCGATCCCGTACTCCGGGGTGAAGTCGACGCAGCCGTTGACCTCGAGGACGACGTAGCCGTCCTCGACCGGGAGCAGGTCGACGCCGACGAGGTCGCCGCCGACGGCGGCCGCGGCGGCGATCGCGAGTGCGCGGGCGCGCGGCGACGGGAGGGCGGGCCGCCGCCGCGCGCCGAGGGCGACGTTCGTCCGCCACTCACCGGGAGCGGCGGAGCGGGCGATCGCGCCGACGACCGTCCCGCACGCGACGAGGACGCGGAGATCCTCGCCTTCCGTCGGCACGAGCGACTGGACGAGAGCGCCCTGCCGACGGAACCAGGGCCGGCGCTCGAGCGCGTCGAGCGTCCGGCGAAGCTCGCGACGGGTCTCGCAGCGGACGACCTCGCGACCCCAGCTGCCGAAGCGCGGTTTGACGACGACCGGCGGCTCGATCGCGGGTGGCGACGCGCCCGGGCGCGCGTGAGCCGTCGCCGGCTGCGCGACCCCCGACCGCGCGAGCGCCCGGGCGGTCGCCAGCTTGTCGTGCGCGCACCGGAGCGCGGAGGCCCGGTTCAGCACCAGCGAGCCCTCCTGCTCGATCCGCTGCAGCGCGTCGAGGCCGGGCTCGACGCCGTCGAGCGTCGGGAGCACGTCGACCCGGCCGAGGACGACGTCGCCGTGTCGCCGCCGCGCGGCGAGGTCGGGCGGGAGGAGCCGCGCCCGCACCCCGAGCCGCTCGGCCGCATCCCGCAGGCCGACGTTCGCGGGGGAGAGGCGGCCGGCTACGACGAGCGAGGTCATCCACGGGGAGGCTCGCGAATCGGGGTCAGCGGCGCGTCAGCCGGGGGTCAAGGTTCCTTAACCTCGGTCGCCGCGCTCGCGGCCGTGGCGATACTGGACGCGTGCCGCGCTCGCTGCTCAGCATGCGCTGGTGGCTCGGCCTCGCGTTCGCCGGGATCGCCGTCCTGACCGCGCTCGCGGTCGCCCAGGTCTTCAGCCACCGCGCCGAGGCAGCGCTGCGCGACCGCGGCGAGGAGCTCGCGATCGGGCAGAGCGTCTCGGCGGCGTCGGCGGTCGCGCGGGCGGAGCGGCAGGGCGTGCTCGCCGATGCGGTCGCGCTGATCGCCGAGCGGCGCCGCTTCTCGGTCTTCGTCTTCTCCACCGACGGCACGCTGATCTCCGATCCGTCCTCGAGCGGGACGCAGCTCTCGCAGGTGCCGGGCGCGCGGCGCGCCGCCGCGCGCGCGCTCGAGGGACGGCGGTACGTCGCCGACTCCCACGGCAAGGCGTTCATCGTCGGCCTGCGCGTCGAGTCGCCGCCCGGCGGCGCGATCGTCACCTTCACGCGCCGCCCGGAGCTGCGCGCCGAGCTCGGCGCCGTCCGCGACCAGATCCTCTACGCGGCACTGATCGCGGTCGCGATCGCGGCGATCGTCGGGCTGCTCGTCGCCGGGCTGATCACGATGCGACTGCGCCGGATCGCCGATGCCGCCGCCGCGATCGAGGGCGGCGAGTTCGACCGGCCGCTGCGGCCGCGCTTCCACGACGAGCTCGGCGCGCTCGCCGAGACGATCGACCAGATGCGGGAGCGGCTGCGACGCTCGTTCGCGACGCTCGCCGACGAGCGCGACCGGCTGCTGCGGCTGCTCGAGCGGCTGCAGGAGGGCGTGATCTCGGTCGACCGCGAGCTCGGCGTCGTCGTCGCCAACCGCGCCGCGGAGCGGCTGCTCGGGACGCGGCTCGAGCCGGGGACGGCGCTGCCGGAGCCGTGGCCGGACTTCCCGCTGCGCGCGTTCGCGGGCGAGCTGCTCGGCGGCGGCGGTCGCGTCGCCGAGGCGCGCGTCGCGGCGGACGACCGCACCTTCGCGCTCACCGGCATCCCGTCGCGCGGCGCCGTCTCCGAGGCGGTGCTCGTGATCTCCGACGTCTCCGAGCGCGAGCGGCGCGAGCGGGCCGAGCGCGAGTTCGTCACGAACGCGGCGCACGAGCTGGGCACGCCCCTGACGGCGATCGCTGCCGCGCTCGAGGTGCTGGAGCAGGGCGCCGCCGAGGTGCCGGAGGAGCGGGCGCGCTTCATCGAGCTGATCGGCCGCCAGACGACCCGCCTCGCCCGCCTGCGCCGGGCGCTGCTCGCGCTCGCGCGGGCGCAGACGCGGCAGGAGACGCCGCGGCTCGAGCCGGTCGTCCTCCGCTCGCTGCTCGAGGACGCGGCCGAGGAGGCGGAGCGCGCGGGCGTCGCCGTCGAGGTCGACGCGCCGCCCGGCCTCGCCGCGCTCGCGCACGAGGAGCTGATCGAGCAGGTCGTCTTCAACCTCGTCGGCAACGCGATCAAGCACGCGGCGCCGACTCGGATCCGGCTCTCGGCGCGGCTGCTTCGCGACGGCTCGTCGGTCGCGGTCGAGGTCGCCGACGACGGCCGCGGGATCGCGCTGCCGCTGCGCGAGCGGCTGTTCGACCGCTTCTACCGCGGCGAGGGCGACGAGGGCTTCGGGCTCGGCCTCGCGATCGTGCGCGAGGCGGTGCGCGCGCTCGGCGGCACGATCGAGATCGAGCCGGGCCCGGACGGCGGCACGACCGCCCGCGTCACGCTCGCGAGCGCGAAGGTCGCGGTGCCGGAATGAGCACGCGGGTGCTGATCGCCGACGACGAGCCGGACATCGTCGCGCCGCTCTCCTACGCGCTCCGCGGCGAGGGCTTCGAGGTCGACGCGGTCGGCGACGGCGAGGCGGCGCTCGACCGGGCGCGCAGCGGCGACTACGACCTCGTCGTCCTCGACATCATGATGCCGCTGCTCTCCGGCACCGAGGTCTGCCGCCGCCTGCGGGCGGAGAGCATCGTGCCGGTGATCATGCTGACGGCGAAGGACGCCGAGGTCGACCGCGTGCTCGGGCTCGAGCTCGGCGCCGACGACTACGTGACGAAGCCGTTCTCGGCACGCGAGCTCGCGAGCCGGATCCGCGCCGTCCTGCGCCGCCGCGACCTCGAGCGGGAGGCCGCCGGCGGCAGCGTCGTCCGCGCCGGCGGGATCGAGATCGACCTCGCCTCGCACCGGGTCGCCGTCGACGGCCGCGACGTCCGGCTGACGCCGTCCGAGTTCAAGGTGCTGGCGCTGCTCGCGCGCGAGCCGAACCGTGTCTTCTCCCGCTGGCAGATCATGGAGCACCTGTGGGAGGCGAGCTACGTCGGCACCGCCCGCGCCGCCGACGTCCACGTCTCGAACCTGCGGCGGAAGATCGAGGAGGAGCCGTCGCAGCCGAGGCGGATCGTCACCGTGCGCGAAGCCGGCTACAAGCTGGCGACGTAGGTGAGCGTTTCTTGACGGGGCGCTGCCGAAGCTCTGACACGCGGCGCCTACCGTCGAGGCATGGGGTCGCGCGCCGCCCGCCTGTCCGTTCTCGCCGCCTGTGCCGGCTTCCGGGTCGTCGCCGAGGACGGCGAGGTCGGCGTCGTCGACACGCCGCTCTTCCCGGGCGCGGGCGCGGCGCCGGACTTCCTGGTCGTCAGGACGGACGGCGGACGGCGTCCCGTCGTGCCGGTGGCGCTCGTCGCGGGCGTCGACGCGGCGGAGCGGGTCGTCTCCGTCCGCGGCACGCGGCAGGAGGTCGCCGCGCTGCCCGAGCACCTGCCCGTGGCGGTCTGATGCGCGCCTCGCGGCGCCGGCTCGACTCCGGCGCGCTGCTGCTCCGGCTCGCCGGCGTGCCGGAGCCGGCCTGGCGCCGCTGGCTGGAGGGAGAGCTGCTGCCGGTCTGCGCGGGGCCGGCGCGCGCGCTCGTCGACCTGCGCGAGGCGCGGACGGTCGACGCGGGGACGCTCGGCGTGCTGCTGCGGGCCTCCCGTCGCCTGCGCGCGCACGGCGGCGAGCTGCGCCTGCTCGGCGGCAACCGCGAGGTGCAGCGGCTGCTCGCGGTCAGCGGCCTCGACCGCTGCTTCGGGCTCGCTGCGGCGCCTCCGCGGTCGGTGGGCGAGTTGGCCGCCTCTCCCGCCGCACCCGTTAGAGCGGTCTCGACCGCCGAGGCGCCGCCTGCGAACCGACTCGTTGTAGCCGACGGCGAGCCTCTCGGAAAGCCCGCGTCAGCGAACCTTGACACGGCTCTAACGTCTCGCTGACCGCGCCGCGAGAAGCTCCCGCCATGCGTTTGCGCGTCGACCGCCGCTACCTCGACTCGCTGCGCCGCCACCTGGCCGAGCAGGGATTCCCCGCCTCGCCGGTCGGCCCCGGCCAGCTCGACGTGCTCTTCCCGGCCTCGCCGGCGATCTTCGGCAGCGCGGTCGAGCTCGAGGACTGGCTCGCGCTCGAGACCGACGGCGACGCCGAGGTCACGATCGAGCCCGCCTCGGCCTGACGCGGCCGGGTCGGCCGCGGCCTGTCGCCAGGACTAGGCGCCTGCGACTTCGGCGGCCGCTGACGCCGCGCGCTCTACCTGCTCGCGCGACACGCCTTGCCGTAGCCCGCCGGGTCCCACGATCTCGAGATCATGTGCGGCCGGGGGATAGGTGCCAACGAGCTCGAGCAGCGCAGATTCAGCCTCGACGAAGGTCGAGCACTCGGCCATCACGTTGCGGCTCGCTCTGTCGATCAGCACGTACATGTCAGCGTCCTCTCCGGTCTTCGGCACATCTAACCACACGGTTGAGCAGCACCGTCGGCGTCGCCCAGACCGTGATGTGGTCGCGTCCTCCCGTCAAGGCCCAGAGGTTCCGGTTGTCCCGCAATTCGAGTTCGGCGATGCAGTCGCCGAGATTGAATCTCGCGTTGGCATCCTCGGCAGATGACTGCGTCAGATACATGGACACACCGGTGGCTCGAAACATGTGGTAGGAGGGGAACGCTCGGCCAAGGTCAGCGTATGACCTGAAGTCGTCGATCGTTGGCGGGCAGGCGCTGACTATTCGGAACACCGTTCCCTCGAGTTCGAGACCGTCGTACACCTCAAACCGCAGCGCCATGCGGATCAGACGTTACAAGTGTCCGCGGACGAGAACTGGCTAAACGGAGCGGCGCCGGAGTCGAACCGACCCAGCGTGGGGCTGCCACGCCTCAACGGTTTTGAAGACCGCCTGGGCCACCGGGCCCTTGCCGCTCCAGGGACGTCCATTCAAGCGGATCGGCGGTGGGCCGTGCCCGGGACGCGGTCGGCGCCGTTGTGGCAGGCTCCCTGCGACCCCGCGAGCGAAAGGATCCGCCATGGCGCCCCGCACCTCTCCGCCCTTCCGCGCCGACCACGTCGGCAGCCTGCTGCGGCCGCCGGAGCTCCTGCGGGCGCGCGAGGAGCACGCCGCCGGGCGGATCGACGACGACGAGCTGCGCGGGATCGAGGACGACGCGATCCGCGAGGCGGTGCGGATGCAGGAGGAGGTCGGCCTGCGCTCGGCGACCGACGGCGAGTTCCGCCGCGCCTCCTGGCACATGGACTTCATCTACCAGCTCGACGGGATCAGCAAGGAGGCGGGCCACATCGCCGTCCGCTTCTTCAATCCCGAGGGCGAGCTCGAGTTCACGCCGGCCGCGCTGCACGTCGACGGCAGGCTCGGCGTCTCGAAGACGATCTTCGGCGACGCCTTCGAGTTCCTGCAGCGGACGGTCACCCGCAACGTGCCGAAGCTGACGATCCCGTCGCCGTCGATGGTGCACTACCGCGGCGGCAAGGCTGCGATCGACCCGAACGTCTACCCCGACCTCGACTCCTTCTGGGCCGACCTGACCGCCGCCTACCGCGAGCAGGTGCGGCGGCTCGGCGAGCTCGGTTGCACCTACCTGCAGTTCGACGACACGAGCCTCGCCTACATGAACGACCCGCACCAGCGCGAGTACGTCGCCTCGATCGGCGGCGACCCCGAACGCCAGCACGTCGAGTACATCCACCACATCAACGAGGCGCTCGCCGGCCGGCCGGAGGGGATGTCGGTGACGACGCACATGTGCCGCGGCAACTTCCGCTCCTCCTGGGCGGCGCAGGGGAGCTACGACTTCGTCGCCGAGGCGCTCTTCAACGAGCTCGACGTCGACGGCTTCTTCATGGAGTGGGACGACGAGCGCTCCGGCGGCTTCGAGCCGCTCCGCTTCGTCCCGAAGGGCAAGCACGTCGTGCTCGGCCTCGTCACGACCAAGCGCGGCGAGCTGGAGGACAAGGAGCTGCTGAAGCGGCGGATCGAGGAGGCCTCGCGGCACGTCGACCTCGACCAGCTCTGCCTCTCGCCGCAGTGCGGCTTCTCCTCGACGGTCGAGGGCAACGTGCTCACGCAGGACGAGCAGTGGGCGAAGCTGCGGCTGATCGTCGAGGTCGCCGAGGAGGTCTGGGGCCGGGAATAGCGCCCGCCGCCCGTATACGATCGACGGGCCGTGCACGGGGTGATCTTCACGAGCCTCCGCAGTTACGTCGGCACCGTGCACGGACCGGCGGCAGAGGCGCAGGTCTTCGCGGGCGAGCCGGTCTACGTGCTCGGCGAGGCGTACCCGGACGAGCGCTTCCACGAGCTCGTGCGGCGGACGGCGGCGGTCGCCGGCAGCTCGCCCGACGAGGTGCTCGAGCGCTTCGGCGCCTTCACCGCCGAGCACACGTTCCGGCGCCTCTACCCGGCCTTCTTCGAGATCTCGCACTCGACGCGGCCGTTCCTGCTCACCGTCGAGACCCGCATCCACGAGCTCGTGCGGGCGACGATCCCGCGCGCGCAGCCGCCGCGGCTGCGGATCTCCGAGCACGGGGAGGACGGCGTCAGGATCGAGTACGACTCCGCGCGCCGGCTCTGCGTCCTCCTGCGCGGCCTGCTCGCCGGGACGGCCGCCTACTACGGCGAGCGGGCGGAGATCGAGGAGAGGGCGTGCATGCGCCGCGGCGATCCGGCTTGCACGATCGACGTCCGCCTGTCACCCTCGTAGCCGACGTTACAAGCCCTGCGGCTCGAGCGAAGGAGGCTCCGGAATGAGCGAGCTCGTCGGTCTGGCCGGAGGGCGGGATCGTCCGCTCTCGTGGCTCCGCGGTCGTCTGCGCGGCCTCGCGCGCGAGCCGCGGCCCGCGTTCCCCGATCTCGTCCGCGCGCACAAGACGTGGCTCGAGGCGCCCGGCGACGAGCGCGCCGGCGCGGCCTACGCCGCCGCGCTCGCCGCGTTCGAGCGGCATCACGGCCGGATCGAGGGCGCGTACTGGTGCACGAGCGTCGCGAGCGGCGCCGCCGTCACCGCCGACCGCGGTCGCCGCCGCTTCCACCGCGCGACGGCGTGGGCGACTCAGCCGGACCAGCGCGTCGCGGCGCTCCTGAACGAGTGCGACGAGCTCGCCGTCCGCATCGGCGAGGTGCTGCGCGGCACCGGCCAGCGGATCGCGATCGGGCTCGTCCTCCGCACGAGCGGCAACCTGCTCGCGCTCGTCGACGCGCCGTCGGCGCACCCGGACGCGAAGCAGCTCGACGCGGCCGTCCGGGCGGAGGCGGCCTCCTTCCGGGAGGCGCGCCGGTACTACCGCAGGACCGCGCGCCGGCAGGCGCAGCTCGTCTACGTCGGCGGCATGCTGCTCGGCGTCGTCGCGCTGCTCGGGATCGTGCTCGGCATCCTCGCGATCCTCCACGTGACGGCCGACATCCGCTGGCTGCCGCACAAGGACCAGTCGATCGGCTCGCTGACGCCGCTCTACCTCTGCGCGATCTCGGGCGCGCGCGGCGCCGACGTCAGCGTCGCCTCGCGCATCGACGAGAACTCGTTCGCCGTCGACTACGAGCTCGGGCGGGTGACGCTCCTGCTGCTCGGCGCGATCCGGCCGCTGCTCGGCGCCGTCTTCGGGATCGCGCTCTACGCGGCGCTCGCGAGCGGCGTCGTCGATCTGCTGAAGGTGCCTGACGACGACGTGACGAAGCAGCTGCTCTTCTTCCTGATCGTCGCCTTCCTCGCCGGCTTCAGCGAGCGCTGGGCGAAGGGCGTGCTCGGCGGGCTCGCGCACGAGCCGGAGCGGCAGCCGAAGCCGGAGCCGTCAGCCGCGGCCGCGCCGTAGCACGCGCTCGTCGCCGACGCGGCGCGTGAGCCCGTCCGCGTCGAAGCGCTCGAGCAGGAGCTGCGCCGTCCGGCGCGAGATCCCCATCGCGTCGCGGAAGCCGGCGAGCGTGATCCGCTGCTGCGCGCGCACCGTCTCGAGGCCGCGGTCGTAGAGCGCCGCCGAGACGGCCAGGCCGTCGCCGACGCGGCGGAGGCGGCCCGCCTGCTCGAGGAAGGCGGCGAGCTCGCGGTCCTCGAGCTTGACCGCGTCGCCGGCGGCGAGCTCCGCCTCGAGCCGCGCGGCCGCCTCGGCGCGGTCGCCGAGCGAGGCCGCCGTGCCGGGCAGGTAGGCCTTCGCGCCGCGCCGCTCGACCTGGAGGAGGTTGACGAGCGCGGCGGCCCACGGCTCGGCCGGCAGCAGCTCCGCGAGCGGCAGGCCGGGGTCGAGCGGGTTGCTCTCGGCGCGGCGGGCGAGCCGGGCGCGGACGCCGGCGCGCAGCTCGTCCAGCCACTCGGTCGCGAAGTACCAGTCGCCGGCGGACTCGACCGCCGCGAGCCCGGCCGCGAGCTCGTCCGGCGGCAGGAGGCCGCGCGCCTGCAGCTCCGGGCCGCTGACCGGCGCGCGCACGGTCGCCTGGACGATCGCCTGCGGCGTCCCCCGGTCGAGCAGCGCGAGCCGCGCCGGGTCGAGGCGCCGCGGCGGCGCCGGATCGAGGACGACGCCACCGCCGACCGTCGTCTCCGTCCGCAGGACGAGACGGTCGCCTCGCGCGGCGACGAGTGGGCGCGCGAGCCGCAGCTGTGCATACTCGCCGCTGCGCACGAGCCGCGCCGGCGACTCGGCGGTGCCGAGGTGGACGCTGACCGCGGCGGGGACGTCCTCGCCCTCGAGCCGCACGTCGAGACGGTAGGTGACGGGGAAGAAGCCCGGCTCGACGAGCGCGTCGCCGCGGGCGAGACGATCGCGCTCGATCCCGGGCAGGTTGACGGCGACCCGCTGCCCGGCCTCCGCGCGCGCGACCGGCGCGTCGTGCACCTGCACCGAGCGGACGCGCACCGCGAGCCCGGACGGCTCGACGCGCAGCTCGTCGCCGTCGCCGATCGAGCCCGACCAGAGCGTGCCGGTGACGACGGTGCCGATCCCGCGCAGCGTGAAGACGCGGTCGACGTAGAGGCGCGTGCCGCCGACCGAGCGGCGCGGCTCCACCTGGTCGGCGGCCCGCGCGAGCGCCGCGCGCAGCTCGTCGAGGCCCTCTCCCGTCACGGAGCTGACCGCGACCACCTCCGCCTCCGGCACGAGCTCGCGCGCCTCGAGGCTCGCGAGCTCGAGCGTCTCCGCGTCGACCGTGTCCGCCTTCGTGACCGCGACGACGCCGTGCCGGATCCCGAGCAGGCGCACGATCCGCAGGTGCTCGAGCGTCTGCGGCCGTGCGCCCTCGGCGGCGTCGATCGCGAGCAGGAAGAGGTCGATCCCGGTCGCGCCGGCGACCATGTTGCGGACGAAGCGCTCGTGGCCGGGCACGTCGACGAGCGAGAGCCGGCGCCCGCCCTCGAGCTCGAGCGGCGCGTAGCCGAGGTCGATCGAGATCCCGCGCGAGCGCTCCTCGGGCAGGCGATCCGTGTCCCTGCCGGTCAGCGCGCGGACGAGCCAGGTCTTGCCGTGGTCGATGTGGCCGGCGGTGCCGACGGTGAGCGGCATCCGCTCTTTCTACTAGATGCTCGCGTCGTCGAGCGCGGCCGCGATCTCGTCGTCGTCGAGGTCGACGAGCACGTCCTCGAGCGTGTCGAGGTCGAGGTCCTCGAGCTGCTCGATCCGGGCCAGCATGTCCTCCGGCGTCATCTCCGTCGGCATCGGCGGCGCGCTCTGCGGGGTCGACGTCCGTTCGAGGGAGCGAGCGGGATCCAGGCTCGACCAGGTCGAGGGTGGTTAGGTCGCGCCGCGCGCCGCGGCGACCGCGGCGGCGACCTCGTCGAGCTCCGCGCCGGCGAGCGTGCGGCAGTCGAGCAGCAACCGGCCGTCGCGGACGACGCCGACGACCGGCGGCTCGCGGGCGCGGAGCGGTGCGGCGAGCTCCTCCTCGACGGCGCAGGCGAAGCTCGGCAGCTCGGCGAGCGGCAGCGCGCCGCCGCCGACGCGGCCGACGGTCTCTTCGACCTCGCCGCCGACGAGCGCCGCGAGCCGCTCCGCGCGCGCCCGCACCGAGCGGGCCGTCTCCTGCAGCATGCGCAGCACCGGCACCTCGCGGGCGGCGCGCTCCGGGTCGAGGTAGAGCGCGAGCGTCCCCTCGAGCGCGGCCAGCGTCAGCTTGTCGGCGCGCAGCGCGCGCTGCAGCGGGTGGCGCCGGAGCCGCTCGACGAGCCCGGCGGCGCCGACGGCGATCCCCGCCTGCGGGCCGCCGAGCAGCTTGTCGCCCGAGAAGCAGACGAGCCCCGAGCCGGCCGCGAGCGACTCGTGCGCCGACGGCTCGTCCGCGAAGGCGGCGAAGGCGCCCGAGCCGAGGTCGTCGACGAGCACGAGGCCGCGCTCGGCGGCGAGCGCGGCGAGCGCGGCGAGCTCGGGCCGCTCGGTGAAGCCGACCTGGCGGAAGTTCGACTGGTGGACGCGCAGGATCGCCGCCGTCTCGGGGCCGATCGCGCGCTCGTAGTCGGCGGCGCGCGTGCGGTTCGTCGTCCCGACCTCGACGAGCCGCGCGCCGGAGCGGGCGAGCACGTCCGGGATGCGGAAGCCGTCGCCGATCTCGATCAGCTCGCCGCGGGAGACGAGCACCTCGCGACCCTCGGCGAGCGCGGCGAGCGCGAGCAGCAGCGCGCCGGCGTTGTTGTTGACGACGAGCGCGGCCTCGGCGCCGGTGAGCCGGCGCAGGATCCCGCCGGCGTGCACCTGCCGCGAGCCGCGCCGGCCCTCGCCGAGGTCGTACTCGAGGTTCGAGTAGCCGGCGCCGACCTCGTGGACGCGCGCGAGCGCCGCCGCCGGCAGCGGCGCGCGACCGAGGTTCGTGTGGACGACGACGCCGGTCGCGTTCAGGACGCGGCGCAGCGACGGCCGCCGCGCGCCCGCGAGCTCCGCGCGCAACGCCGCGCCGAGGTCGCCCGGCTCGCCGCCGGCGCGGATCGCCTCGCGCGCGCGGCCGAGCACCGCGCGCGCCGCCTCGACCGCGAGCGCGTGCGGCTCGTCGAGCTCGCGGACGAGCTCGTCCACGGACGGGAGATCGCGCAGCTCCACGCCCGGAGTCTACGAGCCGGGCGGCGCGGCCTACTGAGCGTCCTGCTTGTGCGGCGCGGCAGAGGTTTCCGGCGCGCTCCGCGCGTGGCGCTCGACGACGATCCGCACCGCCTCGTCCGGGTCGTCCGTGACGTGGAGCTGGTCGACGTCGTCCGCGGAGATCATCCCGCCGGCGAGCAGCTCGCCGCGGGTCCAGTCGAGCATGCCGCGCCAGTAGACGGGGTCGAAGAGCACGACGGGGAAGTTCGAGACCTTGCCGGTCTGGATCAGCGTCAGCGACTCGAAGAGCTCGTCGAGCGTGCCGAAGCCGCCGGGGAAGATCACGAAGCCCTCCGTCGGCTTCACGAAGCAGACCTTGCGCGCGTAGAAGTGGCGGAAGGTGTAGGAGACGTCGAGGTACGGGTTCGGGCTCTGCTCGTGCGGCAGCTCGATGTTGAAGCCGACCGAGAGGCCGCCGCCCTCGCGGGCGCCGCGGTTGCCGGCCTCCATCACGCCGCCGCCGCCGCCCGTGACGACGCTCCAGCCGGCCTCGCCGAAGCCGCGGCCGACCGCGCGCGCCGCCGTGTAGGCGGGATGGCCCTCGCGGACGCGGGCGGAGCCGAACATCGTCACCGCCGGCCGCACGATCTTCTCCACCTGCAGGAAGCCCTCGAGGAACTCGCGGCGGATCGACTCGACCGAGAGCGCGAGGTCGTCGAGGTCGGCGAGGATCCGTTGCTCGTCGATCACGACGGGATCACAGCCGGCTCTGGTGCACGTGTGCGCCGTACATGCCGGCCGCCAGCATCAGCGCGATCCCGAAGTAGAGCAGGTAGACGAGCCAGGCCTTCTCGCGGCCGCCGCCCCAGCGTAGGAAGCGGGCCGAGCGCCAGATCACGCCGCCGTCGAGGAAGCCGACCGGGATCATGTTGATCAGGTTGATCAGGAAGCCGGAGTAGCCGAGCGCCTGCATCACCTGCGAGCCGTTCGCGGTGCCGATCTGCCAGAAGACCGCCGCGCCGACGCCGCCGACGAACGGGCCGGCGAGCGCGACGAGCGCGTTTCGCCACGGGTTCAGGTGCGCGCCCCTGATCGTCACGTACGCGCCGAGGAAGGGGATGAACGTCGGCCAGCTCGCGTGCAGGCCCTGGCGGCGGGCCTCGAGCCAGTGGCCCATCTCGTGGATGAAGATCAACGCGACGAAGCCGACGGCGAACTTCCAGCCCCAGAGCAGCGCGTAGCCGCCGATCGCGATGAAGATCGACGCGAACTTGAGCCCGAGCCAGCCGAACTTGAGCAGCAGGCCGACGGCGGCGGCGATCGGCGCCCAGATCCGGCGCAGCCAGTCGCGCAGCGAGGGGCCCTTCGGCCCGACCGGCTCGTAGTCGCGCAGCTCGGGATAGTCCTGCATGTGCGCACGGTAGCTTCCCGCCGCCGCGGGCCGCATCACCCCGTCGCGAGGTCGAGCGGGCGGCCGTCGACGGCGACCGTCGGCGAGGAGAAGATGCAGTCGACGTGGATCGTCGCCTCGTTGTCGCCGCCGTAGGCGCCGGTGTTGCGGCCGATCGCGACGTGGGCGGTGCCGCCGGCCTTCTCGTCGAGCATCACGTGGCCGCGCGGGGTCACGGTCGGGTTGAAGCCGATGCCGATCTCCGCGATCACGTCGCCGCCGGGACCGGCGCCCTCGACGAGCCCGCGCAGGAGCCCCGCGGCGCGGCCGCCCTCGATCGAGACGACGCGGCCGCGCTCGAAGCGGAGCGTCACCGGCTCGTCGACGAGGCCCTCGACGGTGTACGGCACCGTCAGGTCGGCGACGAGGACGCCGTCGGCGCCGTCGCGGTGCGGCGCCGCGAAGACCTCGCCGCCGGGGAAGTTCGCGAACCCGCCCGGCCCGAGCTCGAGCGCGTCGGTGATCCAGGGCCGGCCGTCGACGCGCAGCCGCAGGTCGGTGCCCGCCGGCGCGCGGACGTGCACCTCGCGCGCGCCGTCGAGCTCCGCGAGCAGCCGGCGCGCGGTCGCGGCGAGGTCCGGCTGCGGCGCCGACAGCTCGCCGCGCAGGAGCTCAGGCGTCACGAAGCCGAGAAAGATCTCGCGGCCGCCGCCCTCGAGCGCCGTCTCGCCGAGCGCGAAGCGCGCCTCCGCCTCCGGCCCCTTCGGCTCCTGCGCGAGGAAGAGGACGAGATCGGCCCAGCGGCCGTCGTCGAGCGGCGGCGCAGCCGCGTCCCAGAGCGCCACGCGCGCCTCGGCACCGGCCGCGCGCCCCGCCTCGGCGAGCTCCTCGCCGGCGGCCGCCAGCGGCTCGTCGACGACGACGAGCAGCTTCTCGCCGCTCCGCAGCCGTCCCGCCTCGACCAGGTTCCGCGTCCAGCCTATGACCCGCGTCCGATCCATTCCTCGCCGCCCTCGTAGACCTCCTTCTTCCAGAGCGGCACCGTCTGCTTGAGCGTGTCGATCGCCTCCTTGCACGCGGCGAGCGCGTCGGCGCGGTGCGCGCCGGAGACGGCGATCACGACCGAGGGCTCGCCGATCTCGACGCGGCCGACGCGGTGGTGGATCGCGACCTCGACGACGTCGAAGCGCGCCTTCAGCGCCGCCGCCAGCTCGGACATCGTCTGCTCGGCCATGCCCTCGTATGCCTCGTACTCGAGGTGGTGGACCGAGCGACCGCGTGCGGTCGCGCGCACGGTGCCCGTGAAGGTCGCGATCGCGCCGGCCGCGTCCGAGGCGACCTCCGCCACGACGGCGTCGAGCGAGAGCGGCCCGTCGGAGAGCAGGAACGCGCCGCCCGAGACCGGCGGGATCAGCCCGACCTCGTCGCCGTCGGCGAGCGGCCGGGATCGCTCGACGTAGGCGCGGTTGACCGCGTACACGAGGCCGCCCGGCTCCGCGCCGAGGTCGAGCGCGGGCCAGACGTCCGCGACCGTCGCGCCCGCGGGAAGCTCGAGCACCTTCCGCGAGATCCCCGCCCGCTCGCGCAGGCCGGCGAAGAGCCGGATCGTCACCTCCACGGACGCGTAGGCTACCGGGCGGATGAGCCACTACTCCGCGTCGTTCAGCGTCACGGTCCGCGTCCGGCTCGAGGACCGGCCCGGGACCTTCGCCGACCTCGCGCGCGCGATCGCCGACGCCGGCGGCCTGCTCGGCGCGATCGACCTCGTCCGCGTCGAGCAGGACGTGAAGGTGCGCGACGTCACCGTCTCCGCGACCGACGCAGGTCACGCGGACGCGATCGTGCAAGCCGTCCAGGCGCTCCCCGGAATCGAGGTCGAGCACTTCTCCGACCGCACCTTCCTGATGCATCTCGGCGGCAAGATCCACGTCGAGCCGAACCTGCCGGTGAAGACGCGCGACGACCTCTCGATGGCGTACACGCCCGGCGTCGCCCGCGTCTGCCAGGCGATCGCCGCCGACCCGGATGCGGTCTGGAACCTGACGATCAAGCGGAACTCGGTCGCCGTCGTCACCGACGGCAGCGCCGTGCTCGGGCTCGGCGACATCGGCCCGCAGGCGGCGATGCCGGTGATGGAGGGCAAGGCGATGCTGTTCAAGGAGTTCGCCGGCATCGACGCCTGGCCGGTCTGCCTCGACGCGCGCGAGCCAGACGCGATCGTCGCCGCAGTCGAGGCGATCGCGCCGGGCTTCGGCGGGATCAACCTCGAGGACATCGCCGCGCCGCGCTGCTTCGAGATCGAGGAGCGGCTGCGCGCCTCGCTCGACATCCCCGTCTTCCACGACGACCAGCACGGCACCGCCGTCGTCGTCCTCGCCGCGTTCCTGAACGCGCTGCGGCTCGTCGACAAGCAGCCGCAGGACGTGAAGGTCGTCGTCACCGGCGTCGGCGCCGCCGGGATCGCCGTCTCGCGGACGCTGATGGCGGCCGGCGTGCGCCACCTCGTCGGCTGCGACCGGCAGGGCGCGCTCCACCGCGGCCGCGACGGCATCGACGAGACGCGGGCGCGCTTCGCCGAGGAGACGAACCCGGAGAACGAGCAGGGCACCGCCGACGAGGTGCTGCGCGGCGCCGACGTCTACCTCGGCCTCTCCGGCCCCGGCGCCGTCAGCGTCGAGGCGATCGGCGCGATGGCCGCCGACCCGATCGTCTTCGCGATGGCGAATCCGACGCCGGAGGTGCCGCCGGAGCAGATCGCGGGCGTCGCCGCCGTCGTCGCGACCGGCCGCTCCGACTACCCGAACCAGATCAACAACGTGCTCGCGTTCCCCGGGATCTTCCGCGGCGCGCTCGACGTCCGCGCGCGGACGATCACCGAGGGGATGGAGGTCGCGGCCGGCGAGGCGCTGGCGGCGATCGTCGGCGACGACCTCGCGACCGACTACATCGTCCCGAGCGTCTTCAACCGCGACGTGGCGCCCGCGGTCGCCGCCGCGGTCGCGCAGGCGGCCGAGCGGGACGGCGTCGCGCGGAAGACGGTCGACGCGCCCGAGTAGCCGTCCCGCCTCGAAGCGCGCTGCTCTAACGCCGTCCCAGGCCTTCCTTGTGACACTGTGTCACAAGGAAGGAACGGTCAGGTCACGCGGTAGAGCCAGTCGCGGTGGCCGTAGTAGCCGAGGCGGGAGCCGAGGTCGCGCACGCGGGCGTGGCCGAGCCGCATCAGCGTGCCGTGACCCTTCCGCTCGCGCACGAACCAGACCGAGCCGTCGCGGCCGATGCGCGGCGACTCGTCGGCCCAGCCCGCCGGCGGCCGGTCGAGCAGCGTTCGGGAGCCGTCGAGACCGACGCGCCAGAGCTGCCAGCGCGCCGCGAAGAAGTCGTAGCTCTTCCTCGTCGCCGTCTGCGAGAGCACGGCGACCGAGCGGCC
>DASSSQ010000049.1:0-16937 GCA_035708405.1 Gaiellaceae bacterium
GAGCGTCTACTTCCGCGACCCGGACGGCAGCCTGCTCGAGCTGATCTCGTACGCCGAGCGGTAGGAGCGGTCGCGCAGGCCGTGGTGCGGCACGCTCATCTCGATTCTCGGCCCGCTCTCAGGCGCAAGGATGCTCGTCCAAGGTGCCGCTCGTTCCTCTGACCTAGACTTCGCGCGTGGCGAGACTCCGAAGCTATTGGAGATGGCTCGGTCACCGGCTCCGGCTCTCCCAGCCGGGTCGAGCGCTCTTCACCGTTGCACTTCTGGTCGGTGTTGCCGAGATTGTGGTCGCACGTGCTCGCGGCGACCGTGAGGGCGGCGCTCCCCTGGTGGTATTCGCACTCTTGTCGGTGGGCGTGGTCACCCTCGATGCGGTCGGCCGGGGAGTCGTCGCTCTTGTTCGCCGTCTCATCTTGGACGGTGGGCTCAGGCGTCATCCCTGAACGCTCGCGCATCGGAGGGTGGGCACACGCGCTCCTTGCCGACGGGTCAATCCCTCACGTCGCCGGTCTCGCCGGCGCGGACGAACGCGAAGCGGGCGCCGCGCGCGATCACGGTGTCGCCCGTGTCCTCGTGCCCGGGGCAGACGACGAAGTAGCGGGGATCGGAACGCGCCGCCGCGTACGCGTCCAGCGCGATCCGGACGACGTCGCCGCAGCGCTCGTCGCCGCACTCGCAGCCGACCTCGAGCTCGCCCGCTCCGTGCGCGACGAACGCGGCGTCGAGCAGGTGCCGCCGCTCGTTGCGCCGGCGCTTCGCCCTGCGGATCGACTCGACGCTGCCGGCTCTGCGCTCCATCGCCGCCTCCTCTCGCAGGTGCCGCAGCGACGTACGCGGCTTGTACGACGGGGCAGCCGCCGTGTCAAGCGCCGCCCGCGAAGCGAGTAACCTCAGGGCCGGTGTTCGACTTCCGCTACCACGTCGCCTCGCTCGCGGCGGTGTTCCTGGCGCTCGTGATCGGCATCCTCGTCGGCGTCGGCGTCTCGGGTCGCGGGCTCGTCGACAAGGCCGACCGGCAGTTCTACCAGCGTCAGATCACCCAGCTACAGGACAACCTGCAGGCGGCGAACGCGCGCGCCGGCGTCCTCCAGCAGCAGCAGCAGGCGACGAAGACCTTCGTCGAGAACGCGTACAAGCCGCTGATGTACCAGCGGCTCGCCGGCAAGGCGATCGCGCTCGTCGTCGTCGGCGGCGACGACGGCAAGACCGGCGCCGCCGTCGAGCAGGCGCTGCAGGACGCGGGCGCCGGCGACGCGATCCGCTACCGCGCGATCAGCGTCCCGGTCGACCCGACCGCGCTCGCCGGGCCGCTGCTCGGCCACAAGCAGCTCGCCGCGTACGCCGGCGCCGACCGGCTCGGCAGCCTCGGCAAGGAGCTCGCGCGCGAGCTCGTCGCCGGCGGCAAGGCGCCGCTCTGGGAGGCGCTCTCCGGCCAGCTGATCGACGAGCGGCGCGGTACCTCGACGGCGCCCGCCGACGGCGTCGTCGTCGTCCGCACCGCGCCGCCGCAGGGCGGCCCGACCGCCGTCTTCCTGACCGGGCTCTACGACGGCCTCGCGGCCGCCGGCATCCCCGCGGTCGGCGTCGAGCGCGAGGGCGCCGAGCCGACGGCGATCCCCGCCTTCACGCGCGCGAACCTCTCGACCGTCGACGACGTCGACACGCAGCTCGGCCAGCTCGCGCTCGCGCTGCTGCTCGAGGGAACCGGCACGACCGGCCACTACGGGATCGGCGCGCAGAACGCGAAGGACGGCCTGCTGCCGCCGATCACGCCGCTCCAGCCCGCGCCGCCGGGTGCCTGAGCGCGCACCGCTGACGATCCTCGTCGCGGCGCGGGACGAGGAGGAGCGGATCGGCGCGACCGTGCGCGCGCTGCGCGAGGCGTTTCCGGACGCGGAGGTGCTCGTCGCCGACGACGGCTCCCGGGACGGCACCGCCGACGCCGCCGAGGCGGCCGGCGCGACCTGCCTGCGCCTCGCCCGGCGCGGTAAGGGACAGGCGCTCTCGGAGGCCGAGCGCGCGGCGCCGCCGGGCCGGCTGCTGCTCGCCGACGCGGACCTCGCCGGCGACCTGCGGCCGCTCGCCGACTCTGACGCGGACCTCGCGGTCGCCGCCTTCGCCCGCCGCCGCGGCGGCGGCTTCGGGATCGCCAAGCGCGCCGCCCGCGCGCTCGTCCGCGCACGCTCCGGCTTCGAGCCGCGCGAGCCGCTCTCCGGCCAGCGTGCGCTCTCGCCGCGCGCCCGCGCCGCCTGCTTCCCGCTGGCGCCCGGCTTCGGCTGCGAGGTGCGCGGCACGATCGACACCGTCCGCGCCGGCCTCCGCGTCGAGGAGGTCGAGCTCGACCTCGACCACCGCGCGACCGGCCGCGACCTCGGCGGCTTCCTCCACCGCGGCCGCCAGCTCGCGGACGCCCTGCTCGCCTGCGGGCCGCTCCGCACCAACCATCGCGGGCAGCGCGTCGGCCTGACGGGCGCGCTGCTCGTCCTCGGCCCGAGCCCGGCGGTCTCGGCGATCTGCCTGATCGGGCTCGCCGACGACCTCTGGAGCGGCCCGGAGCGCGGCTTCAGCGCCCACCTCCGCGCCGGCCGCACGACCGGCGTCGCCAAGCTCCTCGGCATCCCGCTCGTCGGCCTCGCCGCGACGCGCAGCCTCTCCGGCGCCCTGCTCGTCGGCCTCGCCGCGAACGCGCTCAACCAGCTCGACACCCGCCCCGGCCGCGCGCTGAAGACGTTCCTGCTCGCCGGCGCCGGCGGCTCCCGCTGGTACGCGGCGAGCGCCGTCCTGCTCGCTCCCTACGATCTCCGGGAGATGGCGATGCTGGGGGACGCGGGCGCGAACGCGCTGGGGGCCGTGCTAGGCTTGCGTTCCGTGCACCGCCTCGGGTCACGGAGCCGCTGGAGCCTCGTCGGAGCGCTCGCGGCCCTCACCCTCTACGGCGAGCGCAGGTCGATCGGCGCCGCGATCGAGCGGACGCCGGTGCTTCGCGAGCTCGACGCCTGGGGACGGGTAGCGCGATGACCAAGTACGTCTTCGTCACCGGCGGCGTCGTCTCCTCGCTCGGCAAGGGGATCACCGCCGCCTCGCTCGGACGCCTGCTGAAGGCGCGCGGGCTCAAGGTCTCCGTCCAGAAGTTCGACCCGTACATCAACGTCGACCCGGGGACGATGAGCCCGTTCCAGCACGGCGAGGTCTTCGTCACCGAGGACGGCGCCGAGACCGACCTCGACATCGGCCACTACGAGCGCTTCATCGACGAGAACCTCTCGAAGGCGTCGAACCACACCGCCGGCGCCGTCTGGGAGCGCGTGATCCGGCGCGAGCGCCGCGGCGAGTACCTCGGCTCGACGGTGCAGGTGATCCCGCACATCACGAACGAGATCAAGGAGCGGATCCGCTCGGCGGCGACCGCGAGCGACGTCGACGTCGTGATTACGGAGATCGGCGGCACCGTCGGCGACATCGAGTCGCTGCCGTTCCTGGAGGCGATCCGCCAGTTCCGGCGCGAGCACGGGCCCGAGAACGTGATGTACATCCACGTCACGCTCGTCCCCTACATCGAGACCGCCGGCGAGCTGAAGACGAAGCCGACCCAGCACGCGGTCAACGAGCTGCGCCGGATCGGGATCCACCCGGACATCGTCGTCTGCCGCTCGAAGGACCCGCTCTCGCACGAGATCCGCGACAAGATCGCGCTCTTCGCCGACGTCGACGTCGACGCGGTGATCTCGAACGAGGACGTCGACGACGTCTACTGCGTGCCGCAGGCGCTGCAGGCGCAGGGGCTCGACGAGGCGGTCTGCCGACGGCTCGGGATCGACGCGCCCGAGGCCGACCTCGGCGAGTGGAACGACCTCGCCGAGCGGATCTCCGAGCGCGACGGCGTCGTCACGATCGCGCTCGTCGGCAAGTACGTGAAGCTGCACGACGCGTACCTCTCGGTGCACGAGGCGCTCAAGCACGCGGGCATCCACCACGCGACGCACGTGCGCGTGCGCTGGTTCGACGCCGAGGGGATGTCGCTCGAGGAGGCGCGCAGCGAGCTCGAGCACGTCGACGGCGTGCTCGTCCCGGGCGGCTTCGGCTCGCGCGGCTGGGAGGGCAAGATCCTCGCCTGCCGCGTCGCGCGCGAGCAGGGGATCCCGTATCTCGGCATCTGCCTCGGCATGCACGTCGCCGTCTCGGAGTTCGCGCGCCACGTCTGCGGGCTCGACGGCGCGAACTCGACGGAGATGGACCCGGAGACGCCGTACCCGGTGATCGACCTGCTGCCGGAGCAGAAGGAGGTCGAGGATCTCGGCGGCACGATGCGACTCGGCGCGCAGGCGGTCGAGCTCGCCGACGGGACGCGCGCCCAGGAGGCGTACGGCGAGGGCGTCGTCCACGAGCGGCACCGGCACCGCTACGAGGTCAACAACCACTTCCGGCCGCGGCTCGTCGAGGCCGGGCTCGTCGTCTGCGGCACGTTCCAGGAGGGGCGGCTCGTCGAGATCGTCGAGCTGCCGGATCACCCGTGGTTCGTCGCGAGCCAGTTCCATCCGGAGTTCAAGTCGCGCCCGACGCGGCCGGCGCCGCTCTTCCGCGACTTCGTCGGCGCGGCGCGCGAGCGCGCGGAGAGCCGGACCGGCGAGCGCGTCGGGGCGCGCCGGTCGGCGTAGCCCGTCCGGCCCGCGCGGCATATCCTCGACGGCCGTGGGCGACCTGCTCGATCTCTTCTGCGAGCTCGCGGCGATCCCGAGCCCGCCCGGGCACGAGCGCGCGGTCGCCGACCGGGTCGTCGACTGGCTGCGCGAGCGCGGGCTCGAGGTGGACGAGGACGGCGCCGCGGCCGAGCTCGGCGGCAGCGCGGGCAACCTCTACTGCCGGCTCGCGCCGACGGCGGCGGGCGAGCCGCTCTTCCTCTGCGCGCACCTCGACACGGTGCCGCCGACGGGGCCGATCGAGCCGGTCGTCGGCGAGGACGGGTTCGTCCGTAACGGCGCGGGGACGATCCTCGGCGGCGACGACAAGGCGGCGGTCGTGGCGATGCTCGGCGCGGCCGAGCGGCTGCTGGAGCGGCCGCACGCGGGCGTCGAGCTCGTCTTCACGCCGATGGAGGAGATCGGCCTGCGCGGCGCCGGCGCGTTCGATTCGTCGCGCCTGCACGCGCGCACGGGGTTCGTCTACGACCAGGCGGCGCCGATCGGCGAGATCGTCCTCGGCGCGCCGTACGCGGCCCTGATCGAGGCGCGCTTCCACGGCCGCGCGTCGCATGCGGGCATGTACCCGGAGGAGGGGCGCTCGGCGATCGCTGCGGCAGCGCGCGCGGTCGCCGACCTGCGGCTCGGCCGGGTCGACGAGGAGACGACGGCGAACGTCGGTCTCCTCTCCGGCGGCACGGCCGCGAACATCGTCCCCGAATGGTGCGAGCTGACCGCCGAGGCGCGCTCGCACGACGAGCGGAAGCTCGCCGAGCTCGTGCAGGAGATGCTCGACGCGTTCGCCTTCGGCGCGAACGCCGGCGACTGCGAGCTCGAGACGCGGGTGCGGCCGAGCTACCGCGGCTACCGGTTCCGGCGCGACGATCCGGCGGTGGAGCTCGCCGCGGCCGCGCTTGCCCGCTGCGGCGCCGAGCCGCGCTACGTCCTCTCCGGCGGCGCCGCCGACGCCAACGTCTTCAACGAGCGCGGCCTTGCCTGCGTCAACCTCGCGAACGGGATGGTCGACATCCACACGCCGGCGGAGCGGATCGCGGTCGCCGACCTGGAGCGGATGACCGACGTCACGCTCGCGCTCTGCGATGCCGCTCTCGCTTAGGCGCGGCCGCGTGACGGCTGTGACGGAGCGCCACGAGGGGCTCGTCCGGCTCGACGTCGACGGCGTCGCCTGCGTCGCCTACCCGCGGCTGACGGGCCCGGTCGCGCTCGGCGACGAGGTGCTCGTGAACGAGCAGGCGCGGCTGCTCGGGCTCGGCTCGGGCGGCTTCGACGTCCTGCACGCGAACCTGACGCGCGGCCTCGGGCTCGCGGCGGAACCGGGCGCGCACGTGATGACGCTGCCGTACACGCCGCTGCAGGCCGCCGCACTGCACGCCGAGGAGGATGGGCCGCTCGCGGAGTCGCTCGGCGGGATGCCGGTCGTCTGCTGCTCCGTCCACTCGCAGGTCGCGCCGGTCTGCGCGGCGCTCGCCGGCCGGCGCGTGGCGTACGTGCAGCTGCCGGGCGGCGCGCTGCCGGTGTCGCTCTCGGACGCGGTGCGCGCGCTGCGGGAACGGGGACTCGTCGGCGCGGCCGTCGCCGCTGGCGGCTGCGTCGACGGGGACGTCCAGTGCGTGTCGGCCGCCTCCGCGCTCGCGTGGTGCGCGGCGCAGGGCTACGAGGTCGCGGTCTGCGGGATCGGGCCCGGGATCGTCGGGACCGGCACGCGGCTCGGCCACGGCGGCCTCGCCGCCGCCGAGGCCGCGAACGCCGCCTCCGCGCTCGGCGGCCGGCCGGTGGTCGCGCCCCGCGTCTCCGGCGCCGATCCGCGCGAGCGCCACCGGGGCCTCTCGCACCACACGCGCGCCGTGCTCGATCTCTGCCTCGGCGAGCCGCTCGTCCCGGACGAGCTCTCGCCGCCCGGCTGGCGCGAGGCCTGCGCCGGCCTGCCGCTCTCGCACATGAACCGCGGCCCGGACGAGGATCCCGCGTTCTTCGCCGCCGCGTTTGCCGCGGGCCTCGCCGCGAGAGGACTGCTCGGGTGATGGAGGAACGGCGGCTCGGCCCGGTCGTGGGCCTCGGCACCTGGAACACCTTCGACGACGACGCGTCGCTCGCGCGGGAGGTCGTGGACGCGGCGGTCGGGGCCGGCGTGCGGCTCGTCGACTCCTCGCCGATGTACCGCGGCGCCGAGCGGTCGCTCGCCGAGGCGCTCGACGGCCGGCGCGACGAGGTGCGGGTGGCCACGAAGATCTGGGCGCCCTCGGTGGAGGAGGGACGCGAGCAGTTCCGGCGTCAGCTCGACTGGTACGGCCGCGTCGAGATCGAGCAGGTGCACAACCTCGCAGCCTGGCGCGAGCACCTCCGCTGGCTCGAGGGCGAGCGCGAGCAGGGCCGCGTCGGCAGGATCGGCGTCACCCACTACCAGCCGGAGTCGTTCGACGAGCTCGCGGAGGCGATGCGCGACCCGCGCGTCGAGTGCGTGCAGCTCCCGTACAACCCCGGCGAGCGCGAGTGCGAGCGGGCGCTGCTGCCGCTCGCGGCCGAGCTCGGGCTGCCGGTGATCGCGATGCGGCCGCTCGGCGAGGGCGGGCTGCTGCGACGGGAGCCGCCGGCGGCCGAGCTGGCGGCGCTCGGCGTCGAGAGCTGGGCGGAGGCGCTCCTCAGATGGGCGCTCTCGGACGAGCGGATCGACGTCGTGATCCCGGCGACGCGCCGCCCCGAGCATGCGCGCGCGAACGCGGCCGCGGGGACGGGCCCATGGTTCGACGCCGAGCAGCGCCGGCACGTCGAGAGGCTGGCCGCGTGACCGGCCCGGAGCGTGCGGAGCGCGTGTACGAGGGGACGCTCGTCCACGTCGACCTCGAGCGCTGGGGCGACAACGACCGCGAGATCGTCAGGCATCCGGGCGCCGTCGCGATCGTCGCCGTCGACGGCGAGGGCTGCGTCACGCTCGTCCGCCAGCTGCGGGAGCCGGCGCGCAAGGAGCTGCTCGAGCTGCCGGCCGGGACGCTCGAGCCGGGCGAGGATCCGCTGGCCTCGGCGCGGCGCGAGCTGGCCGAGGAGACGGGCCTGCACGGCGGCGACTGGCGGCCGGCGGCGAGCTTCTGGACGACGCCCGGCTTCTGCGACGAGCACCTGCACCTCTACGTCGCGACCGGCGTCGTGCCGGGCGAGGCCGCGACCGAGGACGACGAGGAGATCGAGCTCGTCCGCTGGCCGGTCGACGAGGTCGCCGACCGGCTGGGCGAGATCGAGGACGCGAAGACCCTCGCGGGGCTGCTGCTGTACCTCCGGGAGCGCTGACCGCGGCGGCGCGGCGCGGTCGGTTTTCCCTGCGCCTCGGGGCCACCCCGAACCACCACCCGGTATCGATCCTAACTGCGAAAGTGTCACATGTCTGAAACGGGACCGTGACGAAACTGCAACTTCGGTGGATGGCGGGGCTCGTGCGCGAGGAGCCGTATAAGGTTGCCCCGTCATGAGGGTCGGCGTTGCAAGGGAGATCAAGCCGGACGAGTACCGCGTCGCGCTGACGCCCGCCGGCGCCCGCGAGCTCGTCCAGAAGGGACACGAGGTGCTGGTCGAGACGGCGGCCGGGGACGGCAGCCAGTTCGACGACGGCCAGTACGAGGCCGTCGGCGCGCGGATCGTCTCGGTCGACGAGGTCTGGGAGGGCGCCGACCTGCTGCTCAAGGTCAAGGAGCCGATCGAGGCCGAATACCGGCGGCTGCGCGACGGCCTGATCCTCTTCACCTACCTGCACATCGCCGCCGACCGGCCGCTCACCCAGGCGCTCCTCGACAGCGGGATCGCCGCCGTCGCCTACGAGACGGTCGAGACGCCGGGCGGCAAGCTGCCGCTGCTCGCGCCGATGAGCGAGGTGGCGGGCCGGATCGCGCCTCAGGCCGGCGCGACCTACCTCGAGAAGCCCTACGGCGGCCGCGGCCTGCTCCTCGGCGGCGTCGCGGGCGTTGCGCCCGGCACCGCAGTCGTCGTCGGCGGCGGCATCGTCGGCTACAACGCCGCGGTGATCGCGCTGGGCCTGGGCGCGCACGTGACGATCCTCGAGCGCTCGGTCGACCGGTTGCGTCACCTCGAAGAGGTGCTCGCAGGCCGCGTCACGCTCCTCTACTCGTCCACGCTGCAGCTGGAGGAATCGGTCGCGCAGGCGGATCTCGTGATCGGCGCCGTCCTGATCCCGGGGGCGCTCGCGCCGAAGCTCGTGACGCGGGAGATGGTGCGCGAGATGAAGCCGGGCTCGGTCGTCGTCGACGTGGCGATCGACCAGGGAGGCTGCTTCGAGACCTCGCGCGCGACCACCCACTCCGATCCGGTCTACACGGTCGACGACGTGATCCACTACTGCGTCGCCAACATGCCCGGCGCGGTGCCGATCACCTCGACGAAGGCGCTGACGAACGTCACGCTCCCGTACGTCGAGGCGATCGCCGACCACGGTCTCGCCGACGCGATCGGGCGCGACCCGGCGCTCGCGCGCGGCGTCAACGTCGTGGAGGGCAAGCTCACGTACGAGGCCGTCGCCGAGGCGCACGGCCTCGACTACACGCCGCTCGCCGACCTGCTTCCGCGGACGCGCGTCTAGACCGAGTCGGGCTTCTTCGCGCCGGGGGCCGGGCTGACGCGGACGACGAGCCAGGTGACGCCCGCGGCGAGCAGGATCACGCACGCGATGAACACGAACAGCCCGATCAATCCGAGTACGGTCGGCACCGGCTCCTAGAATAGCCCGATGGCCAGAGCCTGCGTGATCGTGCTGGACGCCGTGGGGGCGGGTGAGCTACCCGACGCCGCCGACTACGGCGACGAGGGATCGAACACGCTCGGCAACGTCGCGCGGGCGGTCGGCGGGCTGGATCTGCCGACGATGGAGGCGCTCGGCCTCGGCAACCTGGCACCGCTCGAGGGCTGCTCGCCGCAGCCGGGCGCGCCCGCGGTCGCCGGCAGGCTCGTCGAGCGCTCGAAGGGGAAGGACACGACCACGGGACACTGGGAGCTGATGGGCGTCGTCACGCCGACCGCGATGCCGACCTACCCGCACGGATTCCCGCACGACGTGATCGACCCGTTCATGCACCGGACGGGCCGCGGCGTGCTCGGCAACAGGCCCGCGTCGGGCACCGAGATCATCCAGGAGCTCGGCGACGAGCACCGGCGAACCGGGAAGTGGATCGTCTACACGTCGGCGGACTCCGTCTTCCAGGTCGCGGCGCACGAGGAGACGGTGCCGCTCGAGGAGCTGTACGAGGGCTGCCGCGTCGCCCGCGAGCTCCTCACCGGCAAGCACGCGGTCGGGCGCGTAATCGCGCGGCCGTTCACGGGCGAGTCGGGGAACTACGAGCGCACGCCGAGCCGGCACGACTTCTCGCTCGAGCCGCGGCGGCCGAACTACCTCAGCCTGGTGCGTGCGACCGGCCAGAAGGTCTACGGCGTCGGCAAGATCGGCGACATCTTCGCCGGCTGCGACATCGACGAGTCGTTCCCGACCAAGTCGAACGTCGAGGGCATCAACCAGACCGAGCGGCTGCTGCGCGAGATCGACGACGGCTTCGTCTTCGTCAACCTCGTCGAGACGGACATGCTCTGGGGACACCGCAACGACCCGGTCAACTTCCACCGCTGCCTGCAGGACTTCGACCGCCGGCTGCCCGACCTGCTCGATGCGCTGCGCCCGGGCGACCTGCTGATCCTGACCTCCGACCACGGCTGCGACCCGACCACCGAGTCGACCGACCATTCGCGCGAGCACGCGCTGCTGCTCGCGTACGTCGAGGGCAAGAACGCGAGCGGTCAGACGCACGAGGGCGAGTTCGCCGACGTCGGCGCGACCGTCAATGCCTGGCTCGGCGGCAAGGCTCCCGGTCGCGGCATCCCGGGCCAGCCGATCCTGCGGCCATGACCGGAGATCCCACCGGCTGGAGCTCGCGGCTCGACAACCCCGTCCTCGTCCAGTGGGAGTACGCGAGCGAGGAGCGGCTGCGCACCCGGAACGCGATCTACCGCGACCTGCTCGAGGGCGCGAACGCCGAGCAGGTGATCGCGGACGCGGTCGCGGAGGTGTCGCCGCAGCGCGTGCTCGACATCGGCTGCGGTACCGGCGAGCTCGCCGAGCAACTCTCGCGGCAGCTGGGTGCCGACGTCGTCGCCGCGGATCTCTCGCCCCGGATGGTCGAGCTCGCACGGGAGCGCGGGCTCGATGCGCGCCGCGCCGACATCGAGGAGCTGCCGTTCGCGGACGACGAATTCGACTGCGTCGTCGCGGCCTGGGTGATCTACCACGCGCCGGATCGCGTGCGGGCGATCCGCGAGCTCGCGCGTGTGCTGCGCCCGGGCGGGCGCCTGGTCGCGGCGACACTCGCCGAGGACAACCTCGCCGAGGTCTGGCTCCTGCTCGGCGAGCGCTGGGAGCGCGAGATCAGCTTCGACCGCGAGAACGGCGCCGCGCAGCTCGAGCCGTACTTCGCGCGGGTCGAGCGACGCGACGTCGACGGGACGGTCGTCTTCCCGGACTCCGACGCGCTCCGCACCTTCGTCGCCGCGTCGATGACGCGGGCCTACCTGTCGGGCAAGGTTCCGGACATCGCCGAGCCGCTCGCCGCGCGCTACCGGCACACCGTGTTCGTCGCGGACAAGGCGTGATCCGACCCGCCGAGCTGATCCAGCGCAAGCGCGACGGCGGCGAGCTGACAGCGGAGGAGCTCGCGGAGCTCGTGCTCGGATACGCACGCGGCGAGGTGCCGGACTACCAGCTGGCGGCGTTCGCGATGGCGACGTTCTTCCGCGGGCTCTCGAGCGCGGAGACGTTCGCGCTGACCGACGCGATGATCTGTAGCGGCGAGACGATCGAGCTCGGGCGGCTGCTCGGCCGCAAGGTCGTCGACAAGCACTCGACCGGTGGCGTCGGCGACAAGACCTCGCTCGCCGTCGGCCCGATCGTCGCCGCCTGCGGCGTCCCGTTCGGGAAGATGAGCGGACGCGGCCTCGGCCACACCGGCGGCACGCTCGACAAGCTCGAGTCGATCCCCGGCTTTCGTGTCGAGCTCTCGCTGGACGAGTTCGTCGCCCAGGTCCGCGACGTCGGCCTCGCGATCGTCGGCCAGACCGCGGAGCTCGTCCCCGCGGACAAGCGGCTCTACGCGCTCCGCGACGTGACGGCCACGGTCGACCAGGTCTCGCTGATCGCGGCCAGCATCATGTCGAAGAAGCTCGCCGCCGGCGCTGACGCGATCGTGCTCGACGTCAAGGTCGGCGACGGCGCCTTCATGAAGACGCTGCCGGAGGCGCGTGCGCTCGCGGAGACGATGATCGACATCGGCCGCCGCGCGGGCCGCACGGTCGTCTGCCTGCTCACCGACATGGACCAACCGCTCGGGTCCGCGGTCGGGAACGCGCTCGAGATCCGCGAGGCGCTCGCCACCGTCCGCGGCGACGGGCCGCCCGACTTCGCCGAGCTCGTCCTCGACGCCGCCGCCCGGTTGCTGGCGCTCTCGGACCTCGGCGTCGAGGAGTCCGAGGGGCGCCGGCGCGCCGAGCAGGCGGTCGCCGACGGGTCCGCGGCCGCCGCCTGGACCCGCTGGATCGAGGCGCAGGGCGGCGATCCCGACGAGGGCGCGCTTCCCCGGGCACCCGTCCTCCGCGCGGTCGAGGCGCCGCGGAGCGGGACGGTTGCACGGCTCGGTGCGCGTCGTGTCGGCGACGCGGCCCTGCATCTGGGCGCCGGCCGTCGGACGAGCGGCGACGCGATCGACCATGCCGTCGGCGTGCTCTGCCTGAAGAAGCGCGGAGACCGCGTCGAGGCGGGGGAGCCGCTCGCCGAGGTGCACGCACGAGACGAGCGCGCGGCCGTGGAGGCGGCGGCCGAGGTGCTCGCCGCGTACGAGCTCGGCGAGGAGCCGCCCGCGCAGCAGCCGGTGCTGCTCGAGGTGATCCGCTGATCGCCGCCGTCGCCGCGGCGGCTACCGTGCGGACGTGCCCGAGCTTCCCGAGGTCGAGACGGTTCGGCGGCAGCTGGCGCCGGTCCTCGAGGGGCGGCGGCTCGAGCGGGTCGAGATCCGCGACGGCCGTCTGACGAGGCCGCTCGATCCGCTGGAGGTCGCCGCCGAGCTCGAGGGCGAGCGCGTGGCCCGTGTCGAGCGTCGTGGCAAGTATCTGATTGTTCGGTTCGAGACTGGACGCGCTCTGCTCATTCACCTCCGGATGACGGGGAGCCTGCGGCACCTGCGCGAGGTCGAGGCCGACGACCCGTACACACGTGCCGTTGTCAGGTTAGACGACGGATCGGATGTCGCGTATCGCGACGTACGCCGTTTCGGCACGTGGCTCCTCGTCGAGCCCGGGCAGCTCGAGCCCTACCTGGCCGCGCGTCTCGGCGAGGAGCCGTTCGCGGACACGTTCACGCCGGCCGCGCTCGCGCGGCGGCTCGAGCGCCGGCGCGCCCCGCTGAAGGCGGCGCTCCTCGACCAGCGGACGGTCGCCGGCGTCGGCAACATCTACGCGGACGAGGCACTGTGGCGCGCGCGTCTCCACCCGCTGCGCCCCGCCTGCGAGGTCGGGCGCGACGAGCTGCGGCGGCTCCGCGACGCCGTGCGCCGTGCTCTCGAGGCCGGAATCGAGCGGCAGGGCGCGACGCTCCGCGACTACCGTCAGCCGAACGGCGCCGCCGGCTCGATGCAGCACGAGTTCAGGGTCTACGGACGCGCCGGCGAGCCGTGCGACCGCTGCGGCACGCCGATCGACAAGATCCGCGTCGCCGGCCGCGGCACCTGGTACTGCCCGGGTTGTCAGCGCCTGGACGGCTACGCGGCGAGCAGCTCGTCCAGCCGGCCCTCGCGGTCGAGCCGCCAGAGCTCGGTGTAGCCGCCGATCGGCCGCCCGTCGATCAGGATCTGCGGCACGGTCCAGCCGCCGGTCAGGTCGAAGAGCGTCTGCCGGAACGCCTCGTCGTCGTCGAGATGGATCTCGTCGTAGGCGAAACCCCTGCCGTCGAGCAGGGTCTTCGCACGGACGCAGTAGCCGCACCAGCGGGTCGTGTAGATCTGGATTCGGGCCATCGGAACGGAAAACGATCTTGACGCGGCGGCGATTCCCGGCCGCCGTCGCCTCTACACTTTGGTCGGAGATGGCCGGCCGCACGTACAAGACGGAGGCGGTCGTTCTCCGGTCGCTTCGGCTCGGCGAGGCCGACCGGATCCTGCACCTCTACACGCTCGACCGCGGACGTATCGGAGCGGTCGCGAAGGGGATTCGCCGGACGAAGTCGCGCTTCGGCGCGCGGCTCGAGCCGCTCAGCCACGTCGAGCTGCTGCTCCACCAGGGCGGCGGCGAGCTGCACACGATCACCGGCGTCGAGCTGATCCGCCCGCACCGGGTCGCGCGGGAGGAGCCGTACCGGCTCGGGGTCGGGCTCGTCGGCGCCGAGGCGATGCTCCGCCTGTTCAGCGAGCAGGAGGCGAACGACCGCGCGTTCGGCGCCCTGACCCGCTTCCTCGACCTGCTGGACGAGGCGCCGAGCCTCGCGCCCGCCCGGCCCGGCCTCGATCCGCTCGCGCTCTCCTTCCAGCTGAAGCTGCTCTGGCTGTCCGGCTACCTGCCGCATCTCGGCAGCTGCGCCGAGTGCGGCGCCGAGGAGGCGGGCGGCGGCTTCTCGCCTCGCTCGGGCGGCGCGGTCTGCCCCGCCTGTGCCGGCGCGACCGGCGCGCTCGTGCTCTCCGCGGAGGGGCTCGCGGGGATCGAGGCGCTCCTGCGCCGGCCGCTCGCCGAGGCGGCCGAGGCCGGTCTCACCGAGCGCGGGCGACGGGACGCGCTCGCCGCGGTCACGTCGCTCTACGAGTACCACGGCGGCTTCCGCCTGCGCACGCTTTCGGCGTGAGCGGCGGGGCGGTCGTCGACCGGATCGTCGAGGCCTTCAACCGTCGCGACCTCGAGGCGTTCGCGTCGGGCTACGCCGAGGAGATCGTGATCGAGGACGCGCGCGGCGCGGTGCTCGTCCGTGGCGCGCACGCGCTTCGCGCGCGCTACCGCTCGATGTTCGCAGCGAGCCCGGGCCTTGCCTGCGTCGTCCTCTCGCGCGTCTGCGTGGGCGAGTACGTCGTCGACGAGGAGCGGATCAGCGGCCGCTCGGCCGAGCCGGAGCGGCTCGTCGTCGTCTACCACCTGGCGGGCGGCCTGGTCGACCACGAGCGCATCGTCCGCTGAGCCGGGCCGTAGACTGGCGCGGATGGCGCGCGATCTGGGGGATGGGTTCGTGGTCGACGACGACCGCACGCGGATCGACCTCGACGAGGTGCACCGCTTCCTCTCGACGGAGGCCTACTGGGCGCGCGGCCGGACGCGCGAGGTGCAGGAGCGGCTCGTGCGCGAGGCGACGCGCGTCGTCGGCCTCTATGGCGGCGAGCGGCAGATCGGCTTCTGTCGCGCGGTCTCCGACGGCGTCTCGTTCGCGTATCTCGCGGACGTGTACGTGCTGCCGGAGTTCCGCGGGCGCGGGCTCGGCGTCGAGCTCGTGCGCGAGATGGTCGAGAACGGCCCCTTCGCCGACCGGAGCTGGATCCTGCACACCGAGGACGCGCACGAGCTCTACGCGAAGTTCCGCTTCGGGCCACCGGGCCGGAAGCTGCTCGAGCGGCCGCGCGCGTCCGCCGGCTGAGATTTCGCAGAAGATTCACGGTCCCGTCGCAGTCTCGTGACGAGTTCGCGGGTATCGTCGACCGCGAGGGAGGCGGGTCGAAAGCCCCACCCAGGGTGGGGGTGTGGGATCGCGGCGACCCGAGTCGCCGCCCGCGCCGCTACGCGAGCCGCTCCGCCAGGAAGCGGAGGCTGAGCGGATACCGCCACGTGATCCCGCCGTGCTTGCCGTCGAAGAGCTCGAACCGCACGATCTCGTCGGGCACGCCGGCCGCGGCGAGCGCGTTCCGGTACGCCGTCGCGCCGAGGTCGAGGAAGTACTCGTCGCTCGTCCCGGCGTCGATCCAGATCGCGCGCATCGTGCGCAGCGACTCGGCCGCGCCCTCCACCCGCCGCACCGGATCCCACGCGAGCCAGCGCTCCCACACCTCCGGTACGAGCGCACCCGTCTCGAGGTCGAACGGGAACTCGATCGAGCCGTCCTCGTTCGACGAGTAGCAGGCCGCCATCGCGTACGTGTTCACGAGCACCGGGTCGGCCGGGTTCGACAGCACCGGCCGGCCGGAGCGGAAGTCGTCCCAGAACCGCTCCCACGACCCCTCGTAGC
Source organism: Gaiellaceae bacterium (assembly GCA_035708405.1). GTDB lineage: Bacteria > Actinomycetota > Thermoleophilia > Gaiellales > Gaiellaceae > DASSSQ01. The sequence continues at coordinate 15,925 of DASSSQ010000049.1, forward strand.
GATCGCGCAGCGCGCGCACGGCCTGCGGGAACTCGAGCGCGTAGCAGCATTCGAAGAGCGCGTCGCCGGCGTGCGTGGCGAGACCGCCGAACAGGTCGGGCCGCAGGATCGGCGAGATCATCGCGCCGTAGCCGCCCGACGACTTTCCCTGGATCCCGCGATGCTGCCGCGTCGCCAGCGTCCGGTAGCTCGCGTCGACGAACGGCACCACCTCGTCGCAGAGGTACGTGTGGTAGCGGCCGACGGCGGGCGAGTCGACGAACTGCGAGCCGCCGACCGACGTGAACGCGTCCACGAGCACGACGACGCACGCCGGCGCGAGCTCCTCGATCATCGCCGGATAGTTCTGCTGGAACGGCGAGACGTTGAACCAGGCGCCGACCATCCCGGTCATCCCCTGGATCACGTAGACCGCCGGATAGCGCCGCTCCGGCTCCTCGTCGTAGCCCGGCGGCAGGTAGACCCAGAGCGGCCGCTCGGCCGGATCGCCGAGCGCGTTCCCCTCGAGCGCGCGGCTGGCGAAGCGAACCTGCTCGAACCGCCCCCGGCTAGGATCGCGCGACATGGCGACCCGAACCTACCAGGACACGATCCGGGCCCTCCAGGACTACTGGGCCGACTACGGCTGCGTCCTGATGCAGCCCTACCACACCGAGGTCGCCGCGGGGACGATGAATCCCGCCACCTTCCTGCGCAGCCTCGGCCCGCGCACCTGGAAGACCGCCTACGTCGAGCCCGTGATCCGGCCGACCGACGGCCGTTACGGCGAGAACCCGTATCGCTTCCAGCACTACTTCCAGTACCAGGTGATCGTCAAGCCGGCGCCGGAGGACATCCTCGACCGCTACTTCGCCTCGCTCGACGCGATCGGCCTCGACACGCGCGCGCACGACATCCGGCTCGTCGAGGACGACTGGGAGCAGCCGACGCTCGGCGCCTGGGGGCTCGGCTGGGAGGTCTGGTGCGACGGCGCCGAGATCACGCAGTGGACGTACTTCCAGCAGCTCGGCGGG
>DASSSQ010000050.1:0-8102 GCA_035708405.1 Gaiellaceae bacterium
AGGTCGTACTCGGTGCGCTGGCGGATCCGGTGCGCCTCGAGCAGCTTCCCCTCCGACTCGAAGAGCGTCACCTGCTGCTCGAGCTCGTGGCGGATCTCGTCGGCGGCGCGCTCGATCGTCGGCTTCGAGGTGACGTACTGCGTCGCCGGGAAGACGGTCAGCGAGTCGAGCTTCGCGTAGACCTCGCCGGTCAGCGGGTCGAAGTGCGTGATCTGCTCGACCTCGTCGCCGAACATCGAGATCCGGTACGCGGTCTCGGAGTGCGACGGCTGGATCTCGATCACGTCGCCCTTGACGCGGAAGCGGCCGCGGCCGAGCAGCGTGTCGTTGCGGACGTACTGGATGTCGATCAGCTTCCGCAGCATCAGGTCGCGCTCGGTCTCCTCGCCGACCTCGAGGAAGACGAGCTTCTCGCGGTACTCCTCCGGCGAGCCGAGGCCGTAGATCGCGGAGACGGACGCGACGATCACGACGTCGCGGCGCGTCATCAGGCTCGAGGTCGCCGCGTGCCGGAGGCGGTCGATGTCGTCGTTCCGCGACGAGTCCTTCTCGATGTAGAGGTCGGCCTGCGGGACGTACGCCTCCGGCTGGTAGTAGTCGTAGTAGGAGACGAAGTACTCGACCGCGTCGTGCGGGAAGAACTCGCGTAGCTCGTTGCAGAGCTGCGCGGCGAGGGTCTTGTTGTGGGCGATCAGCAGCGCCGGCTTGCCGACCTGCTCGATCGTCCAGGCCATCGTGGCCGTCTTGCCGGTGCCGGTGGCGCCGAGCAGCGTCTGGTAGCGCTCGCCGGCGCGCAGGCCGTCGGCGAGCAGCTCGATCGCCTGCGGCTGGTCGCCGGTCGGCGCGTACGCGGCCGATGTCTTGAACTCCGCCACGCGACAAAGGGTACAGCAGCGAACGTACGTTCCTAACCAGGCCGAGCTGAGGAAGCCGTTCACGCTCGCCCAGCGGCTGGCGCCGTTCGCGCACCTGTTCGTCCTGCTGCGCGTGCTCGACGCCGCCGGGGCCGTCCACCTGCCCGACCTCGAGGCGACGCTGGCCGAGGCCGCGGCCGGCCAGCCCGGGCGGGCCTACGCCGCGTCGACTCTCTGCCCACCGCGTTTCCGGGCGCCGCGGCGCGAGCACCATCCGGCCGTGCAGGAACGCCCGCCCTACGGCTCCTACGCGACCCTGGTCGGCAGCTTCGCGCTCGGACTGGCGGTCGCGAGCAGGTTCTCCGACCCGGAGCGGGAGCTGACGGCGATCGACCTCGTCTCGCTCGGCCTCGCCACCTTCAAGGGCGCGCGGACGCTGAGCCACGACGAGGTGACGAGCTTCCTCCGCCAGCCGTTCGTCGAGGAGCAGGCGCACGAGGGCGAGGGCGAGACGCCCGCGGGCACCGGCATGCGGCAGGCGATCGGCGAGCTCGTCACCTGCACGCGCTGCGTCGGCACGTGGGTGGCGGCGGGGCTCGCGTCGACGCTCGCGGTGACGCCGCGCTTCGGACGGCTGCTCGTCTGGTCGCTCGACGCCGCCGCGGTCAACGACTTCCTGCAGGCCGGCTTCGTCGCGCTGACCGAGAAGTCGAACGAGCTCGAGCGGCGGGCCGAGAACTAGCGGCTCAGTCGCCCCAGTCGAAGTCGCGCGAGCGGCTCCAGAGACCGCTCTCCTCGGACTCGCCGTCGGGCGAGGCCTCGGTCTGCGCGGCGAGGAAGCTGTCGTCGGCCGGCCAGGCGACGGAGGTCGGCGTCTCGACGATCGACTCCTGCCCGCTCATCGTGTCCTCGACGCGCGCCTGCTCTTCCGACTTGAAGAGCGGATGGTTGTCGAACGGATCCTCGCTCAGGTAGCGCTCGAGCGGCATCTCGCCCTCGATCGCCGCGTTGCGTCGCTTGAGCTCGAGATGGTCCTGGATCACCTGCGCGAAGAACGAGGAAGTCTCCACCGACATCGACATGCGTTCAATCCTCCGTACGTCTCTGGGCCGACACAGCCGCGCAAGTCTAACCGTATTTTCGGCTCGACTTTACGAAATCCTGACCTTCCTCACGGACGGGCCGCTGCCGGAGCGGCCGCCAGCACCCGGTTCTTGCCCTCGCGCTTGGCCCGGTAGAGCGCGGAGTCGGCGGCCTCGATCAGCGCCTGCTCGCTCGCCGCGTGGGCGGGGAAGGAGGCGACGCCGAAGCTCGCGGTGACGGCGATCCGGGCTCCGTCGGGGGTGACGATCGGCGTCTCCTCGAGCGCCGCGCGGGCGCGCTCGGCGACGTGGGCGCCGCCGTCGGCGTCGGTGCCCGGCAGCACGATGCAGAACTCCTCGCCGCCCCAGCGGGCCGCGACGTCGATCTCGCGGACGGTCTCGCGCAGGCGGCGCGCGAACTCGCGCAGGACGAGGTCGCCGGCGGGATGGCCGAAGCGGTCGTTGATCTCCTTGAAGCCGTCGAGGTCGGCGATCACGACGGCCAGCTCGCCGCCGAAGCGGTCGGCGCGGTGCAGCTCGGTGCGCAGCGCGTCCTCGCAGGCGCGGCGGTTGGCGAGGCCGGTGAGCCCGTCGACGAGCGCCTGCCGCTCGACGATCCCGTGCAGCCGCGCGTTCTCGAGCGCGACCACCGCCTGGCCCGCGAGCGAGGCGGCGGTCTCGCTCTCCTCGACGCCGAACCCCGGGCCGGCGAGGACGAGCACGCCGAAGTCCTGGCGGCCCGCGAGCAGAGGCAGCTCGAGCGTCTTCAGCCCGGCCTCGGGATCGCCGGCGCGCGCGCGCTCGCGGCCGCGCGCGTCGCGGACGAGGCCGCCGTAGGCGCCGGTCGCCTCGACCGCGGTGTCGACGAGCAGCGCGAGCAGCTGGTCCGGATCGTGGGTCGCCGCGAGCGCCGCGCCGATCCTGCTCGTCGCGCGGCCGAGCCGGCTGCGCTCCGAGTCGAGCTCGACGAGCCGGGCCTCGAGCTGCTCCGCCATCTCGTTGAACGTGCGGGCGAGCCGGCCGAACTCGTCTCGTCCCGAGACCGGGACGCGCTCGCCGAGACGGCCGGCGGCGATCCCCTGGGCGGCGCGCGCGAAGCGGTCGAGCGTGCGGACGATCGAGCGGCTGAGCAGGTACGCGAGCGCGCCGGCGAGGGCGAGCAGACCGGCGAGCACGAGCGCGAGCAGATGCTCCGAGTGCGTCGTCGCCGCGTCGATCCGGCTCTGCGGCGTCAGCACGCTGAGCGAGTAGCCGTGCGGCTCGTCGAGCGCGGGCGCGCTCAGCGTCCGCCAGCGCTCGCCGCCGATCCGCTCGACCTGCGGCCGGTCCGAGACGGCGCGCAGCGGCGAGCCGGAGAGCGGCGGCGCGCCGAGCGCGATCCGGCCGCCGCGCGAGATCGCGAGCCTGTCCTCGGGGGCGAGACCCGAGCGGCGCGAGACGTGCGCGAGCAGCGCCTCGTCGATCGGCAGCCAGAGCGAGACGTCGCCGAGGACGTGTCCCGCCGAGAGGACGGCGACGGTGCGCACGATCGCGTCGTGCGGCCGCGATCCGAGGTCGAGTCGCTTGCCGACGCGGATCCGCAGGTTCGGGTTCGCGGCGACGTAGGCGGCGAGCGCGTCGCGGTCGCGGGTGCGCAGGGCGCGCTGGAGGTCGCGGGAGGCGGCGAGCTTCGACGCCGTCCGGCCGACGCCCGCGACCTCGTCTTGGTAGGCGTTGACGGCGGCGCGCAGGCTCGCCTGCAGCCGCGCGTCGGCGCTGCGCGTCTCGCTGCGGCGGGCGAGCGCGTCGTAGCCCCAGAAGGCGGCGCCGAGCGGCACCAGGGTCAGGAGCACGAAGTAGGAAACGAGCTTGAGCTTGAAGCTCACCATCTGTTCAAGGAAAAGCGGGTTGCGGCCGATAGTCCCTCGAAGGAGGTATCGGCCGATCAGGGAGGCTGCATGAGGGGAGCGATCGATTCGGCGGCGGCGGCGGTTGCCGTAGGTGCGATGGTAGCCGCGCTGGTGCTGCTGCCCGGCAGGCTGCTCCGGCCGGAGAGCGAGGTGCACGGGCTGCGCGCGCCGCGGGTCGAGGCCGGCTCGACGACCGTCGCGGCGCCCTTCGCGGCACCGCTCGTGCCGCACGCGCGGTCGCGGCCGGCACGGTCGGTCGTCGTGGGGGCGACTCTCATTCCGGCGCGGGCCACGGTTCCGGCTCCCGCGCACGCGCACCCGGCGACCCGCCGTCGCAAGGCCCCGGCTCCGAGGCCGGCGCGTCCGGCGCCTGCTGCTGCTCCCGCTCCGAGCCCGATCCCGGCCCCGTCGCCGGTCGAGCACGTGCCGCTCGTCTCCCAGTCCGCGCCGACGCCGGCGCCCGCACCTTCGCCGCCGACCGCCGTCGCGATCGCGGCACAGGTAGCCGCGATCCCCCGCGCGATCGTCGGGCACGTCGCCGTCAACCGTCCCGTGAAGCGGATCGCGAAAGCCGCTCACGGCCGTGGCGAACGCCGCCACGGGCCGCCGCTCGTGGCACAGGTCTCCTCGCCCGCGACCGTTGCCGCCGCCGAGGATGCTCCGGACGCGTCAGAATGGACGCATGCCGCCGCTAACGAGGCTCCTGGGACGTCGCGCGGGCCCGGTCGGCCTGGCGTTGACCGCGTACGACCTGTGGCGCCGCCTGCCGGAGAGCCAGCGCCGCCGGCTGCTGGCGCAGGGGCGCAAGCACGGCCCCAGGATCGCGGCCGAGGCGGCGAGGCGGGGAGCCCGGCTCCGCAAGCGAGCTTCGTGAGCCACGGCCGCGGCCGTTAGGCTCGCGCGGGTGACCTCCGACCTCGCGCTCGCCCTCGCGCTCGCGGACGCGGCCGACGCGATCGCGCTCGCGCGCTTCCGCGCCGCCGACCTCCGGATCGAGACGAAGCCCGACCTGACGCCCGTCTCGGAGGCGGATCGGGCGGTCGAGCGCGCGATTCGGGAGCGACTCGCGCGCGAGCGGCCGCGCGAGCCGGTGCTCGGCGAGGAGGAGGGCGGCGAGGACGGCGGCGCCGGCGCACACTGGATCGTCGACCCGATCGACGGCACGAAGAGCTACGTGCGCGGGATTCCGGTCTGGGCGACGCTGATCGCGCTCGAGCGGGACGGCGAGCCGGCGGTCGGCGTCGTGTCGGCGCCCGCGCTCGGCCGGCGCTGGTGGGCGGCCCACGGCGAGGGCGCGTTCGCGGACGGCACGCGAGTGCAGGTCTCGCGCGTCGCGCGGCTCGAGGACGCGGTCGTCTCGACGACGAGCCCGAAGGCGGTCGCCGCCCACGGGCTGGGGCCGGCATACGAGGCGGTCGCGGCGCGCTCGTGGGCCGCGCGCGGCTTCTCGGACTTCTGGCAGCACATGCTGCTCGCCGAGGGCGCCGTCGACGCCGCCGTCGAGCCGGTCGTGGCGCTCTGGGACGTCGCCGCGATCCAGGTGATCGTCGAGGAGGCCGGCGGCCGCTTCACCGACCTGCGCGGCGAGCGCACCGCACGCGGCGGCGACTGCCTGACCTCGAACGGCCTCCTCCACGACGAGCTGCTCGCGCTGCTCGCGGCGCCGGCGCGTCTCCAACCCCCCGTGGGGGAAAGCGAGTCCCCCTGAAGTCACGGTACCGGCGCCGGCGCGACGCGCGGGTCACGGAATCGCAACAAAAGTGTGAATTCGTCGCGCAGTCGCTCAGGCGAGCGCTTCGCGCGCGATCCGGTCCTGCTCGAGCAGGTGCGCGGTCGGATAGCCCTCGCTCGGGCTCGCACGCCACGGGCGGCCGACGAAGCGGAGGCTCGCGCCCTGCGGCAGCGCCTCCTCGAGCCGGTGGCGGATCGCCCGCCACGCGCCCATGTTCTGCGGCTCCTCCTGCGCCCAGACGAGCTCCTGCAGGTTCGGATAGGAGTGCGTCAGCTCGGCGGCGGCGTCGACCGGGAACGGGTAGAGCTGCTCGAGCCGCGCAACCGCGACATGCCGTGCCTCGGCGCGGGTCTCGTGGCCGACGATGTCGTAGTAGACCTTGCCGGAGCAGAGGACGAGCCGCGTCGCCGCCTCGCGGTCGGCGGACGGGTCGTCGATCACCGGGCGGAACGAGCCGCCCGCCAGCTCGTCGAGGGTCGCCGCGGCGTCGCGCAGGCGCAGCAGCCCCTTCGGCGTCATCGCGATCAGCGGCCGTGCGCTCGCGTCGAGCGCCTGCCGCCGCAGCAGGTGGAAGTACTGCGCCGAGGTGCTGCAGTTCGCCACGCGGATGTTCTCCTGCGCGGCGAGCTGCAGGAACCGCTCGAGCCGCGCGCTCGAGTGCTCCGGTCCATTGCCCTCGTAGCCGTGCGGCAGCAGCATCGTCAGCCGCGAGGTCTGCTGCCACTTCGAGAGCCCGGCGACGACGAACTGGTCGATCACGATCTGGGCTCCGTTGACGAAGTCGCCGAACTGCGCCTCCCAGAGCACGAGCGCCTCCGGCGCTGCCGCCGAGTAGCCGTATTCGAAGCCGAGGCAGCCGAACTCCGAGAGCGGCGAGTTGTGGATCTCGAACGAGGCGGTCGCATCGGCGAGATGCTGGATCGGCGCGTACGTCTCGCCCGCCTCGGCGTCGTGGAGGACGGCATGGCGGTGCGAGAAGGTCCCGCGCTCGCTGTCCTGGCCCGAGAGCCGAACCGGGATCCCGTCGACGAGCAGGCTCGCGAACGCGAGCGCCTCCGCCTGGCCCCAGTCGATCCCGCCCTCGTCGATCGTCTTCAGGCGGCGCTCGAGCTGGCGTGCGAGCTTCGGGTGGACGACGAAACCGTCGGGGACGCGCAGCAGCTGCTCGTTCAGCGACCGGAGCCGCTGCTCGGGGACGGCGGTGGAGAAGCCGGAGGTGCTGCCGGCCGGGATCCGCTCGTCCTTCGACTTCGCCGGGATCGCCGCCTGGCCGAAGGTGCGCTTGAGTCCCTCGTGCGCCTCGCGCAGCGCGGTCTCGACACGGCTCGCGAGCGCGTCGGACTCCTCCTGCGCGACGACGCCGCGGTCGGCCAGCTCGGCGGCGTAGAGCTCGCGCACGCTCGGGTGCCGGTTGATCTGCTCGACCATCAGCGGCTGGGTGTACGCCGCCTCGTCCTGCTCGTTGTGGCCGAAGCGGCGGTAGCCGACGAGGTCGACGACGATGTCGTGGCCGAAGCGGCGACGATAGGCCATCGCGAGCCGCACCGCCGAGATCGCCGCCTCGGGGTCGTCGGCGTTGACGTGGACGATCGGGATGTCGAAGCCCTTCGCAAGGTCGCTCGAGTAGCGGGTCGAACGGCCGTCGACGGGATCGGTCGTGAACCCGATCTGGTTGTTCGTGATCACGTGCAGCGTGCCGCCGGTCGAGTAGCCGCGCAGGCCCTCGAGGTTGAGCGTCTCGGCGACGACCCCCTGGCCGGGGAACGACGCGTCGCCGTGCAGCAGGATCGGCAGCGCGACGGCGGGGTCGGACATGCCCTCGCGGGTCGAGCGGTCGGTCTGCTCGGCGCGCGCGAAGCCCTCGACGACCGGCGCGACCGCTTCGAGGTGGCTCGGGTTCGAGAGCAGCGTCACCGCCACCTTGCCCGATCGTGTCGTGCGCATTCCCTTGCCGCCGAGGTGGTACTTGACGTCGCCGGTGCCGCCCTCGGGGTCGGCGCTGACCGCCTCGATCGTGCGCTCGCCCTCGAACTCGCGCAGGATCGACTCGTAGGGCCGGCCGACGACGTGCGCGAGGACGTTCAGGCGGCCGCGGTGCGCCATGCCGATCACGACGTGGTGCGCGCCGGCCTCGGCGGCGAGCTCGACCGACTCGTCGAGCATCGGCACGATCACGTCGAGGCCCTCGACCGAGAACTGCTTCTGGCCGAGGAACGCGCGACGCAGATAGCGCTCGAGGCCGTCGGTCTCGGAGAGCCGCTCGAGCAGCAGCCGCTGCTCGTCCTCGGTCAGCGGCTGGCGGTAGCGGCCCGACTCGATCGCCTTGCGGAGCCACACGCGCTGCTCGTGGTCGGAGATGTGCTCGATCTCGTAGGCGATCGTCCCGCAATAGGTCTCCTGCAGGCGCGGGAGCACCTCGGCGAGCGTCTCCCCCGGCACGTGGACGCGGAGCACGGAGGCGGGGATGCGCGCCTGCAGCTCGGGCGTCAGGCGCGGCTGCAGCCGCTCCGGCTCGAGCGCAGGGTCGCCGACCGGCTCGGAGCCG
>DASSSQ010000051.1:0-6105 GCA_035708405.1 Gaiellaceae bacterium
GTCGCCCTCGCGCGGCTGGCGCAGGTCGGCGAAGCGCGGCTCGAAGTCGCGGCCCGCCTCGACGCCGCGCAGGTGGAAGCCGGTGCGGTTCGCGCCGGCGACGAACTGGCCCTCGCGTAGCAGCTCGTCGGCGACGACCTCGCCGGCGAAGCCGACCGGGCCGAGCGAGCCGCCCTCGGCGCCGAACGCCTCGCGGATCTCCTCGTCGGTCGCCGGCCGGTAGCCGGAGCCGAGCGCCGCCTGCATCTTCGCCTCCTCGAGCCGGTCGTCGCCGCGCAGCAGGCCGAGCACGAGCGTCCCGTCGTCCTTCACGACCGGCATCGCCTTCGAGGTCGCCGCGAGGTCGATGCCGAGGAACTGCGCGAGCGCCTCGCAGGACGTGACGCCGGGCGTCTCGATCTCGGCGGGCGCGCCGAGCGGCTCCGGGAGCTCCGGCGCCCGCGGGACGCCGCGCGCCACCTCCGCGTCGGCCGCGAAGTCGCCGTTCTCGCAGGTGACGAGCACGTTCTGCCCCGCCTCCGCGGGCGCGAGGAAGTCGACCGACTCCCTGCCGCCCATCATCCCCGACTCGGCCTCGACGGCGACGACCCGCACGCCGCAGCGCTCGAAGGTGCGGTGGTAGGCGCCGCGCTGGCGCTCGAACTGCTCCGCGAGCCCGGCCTCGTCGCGGTCGAACGAGTAGGCGTCCTTCATGACGAACTCGCGCAGGCGGATCAGCCCCTTGCCGGGCCGCGGCTCGTCGCGCTCCTTGACCGAGAGGTGGTAGAGCATCTGCGGCAGCTGCCGGTAGCTCTGGATCTCGCGCGCGTGCCAGGTGACCGTCTCCTCGTGGGTCATCGGCAGCACGTAGTCGCCGCCCTTGCGGTCCTCGAGCTTGAAGACCTCCGGGTAGCCGTAGCGGCCGGTCTTCTGCCAGAGCTCGGCCGGCGTCAGCACCGGCATCAGCATCTCCTGCGCGCCGATCGCATCCTGCTCCTCGCGGATGATCCGCTCGATCTTGCGCTGGACGCGCCAGCCGAGCGGCAGGAACGTCCAGACGCCCGCGGTCAGCTGGCGGATGAAGCCGCCGCGGACGAGCAGCCTATGGTTGACCGCCTCCGCGTCGGCGGGGTCCTCGCGGAGGGTCGGCAGGAAGAGCTGCGAGGCGCGAACGATCATCCCCGGGAGATTACCGTTGTCCGCTCAGGCACTCGCCACCGTCAGCGCGCCGGCCGCGAACGCGAGCGCCGCCGTCAGCTGCCGGAAGCGCCGTTCCTCGAGCCGGATGCCGAGGCTCGCTCCCGCCGCGTTCGCGACGAGGATCCCGGGCAGCCAGAGCAGAGCGGCCGGATAGAGCGCGCGCGTGCTCAGGCCGTGGCTCGCGGCCAGCACGGCGAGACCGATCGCGGCCGCGGCGACGAAGTAGACGGCGAGGTCGGCGTAGAAGACCGCCGCCGCGAGCCGCTGCCGCGCGAGCAGGAGCACCGGCGGCACGCCCGAGAGCGACGTCGTCGTCGTCAGGAGGCCGCCCGCGAAGCCGGCGACGACCGTGCCGCCGGGCAGCGTGCGCGGCTCCGGGCTGCGGCGGAGCGCGAGCGACGACGAGACCGCCATCACGAGCGCGCCGACCGCGATCTTGAGCGGACGCGGGTCGACGCGCGTCAAGAGCTGCGCGCCGAGGACGAGCCCGGGCACGCTGCCGCCGACGAGCATGCAGACGCGACGGCGGTCGACGTGGGCGCGGAAGCGGTAGGCGATCGACGCTCGCGTCAGCAGCGACGCGACCAGGTTGACGGTGACGACGAACGGCAGCGAGAAGCCGGCGAGCAGCAGCGACGGCGTCGCCAGGAGGCCGAAGCCGAAGCCGGAGGCGCCAGCGAGCAAGGCCGCGCCCGCGAGCAGCAGGCCGCCGGCGAGCAGCGTCACTAGTCGAGCGGGATCGCCGACGCCTCGGCCATCGCGAGCGCCGCCGGCTTCGCCATCTTCAGACGCTTCGGGCGGTGCATCCCGTCGGCGATCCAGGCGTCGATCTCGTGGAAGAGCTCCTCGACGAGGATGTCCGAGGAGACCTTCTTGAGCACGCGGCCGTGCGCGTAGATGAAGCCGACGTCGCGGCCGCCGGCGATCCCGAAGTCGGCGTCGCCGCTCTCGCCCGGGCCGTTGACCGCGCAGCCGAGGACGGCGACCTCGAAGTGCTGCGGATAGCTCGCGAGGCGCGTCTCGACCTGCTCGGCGAGCAGGTGGACGCCGACGTTGTCGCGCCCGCAGGAGGGGCAGGCGATCATGATCGGCCCGTGCTCGCGCAGGCCGAGCGCCTTCAGGATCTCGAAGGCCGTCTTCGGCTCCTCGACCGGGTCGGCGGTCAGCGAGACGCGGATCGTGTCGCCGATCCCGTCGACGAGCAGCGCGCCCATGCCGACGGCGCTCTTGATCGAGCCGGAGAACGGCGTGCCGGCCTCGGTGACGCCGAGGTGCAGCGGATACGGCACCTTCGCGGAGAGCATCCGGTAGGCGCGGATCATCGTCGGCACGTGGCTCGACTTGACCGAGATCTTGAAGTCGCGGTAGTCGAGCTGCTCGAGCAGCCGCACCTCCTCGAGCGCCGCCTCGACGAGCGCCTCCGCCTGGTCTGCCTGCGCGAGCTCGTAGAGGTGCTTCGGCAGCGAGCCGGAGTTGGCGCCGATCCGCATCGGGATCCCGGCCGCCTTCGCGGCGCGCACGACCTGCTCGACCTTCTCCGGGCCGCCGATGTTGCCGGGGTTGATGCGGACGGCGTGGACGCCCTGCTCGATCGCCTTCAGCGCCAGGCTCGCGTTGAAATGGATGTCGGCGATCACCGGGATCGGCGAGAAGCGGACGATCTTCGAGAGCGCCTCCGCGTCCTCGGTCTTCGGCACCGCGACGCGCACGATCTCGCACCCGGCGGAGACGAGCGCGGCGATCTGCGCGGTCGTGGCGGCGACGTCGTGCGTCTTCGTCGTCGTCATCGACTGGACGACGACGGGCGCGCCGCCGCCGATCTGAACGCCGCCGACGTTGACGCTGCGCTCGCTGGCCATCGGTTCCAGTGTAACCGGCGGATCCGCGGTTCCGGCCGGGGACGGCTCAGCCGCCCGGCCCGCCGCCGAGGTCGTTCGTGAGGCCGATGAAGAAGAGCAGGACGACGAGCGCGATCCCGATCGCCGACGTCCGCTCGTAGACGGCGCGCGCGACGGCGCGGCCGCGGATCCCCTCGACGATCGAGAACGCGATGTGGCCGCCGTCGAGCGGCAGCAGCGGCAGCAGGTTGAGGAGCGCGAGCGAGAGGCTGATCAGGCCGAGCACCGAGAGGTAGTCGCGCGCGCCCTCGTGGATCGCCTGCTCCGAGCCGCGGACGATCCCGACCGGGCTCGAGATCTCCTTGCGGCCCTGGCCGTGGACGAGGTTGCCGAGCGAGACGCCGATCTGCTTCGTCACCTCGCCGGTCACCTTGAGCGAGCTCCAGAAGGCGCTCGGCGCGCTCTGGCCCTCGTCCTTGCGGGCCTCGGCGGCCGGCAGCGTCACGTCACGGCCGCCGCGCTCGACCCCCAGCCGCAGCGGCTTGCCGCGCGAGGCGCGGATCGTCGAGGCGATGTCGTTGGCGGAGACGAGGACGCCGTTGATCGCGAGGATCCGGTCGCCCGCGCGCAGCCCGGCCCCGGCGGCGGGGTCGTTCGGCAGCACCGAGTCGACGACGCGCGTCGCGTTCTGGCCCTGCGGCTTCAGCGAGAAGCCGAGCCGGTAGTCGCCGGAGCCGACCATGAAGACGCCGGCGAAGAGCACGATCGCGAGCAGCGCGTTCGTCCCCGGCCCGGCGAAGATGACGGCGATGCGGCGCCAGGAGCGCTGGCGCCAGTATGCGTCCGGCGCGAGCGAGTCGCGCAGCTCGGAGATGCCGCGCGCGAGCTCGCGGCGGGTCGTCGCGGTCGGCTCGAGCTCGGCGGCCGCCGCCTCGAGCCGGTCGAGGTCGGCGCGCGCGGTCTCGAAGTCGGACCTCTCGACCGCGGCGGCCGCGGCCTCGACGTGGCGGCGCAGCGACGGCTCCTCCTCGACGGCCCGGCCGAACCAGCGGCCGAGGTCGCCGGCCGCGGGCCGGAACATGCCCGGGATCTTCACGTAGCCGCCGAGCGGGATCAGGCCGATGCCGTACTCGACGCCGCGGCGGGTGGCACGAACGAGCGGCGGCGGGAAGCCGAGGTAGAACTTCCGCGGCCGCATGCCGACCGCGAGCGCGGTCAGGAAGTGCCCCGCCTCGTGGATCAGGATCAGGAACGCGAGGCCCGCGATCGCGACGAGGAGCGTCATCCGCGCACGGTAGCGAACGTCTCGCGCGCCAGGCGGCGAGCCTCGGCGTCCGCCTCCTGCAGCTCCGCGAGGTCGCCCGCCGGCGCGCCGTCGACGCGGGCGAGCGTCTCCTCGGCGACGGCCGCGATCCCGAGGAAGGGCAGCCGCTCCTCCAGGAACGCGGCGACCGCGACCTCGTTCGCCGCGTTGAACGCGCACGGGTAGGTGCCGCCGCGCTCGCCCGCGGCGCGCGCGAGCCGCAGCATCGGGAAGGTCTCGGGGTCGGGCGCCGCGAACTCGAGCGTCGTCCCCGCGAGCTCGAGCGGCTCGACCGGCGTCGCCGCCCGCTCCGGGTACGTCAACGCATACGAGATCGGGACGCGCATGTCCGGGTAGCCCAGGTGGGCGAGCGCCGCGCCGTCCCGGAACCGGACGATCCCGTGCACGATCGACGTCGGGTGGACGACGACCTCGATCCGCTCGTACGGCAGCCCGAAGAGGAAGTGCGCCTCGATCACCTCGAGCCCCTTGTTCGCGAGGGTGGCCGAGTCGATCGTGATCTTCGCCCCCATGCTCCACGTCGGGTGCGCGAGCGCGTCGGCCGGCGTGACGTCCGTGAGCTCGTCGCGCAGGCGGCCGCGGAACGGGCCGCCGCTCGCGGTCAGCACGACGGCCTCGGGCTTCCCGCCGAGCGCGCACTGGAAGAGCGCCGAGTGCTCGCTGTCGACCGGGATCAACGCGCCTCCTCCCCGCTTGCGCGCCTGAAGGGCGAGCGCCCCCGCCGCCACCAGGCTCTCCTTGTTCGCGAGCGCGAGCGTGACCCCGCGCTCCAGGGTCCACATCGTCCCGGGCAGGCCCGCGAACCCGAGCGTCGCGTTCAGGACGACGTCTGGCTCGGCTCGTTCGAGCAGCCCGGTCGGGTCGCCCCCGACCTGTGTCAGCGGCGCGAGACCGTCGATCGGGGTCGAGCCGGACGTGGCGGCGACGAGCTCCAGCGCCGGATTGGCGCCGATCACCTCGAGCGCCTGGCGCCCGATCGATCCGGTGGCGCCCAGGAGAGCCACGCGCGTCATGGTTCGTAGTGTGCCCGTCCGGGGTCGGACCCCTACGAGGTGAACGCGATGATCGTGAAGTAGGCCGCCGGGGCGGCGAAGAAGAAGGCGTCGAGGCGGTCGAGCATCCCGCCGTGGCCGCCGAGCAGGCTGCCGCTGTCCTTGACCCCCGCGTCGCGCTTCAGGAGCGACTCGAACAGGTCGCCGAGCGGGCCGACGACGGCCAGGACGATCCCGAGGACGATCGACTGCGGGATCGACAGGAAGTGCTGCTTGTACATCGCGACGAACGCGACGAAGACCGTCGCGGCAGTGCCGAAGACGAAGCCCTCCCACGTCTTGCCGGGCGACGTCGTCGGCGCCATCTTGTGGCGCCCGAGCAGGCGTCCCCCGAGGTACGCGAGCGTGTCGCCCGCCCAGACTGCAAGGAGCACGGTGTAGAGCGCGAGGCGCCCGTGCGCCGGCAGGTTGCGCAGAAGCAGCAGGAAGCCGAGCCCGCCACCGATCCAGAACGCGGCCATCACGGTGCTGCTGATCGCCGCCGTGGCGGCCGCACGCGCCTCCGAGATGGCCTTGAGCACGAACGCGAACGCGAACGTCGCGAGCGCGCCGCCGACGAGCCAGCGAAGCCCGGACACCTGCGCGCCGACGAGCGCGAGCGCAGCGCCGATGTAGCCCGCGGGTGCGAGCGGCGCCAGCGCGCGCGAGAGCAGCCAGTACTCGTGCAGCGAGACTGCGCCCGCGACCGCGACGAGCGCGAACAGCCACCAGT
>DASSSQ010000052.1:0-18844 GCA_035708405.1 Gaiellaceae bacterium
GCGTGGACGACGAGCGGCCGCTCGCGGTCGGAGGGCGGCGCCGGCGTAAACGGGCGCAGGTCGAGGCCGGGCGGCACGAGCTCGGCGTCCGGGATCGCGGCGAGCGCCGCCAGCGAGCCGGCGATCCGCGCGTCCGCCCGCTGCGCATACGCGAGCTGCTCGGGGGTCTTGCCGCGCCAGTCGGAGCCGAGGAAGTGGTAGACGGACTTCCTCCCGGTCGCGCGCAGGATCGGGAACTGCAGCGACTTCGGCACGAGCGTCAGGCCGAAGTAGAAGTGGAAGACGTCGGTGCGCGGCAGCAGCCGCGCGAGCGCGCGCCACTGCGTCAGCTGCCGCCGGAGGAGGCCGTCGCCCCGCTCGAGGTCCCAGTCGGCCTCGGGGTGCAGCTTGTAGCGGTTGAAGACGACGAGGCGCGCGTCGACGCCCCTGCGCCGCAGCGCCTCGACGTTCGCCCAGGGGATGCCGGCGGTGTTCACCGGCGCGTGCGTGACCCGTAGCGTCATGTCCAGCCGGGGTCGCGGCCGAGCAGCTCGGCGAGACGGCGGTTCGGCTCGGCGTAGCGTGCGGCGAGCCGGGCGCGGGTCGCCGGGTCGAGCGGCCGGTAGTCGCGGCTGAAGACGCGCGGGTGCTCGCGCAGCTCGTGCGGCCCGGCGCCGAGGAAGTCGAGGACGCGCGCGTAGGTCTCGCCCGGCCGGGCGGCGTACTCCTCGGTCGTGACGACGAGCAGCTGCTCGCGCGGGAAGCGCGCGTACCAGCGCTCGAGCTGCTCGGCGTAGAGGCCGCGGGCGAAGTACGTGTGGTCCCACCACGCGTGGCTGAAGTACGCGGGGTCGGCGGCCATGCGCTCCGCCTCGCCGGCGAGCCGCGTCTCCTCGGCGGCGAGCGCGTCGGCGAAGGAGAGCGGCTCGCGGCCGAGCGCGACCTCGTGCTGGTAGTGCGAGTAGGCGCGGTCGACCGGGTCGCGGAGGAGCGCGATCAGCTTCGCGTCGGGCAGCAGGTCGGCCACGCGCTCGGGCGCGGCCGGGTGGCAGAGGTAGCTCGGGCTCGCCTCGCCGACGAGCGAGCCGTGCGCGCGCAGGCGGTTCGGGAACTGGCCGCGGTACCAGCGCGGCCCGCGCGCGTAGTGGCGGTCGAAGAAGCTGACCTCCTTCCACGAGGGGCCGGCGATCCGCGGGTGCCAGCGCAGGTAGGCGTAGAGCGCGGTCGTCCCCGCCTTCTGCGCGCCGAGGATCAGGAAGTCGGGCAGCGGCCGCACGCGGTGGGTCGCGGCGCCGTAGCTCCAGACGGCGTTGCGGACGACGACGCGGACGGGCTCCGGCAGGGTCGGGACGAGCTCGGCGGGCAGCCTGAACACGCTCAGACGGTACCGTCGCTAGAGTCGCCTCGTGATCTCGACCGCCGACCTGCTCGACGAGCACGGCGACCGCGCCGCGGTCTGCCTGACGCAGTTCCGCTCGTTCGGCGCGGCCGCCTTCTCCGGCCCGATCGCGACCGTGCGCTGCGACGAGGACAACGTGCTCGTGCGGCGGCGCGCCGGCGAGCCGGGCGAGGGACGCGTCCTCGTCGTCGACGGCGGAGGCTCGCTCCGCTGCGCGCTGATCGGCGACTCGATCGCCGGGCTCGCGCTCGGGAACGGCTGGGCCGGCGTCGTCGTCAACGGCTGCGTCCGCGACTCGGCCGCGCTCGACGAGCTCGGCCTCGGCGTCAGGGCGCTCGGCACGAACCCGCGCCCGAGCCGCAAGGAGGGGGGCGGCGAGGTCGACGTCGAGGTCGCCTTCGGCGGGATCGCCTTCCCGCCCGGCGCGCTGCTCCACGCGGACGGCGACGGCGTCGTCGTGATCGCGCGCGACGCGGCAAGCCGCTAGCGTTCGTCCCGTTCACGAGCCACGCGAGATCTTCGACGCGCTCCGGCAGGCGGCCGTGATCGCATCCCTCTACGGCGGCAGCGCCGCCCGCGTCGCCGCGCGCCGCCGCACGGCGCGTGGGAGCGAGGCGGATGCGGGCGCGCGGCCGGTCTTCGTCGTCGGCTCGCCGCGGTCGGGGACGACCTTCGTCGGGCGGGCGCTCGGCGCGCAGCCGGGGCTGATCGACCTCGGCGAGGTGAAGCCGCTGAAGGCGCGGGCGCCGGAGCTCGCCGGGCTGCCAGAGGAGGAAGCGGCGGCGCGGCTGCGGCGGACGGTCGAGATCGTCCGCGGGCTCGGGCTCGCCCGCAACCTGCGGGCGGTCGAGCAGACGCCGGAGGCGAGCTTCGTCGTCGGCGCCGCGCTCCGCGCCTATCCGCAGGGACGCGCCGTCCACGCGCTGCGCGACGGCCGCGACGTCGTCTGCTCGCTGCTCGAGCGCGGCTGGCTGAGCGCCGGCCGCGGCGGCGCCGACGACGCACGGCAGGCCTTCGGCGCCCACGCGCGCTTCTGGGTCGAGGAGGAGCGGCGCGAGGAGTTCGTCCGCGCGAGCGACGCGACCCGCTGCGCGTGGGCCTGGCGCCGCTACGTGACCGCGGCCCGCGCCTCCCTTCCTCGTGACAGAGTGTCACGAGGAAGGATGCTGGAGCTCCGCTACGAGCAGCTCGTCACCGACCCGCAGGCGGCGGCGGCGCGGCTCGCCGGCTTCCTCGAGCTCGAACCCGGCCCGCTCGCACGCGCGCTCGCGACCGCGCACACGCGTTCGCTCGGCCGCTGGCGCCGCGACCTGAGCCGGGAGCAGCTCGCCGACGTCGAGCGCGAGGCGGGCCCGCTGCTCGCCGAGCTCGGCTACGGCGACTGACGAGCCGACGCGAGCGCCTCCCGCATCGTCGGGTAGTTGACGTCCGCGTCGGCGAGGTGCAGCGACCTGCCGACCGCCTCGGCAGCGACCGCACGCTCGAGGTAGCCGCGGACGGTTCGCGTCGGCGCGGTCGTCTCGAGCACGAGGAACGGCCCCCACACGCGTCCCGTGAAGCCGCCGCCGGGCGGCAGCCGCAGCGGGATCGACAGCGACTTGTGGACGTTCCCGGTGTCGCTCGCGTCGAAGACGAAGACGCCGCGTCCGAGCGGCTTCGGCGCCGCGCGCAGCGTCGCGAGCGCGAGCCCCTGGTCGGCGCGCGGCACGACCGTTCGCGAGACGTCGCCGCCGTCCTCCCACGCGCCGAGGAAGAGCGGGTCGTAGCCGAGCAGGACGTCGTCCGGCCGCGCCCTCGCAGCGAGCCAGCGCGACGCAGCCTCGCGCGCCGCGACGCGCGCGGCCGGCTCGCCGCGGTACAGCTCGCCCGTCCGGTGCACGCCCCAGGCGACCTCCGCGACCGCGATCGCGGCGACCGCCGCCGCGACGAGCAGCGGCCGGCGCAGCAGCCTGACGAGCCCGGCGGCGAGCGTCAGCAGGCCGAACGGCAGCGCGAAGATCAGGTGCCGCGTCTCGGGCGAGGCTGCGCTGCCGATGCGGGCGACGACGAGGACGACCGCCGGCGCGGCGACGACGGAGCCGACGAGGATCGCGCTCCGCCCGCGCGAGCGCGCGAGCGCGAGGACCCCGCAGGCGGCGACGGCGAGCAGCGGCCAGTCCGTCCAGGGCCAGCCGGCGGTGAAGTCGCCGAAGGTCTCGTAGAGGTAGCGCAGCACCGCCCACGGCCGGCCGAGCCGGGCGCCGCCGCCGCCGAGCCCGAGCCGGTAGCGGCCGGCGAGCACCGCGTCGTCCAGCCAGAACGGGATCGCGAGCGTCGCGGCGACCGCGAACGGGACGACCGTGCGGCGCAGCGGCAACGGCCGCGCGGCGACGAGGAAGAGCGCCTGCGAGGCGAGCACGAGCAGGCCGTAGGTGTGGGACGCCGAGGTCGCGGTCGCGGCGAGCACCCAGAGCGCCCACGCGCCGCGGCTCCGCCGCTCGACCGCGCGCAGCAGCGCCAGGTACGAGAGCGCGCTCGCGAGCAGGAACAGCGTGTACATCCGCGCGAAGGTGCCGTAGAAGAGCAGCATCCAGCTCGCCGCGAGGAGCGGCGTCGCGGCCGCGGCGACCGTCCGTCCGGCGAGCCGCGAGCAGAGCGCCGCCGTGACCGGGACCGCGGCGACGGCGAGCGCGGCCGACACGGCCCGCAGCGCGTCGAGGCCGCCGCCGAGCTGGACGACCGTCCAGGCGATCAGGAAATGGAGCGGCGCGCCGCCGCGCTCGTGCACCGCGGAGAGGACGTCGCCGAGCGAGCCGCGCCCGACGAAGAGCGCGAGCACCTCGTCCTCGTGCGGCCGGCGCGCGGTCACCGCGTAGGCGAGGAAGCCGGCGGTCGCGGCCGCGCAGCCCGCGACGAGCGTCGCGTAGGCCGTCGCGCCGCGCTCGCGCGCCCGTGCGAGCCGGAGCGCCGCCGCCTCGTCCACGTCCGGCCGCTACGCCGTCAGGAGCGCGCCGAGCCGCTCTTCCAGGTCGACGAGCCACGCGTCGTGCTCGTCCCGCTGCATGCCGATCCGCTCGACCGCGCGGAAGGCGAGCTCGAGCCGTTCCTCCGGCGGGACGCCGCAGCGCTCCACGTGCCGGCGCACCTCGTCCGGCACGTGCTCCGGCGCGGCGCCGGCGCAGCAGGCGACGACCTCGGCGGCGGCGATCGCCTCCTCGCAGGCGACGTGGTCGAGCCCGTCGTCCGGCGACGCATCCGCGACCCGCTCCAGCGTCGCGGCGACGAGCCTGTCGCCCTCGGAGTCGAGCCGGCCGAGCCAGTCGCCGACGTCGCCCCAGCGCATCACGCGTCGAACTCGACCTGGTCGAAGTAGCGGAGCGCGGTCCGGCCCGGCTGCACGCGGTCAGTGTATGCGGCGAGCTGCTCCTCCGTGAGCTCGCCGAGCGCGTGCTTGACGCCGAGGTAGGGAAGGTTGAGGTCGTCCTGGTAGACGATCGTCGAGATCCGCGGGTTGATCTCGATCACGTGCTCGCCGACGAGCTGGATGTTGAAGAAGTGGTCGAGCCGGAGCTCGGCCGCGATCCGCCGCGCGATCTCCATCAAGCCGGGGTCGTCGAGCGCGACGAAGTACATGGCCAGGCCGGCGCGCATCGCCTCGCGCGTCTTCGGGTGGCCGAGCGGGATCCGGCCCTCGTGCGCGATCCCGTCGATCGTCCGCTCGCCGCCGGTCGCGAGCTCCATCACGAGCAGCTCGGTCGGGTCGTCGGCGATCAGCTCGACCGCCTCGTCGAGCTGCATCGCGACCGAGCCGGGCCGCTCGTGCAGCAGCTGGTGCGCGCGGTCGACGGTCGGGTCGAGGATCCGGAAGCCGCGCGAGCCGGACGAGAAGACCGGCTTGAAGCAGACCGGGCGGTCGGGATAGCCGAGCGTGCGCGCCGCCGCCGCCACCTGCTCGCCGCCCTGGACGCGCCGGAACGCGACGGTCGGCACGCCGATCCGCTGCAGGAACGCGTAGCACTCCGCCTTGTCGTTCGTCCGCCGGATCGCGTCCGGACTCGAGACGAGGACGGCGATCCCCTCGTCGGCGAAGCGCTGCCTGTGCTCGGCGAGGCCCTCGAGGTCGAACGAGGACTGCGGCAGCACCGCGTCGACGCCCTCGGCTCGGCAGAGCTCGAGCACGGCGTCGGCGAAGCCGGGATCGGATCCGGCCGGCACCAGGTGGAACGCGTCGCAGAGGTGCCGGCCGATCGAGCGCTCGCTCATGTCGGTGCCGACGAGCCGGACGGGTCGCTCGCCGTTCTCCCGCAGCGCCCGCAGCAGCGCCGCGGTCCCGGGCGCGCCGGACGCCGAGACGAGGATCGTGAGCACCTTCACGAGAGGTCGATCCTGTCCGCGCGCAGGTGCTCGAGCCGGAGGGAGCGGTCGGCGTCGAGGAAGCTCTCCATCGACTCGCGCATCGTCGCGCCCTCGTAGGCCCAGATCTCCGGGTGCGTCAGCAGCTGCAGCCACGGGAAGGCGCCGGCGCGCAGGTCGTCGTGCGGGCAGCCGCTGCGCCAGTGCTGGTTCGAGTCGGAGCGGTAGGTCGCCGGGTCGAAGAAGCCCTCCTGCATCACGTTGACGGCGCCCTCGACCGGTGCGCGCATGTACTCGGGATCCGGGTTGTGCCAGGCGACCACCGGGTCGAAGCGCTCGTCGAGCTCGGCCCGCGGCCAGACCGCGTGCAGGCCGACGCGGTGGCCGAGCCCGCGCAGTTCTTCGACCGCGGCCCGCCCGACCGCCGAGCCGAGGTTGTAGAAGACCGACTCCGTCATCAGGAAGTACGTCGCCCGCGCGCCCGCCGCCGCCTCGAGCCGCGCCAGCTCGAGCGCCGCCTCGAGCGAGAGGTCGACGTCGTGGCGGAGCAGCAGGTCGCCGCCACGCGGCTCGCGGTCGAAGAAGGCGAAGCGGTAGCCGCCCGCCCGCGCCGCCGCGAGCAGCTCCTCGTAGTGCCGGAGCGAGAACTCGCAGCCCTCGCTTCCCGCTCCGGCGCCGGCCGAGCCGCCGCCTGCGCTCATCGTTCGGCTCCGTCGAGCCTACGCCTCATTCGACCTCCACCCGCAGCAGCCGCGCCGCCTTCTCGGCCCGGTCGAGCGCCTCCGGCGAGGTGTCCGCGACCGCGATCACGTAGCCGCGCCGGTCGCCGTCGAGCCGCACCGGCCGGATCGTCTCGCCCACCTGCAGGTACGTGTCCGCCTGGACGACCCCCGGCGCGGCGAGCACCGGCTCGAGCGACCCGATCCGCACGACCCGCCCGGTCGGCAGCGGCCCCGGCTGCGCCGTCAGGAAGCGGATCGCGACCGGACGGGAGCGCGAGCAGTCGACGAGCTCGTCCGGCACCTCCTCGCCGAGCGCGAACCGCAGCGCCACCTCGACCAGGTCGACGCCGACCGCGTGCCGCACGAGATCCGCCATCTGCCCGCCCGGGATCCGCGCCGCCACCTCGACGACGCGCACGCCGTCGTCGGACACCAGCAGCTGCGGGAACGCGATCCCGTCGCGGAGGCCGAGCGCGTGCGTCGCGTGCCGCGCCACCCGCTCGGCCTCCTCGAGCACGTCGCCGAAGATCGACGCCGGGTAGACGTGGATCCAGCCGACGCCGAAGCCGATCCCCGGGGGCCGCAGCCGGTCGGAGAGCGTCAGCACCTTCACCTCGCCGCCGCGCGCGACCGCGATCCCGTTCAGCTCGAGCCCCTCGTGGAAGCTCTCGACGATCGCCTCGCCGCTCGCCGACTCGTGCAGCGCCGCCCAGAGGTGCGCCTCGAGGTCGTCGGCGGACTCGAGCAGGAAGACGCCGCGCTGGCCGCCCGAGTCGGCCGGCTTCA
This sequence comes from Gaiellaceae bacterium, assembly GCA_035708405.1. GTDB lineage: Bacteria > Actinomycetota > Thermoleophilia > Gaiellales > Gaiellaceae > DASSSQ01. Next base: position 7,219 of record DASSSQ010000052.1, read on the forward strand.
GCACCGCCGGGAAGCCGGTCGTCGCGACCGCCTCCTTGCCCTCGCGCACCGAGCGCACCGCCGCGAAGCGCGGCTGCGCCACGCCCGCGTCGGCGAGCCGGCGCCGCATCGCGATCTTGTGGGTCATCAGATGCGCCGTCCGCGTGCCGATCGACGGCAGGCCGAGCGCCTCCGTGACGGCGGCGACGACCGGCACCGCGCGGTCGGCGGAGACCGTCAGCGCGCCGTCGGCGCCGTGCCGCCGTGCCACCTCGGTCACCGCGGCGACGTCGGTGAAGTCGACCGCCTCGCCCGCGTCCGCCTCCTGGAAGCCGAGCGCGTCGGGGTTGCGGTCGACGGCGACGACGCGGAGGCCGCGCTCCCGCGCCTGGCGGATCGCGCGCCGCTGGTGCCGGCCGGCGCCGACGAAGAGGACGGTCTTGCCCACGAGCCGGGATGCTACGCGTGGCTAGACTCGGCGCGTGGCGCTCAGCGGCAAGCGGATCCTGATCACCGGCGGCGCCGGCTTCATCGGCACGACGATCGCACGCGAGCTCGTCGACCGAAACGAGGTGATCGCGTACGACAACCTGCACCGGAACGCGCTGCAGGGGCTCGAGCTCGAGCACCATCCGAACTTCACCTTCGTCGACGGCGACGTGCTCGACCCGGACGCGCTCGCCGAGGTCACGAGCGACGTCACGCACATCGTCCACGCGGCCGGGATCGCGGGCGTCGACACCGTGCTCGCGAGCCCGGTGCGGACGATGCGGGTCAACCTGATCGGCACCTACAACGTGCTCGAGGCCGCGCTCGGGACGCGCGGCTCGCTCGAGCGGCTCGTCGAGTTCTCGACGAGCGAGGTCTTCGGCACGCACGCGATCAACGCGCGCGAGGGCAACGTGACGACGATCGGCTCGGTCGGCGAGGCCCGCTGGACGTACGCCGTCTCGAAGCTGGCCGGCGAGCACATGGCGCACGCCTACCACGACGAGCTCGACCTGCCGACGGTGACGCTGCGCCCCTTCAACGTCTACGGCCCCGGCCAGATCGGCGGCGGCGCGATCCGCGCGTTCACCGAGGCGGCGCTCGCCGGCAACGACCTGACGATCCACGGCGACGGCTCGCAGATCCGCGCCTGGTGCTACGTCGACGACATGGTCGACGCGGTGCTGCTCTCGCTCGAGCGGCCGGAGGCGGTCGGGCAGAGCTTCAACGTCGGCAACGCGCGCTCGACGGTGACGATCTACGACCTCGCGCAGCGGATCAAGCGGATCTCCGGCTGCCCGGGCGAGATCGTCTTCCAGCCGCTCCACTACGCCGACGTCGAGATCCGGATCCCCAACGTCGAGAAGGCGCGCGAGCTGCTCGGCTTCGAGGCGCGCGTGGAGCTCGACCAGGGGCTCGAGAGGACGATCGCGTGGTACAGGGCGAAGCTGCCGGCGTCCGCCTAGCGCGGCCCGACGTCGGCGCCGACGAGCTCGCCGCCGTCGCCGAGGTCGTCGAGTCGGGCCAGCTGACGATGGGGCCGAAGGTGGCCGAGTTCGAGGCCGGGCTCGCGGCCGCCTGCGGCACCGCGCACGCGCTTTCCGTCTCGTCGGGCACGGCCGCGCTCCATCTCGCGGTGCTCGCGCTCGGGATCGGCCCCGGCGACGAGGTGCTCGTCCCGGCCTACACCTTCCCCGCGACCGCGAACGTCGTCGCGCTCGCCGGCGCGCGGCCGGTGCTCGTCGACGTCGACCCCGTGACGATGAACATCGACCCGGAGCGCGCGCACGCGGCGGTGACGCCGCGGACGAAGGCCGTCATGCCGGTGCACCTCTTCGGCCGGCCGGCCCGGCTCGAGGAGCTGCCGGAGCTGCCGCTGCTCGAGGACGCGGCGGGCGCGCTCGGCGCGCGGCGGGCGGGTCGGCACTGCGGCGGGCTCGGCGCCGCCGGCTGCCTCTCGTTCCATCCGCGCAAGATCGTCACGACGGCGGACGGCGGCGCGGTGACCACGGACGACGACGAGCTCGCCGAGCGCGTGCGCCGGCTGCGCAACCACGGCTGGCGCTCGCTCGTGCCGCCGGACATGCCCGCGCCCGGCTTCAACCTTCGGCTCCCCGACGTGCTCTGCGCGCTCGGGATCCCGCAGCTCGCGCGCCTCGAGCAGCTGCTCGCCGCCCGCGAGCGCGTCGCCGCCGGCTACGCGGAGCGGCTCGCGGGCCTGCCGGTGACGCTGCCGGGCGCCGACGACGGCGACCGCCACGGCTGGCAGGCGTACGTGATCCAGGTCGAGCGCCGCGACGAGGTGCTCGCCGGGCTGCGCGCGCGGGGCGTCGAGGCGCAGATCGGCACGTACGCCGTGCACCTGCTCGGCGCCTACCGCGACCAGGGCGAGTTCCCGGGCGCGCGGCACGCGTTCGAGACGGCGCTCGCGCTGCCGCTGCACACCCGTCTGACCGACGCCGAGCTCGACCGGGTCGCCGAGACGCTTGACAGCGTTGTAAGTAAGTAGTAACTTCCGACGCGGTGGCAGCGACGGGCACACGCAAGACGGCGGAGGAACGGCGCGGGGAGATCCTCGAGGCCGCGCTCGAGGAGTTCGCCTGCCGCGGCCTCCACGGCGCCTCCACCGACGCGATCGCCCGCAAGGCGGGGCTCTCGCAGCCGTACCTCTTCCGGCTCTTCGGGACGAAGAAGGAGCTCTTCCTCGCCGTCGTCGAGAAGTGCCTCGACGACACCTTCGAGCTCTTCCGCGGCGCCTCGCACGGGCTGCACGGCGAGCAGGCGCTGCACGCGATCGGCGACGCGTACGAGCAGCTGCTGCGGGAGCAGCCGATGCGCCTTCGCGCGCAGATGCAGGGCTACGCCGCCTGCGACGACCGCGACGTGCGCACCGTGATGCGGCGCGGCTACGGCCGGCTCGTCGAGTACGTCGAGGCGGTCTCCGGCGAGGACGCGAGCGAGATCTCGAGCTTCTTCGCCGGCGGGATGCTGCTGAACGTGATCACGATGATGGGCCTCGGCGAGGAGCCGACGGCGTGGGGCGAGCGGCTGATCCGCGGCTGCGTCGGCAAGGACGCCGCGGCCTGAGCCTCTTTTTTTCGCATGAGTCATGAGTAATCACTCACTACATACAGGGAAGGAGCGACAGATGCAGGGACAGAGGACGCTCTGGGCGTTCGCGATCACGTCGATCGCCGCCTTCATGGTCACGCTCGACAACCTCGTCGTCACGACGGCGCTGCCCGTGATCCGGGTCGACCTGCACGCGTCGCTCGAGGGGCTCGAGTGGACGGTCAACGCGTACACGCTGACCTTCGCGGTGCTGCTGCTGACCGGCGCCGCGCTCGGCGACCGGCTCGGGCGGCGGCGGATGCTCGCGGTCGGGCTCGCCGTCTTCGTCGCCGGCTCGGCGGCGGCGGCGCTCGCGCCCTCGATCCACGCGCTCGTGATCGCGCGCGCGGCGCAGGGGATCGGCGGCGCGATCGTGGCGCCGCTGACGCTGACGATCCTCAGCGCCTCGGTGCCGAGCGAGCGGCGCGGCCTCGCGCTCGGCGCGTGGGGCGGCGTCAACGGCCTCGCCGTCGCGCTCGGCCCGGTCGTCGGCGGCGCCGTCGTCAGCGGCCTCTCCTGGCAGTGGATCTTCTGGCTGAACGTGCCGATCGGCCTCGTCCTGATCCCGCTCGCGCTGCGGCGGCTCGAGGAGACGCACGGGCCGGACCGCTCGCTCGACCTCCCCGGGCTCGCGGTCGCGAGCGCGGGTCTGCTCGGGATCGTGTGGGGCCTCGTCCGCGGCAACGGTCAGGGCTGGACGAGCGTCGAGGTCGCCGGCTCGCTCGCGGCGGGCGCGGCGCTGACCGCGGCCTTCGTCGCCTGGGAGCTCCGGGCCGCCCGTCCGATGCTGCCGATGCGCTTCTTCCGCGAGCGCGCGTTCGCGGCCGCGAACGTCGCGTCGCTCGCGATGTCGTTCGGGATGTTCGGCTCGGTCTTCCTGCTCGCGCAGTTCCTGCAGACGGTGCAGCACTTCTCGCCGCTGGCGGCAGGCGTGCGGATCCTCCCGTGGACGCTGATGCCGATGCTGCTCGCGCCGCTCGCAGGCGCCTTCTCCGACCGGATCGGCGGCCGGCCGCTGATCGCGGCCGGGCTCGGGCTCCAGGCCGTGTCGCTCGTCTGGCTGGCGCTCGTGACGAGGGTCGACGTCGCGTACGTCGAGCTCGTCGGGCCGTTCCTCGTCGCCGGAGCCGGGATGGCGCTCTTCTTCGCGCCGATCGCGAACGTCGTCCTCTCGTCGGTGCGGCCCGAGGAGGAGGGCAAGGCCTCCGGCGCCAACAGCGCGATCCGCGAGCTCGGCGGCGTCTTCGGCGTCGCGGTGCTGGCGTCGCTCTTCGCCCACCACGGCGGCTACCGCAGCGGCCAGGCGTTCGTGCACGGGCTGACGCCGGCGCTCTGGGCGGGGGCGGCGGTGGTCGCCGCCGGCGCGTGCGCGGCGCTCGCGATTCCGGGGATCCGCCGGGTGAGGAAGCAGGCGCTGCAGGCGGCGAGCGCCTACTGACCGCGGCCCGGGAGCGCGAGCCGCGGCGTCGCGAGGCCGAGCAGCAGCGCGATCCCGGCGAGCGCGGCGAAGGACGCGCGCAGGCCGACCGCCTGCGCGATCCCGCCGACCAGCGGCGGGCCGACGAGGAAGCCGCTGTAGCCGACGGTCGTCAGGGTCGCGACCGCGCCGGCGCGCTCGGGCGCCGGCGCGAGGCGGCCGGCGGCGGAGAAGAAGATCGGCGCCGCGACCGAGACGCCCGCGCCGCCGACGAAGAACGCGGCCGCCGCGACCGGCACCGACGGCGCGAGGCTCGCGGCGGCGAGCCCGGCGACCGAGAGGAGCGCGCCGCCGGCGAGCAGCGTCCGGTCGGCGAGCCTGCCCGTGATCCGCTGCCCTGCGAGCCGTCCCGCGGCCATCGCGGTCGCGTACGAGGCAGGCCCGGCGGAGCTGGCGGCCGCTCCGGCGCCGAGCGTGCGCTGCAGGAAGAGCGCGCTCCAGTTCTCGATCCCGCTCTCGACGACGAAGGCCGCGGCCGCGGCGAGGCCGAGCAGGAGGAGCGCGCGACCCGGCCGGAACCGGCCCCGCGACTCCGTGGCCCGCCCGTCCTTGTGACAAGTTGTCACTTGGAAGGCGCGGCCGCGGACGTTCGCGGCGGCGGCGGCGAGGACGATGCCGCCGATCGCCGCGAGGATGGCGAGCCGGCCGAGGCCGACCTGGCGCAGCAGCCCGCAGACGACGGCGCCGCCGATCACGCCGAGCGAGTAGACGCCGTGCGCGAGCTGCATCCGCCGCCGGCCGGTCGCCGCCTCGAGCCCGGCGACCTCGTTGTTGATCGCGACGTCGACGAGCCCCGAGCAGGCGCCGACGGCGACGAGCGCGACGCCGAGCGTCCAGGTCGAGCCCGCGAGCGCGGGCAGGAGACCGCAGCCGGCGAGCGCCGCGAGCGACAGCGGCAGCGGCCGGCGCAGGCCGCGGTCGATCAGCCTGCCGAACGCGAGCATCGGCGGCAGCGCGCCGACGGCGATGCCGAGCAGGGCCAGCCCGAGCGTCCCCTTCGACGCGCCGACCGCGAGCTGCACGGTCGGCACGAGCACGGCCCAGCCGCCCCAGAAGGCGCCGAGGGCGGCGAACCCGGCGATCGGACCTGCAAACGCGCGCCCCTGCACCGCGCGAGCCTAGAGAATGGAGCCGTGCACCCAGGCTCGTTCGCGCTCGTGATGGCGACCGGGATCGTCTCGGTCGGCGCCGCCCAGGCGGGACGGCCCGCGCTCTCGTGGGCGCTCTTCGGCGTCGGGGCGGCGGCGTTCCTGGCGCTCGCGGCGCTCGTCGCGGTGCGCGGGAGCGAGCTGCGGCGCGTCGAGGCGCTGACCTTCGTCGCGGGCAGCGGCGTGCTCGGCGCGCGGCTCGCACTCGCGGGCGACCTGCGGCCGGCGCTGGCGCTCTGGGCGCTCGCGGCGGCGGTCTGGGCGGCCCTCGTCGCGCCGGTGCTGGTCGACCTCGTCCGGCGGCACGAGGCACGGCGGAGCGGCTCGGCGCTGCTCGCCGTCGTCGCGCCGGAGTCGCTCGCGGTGCTCGGCGCGATCCTCGGCCGCCGCCTGCACACCGGCGCGCTGACCGAGGCTTCCGAGGCGCTCTGGGCGGCGGGCCTGCTCGCCTACGCGTTGCTCGCGCCCGGCGTGTGCAGCCGGCTCGCGCGCGCGGCCGTCGCTCGCCGCGGTTCTCACGGCGACGACTGGATCGCGATGGGCGCGCTCGCGATCGCGACGGTCGCCGCCGGCGAGCTGGCGCTCGCGCACGCCGCGCTCGCGCTCTGGGCCGCCGCGACCGCCGTCCTGCCGCTCGTCGTCGCCGCCGAGCTGCGCGGCGGCCTCCGCCGCTACGAGCTGCAGCGCTGGGCGACCGTCTTCCCGCTCGGCATGTACGCGGTCGCGAGCTACGAGGTCGGCGCCGTCGACGGCAGCGGCCTTCTCGGCGACATCGGCTTCGCCGTCTTCTGGATCGCGCTCGCTGCCTGGGCGCTGACGGCGCTGGCGATGGCGCGCGCGCACCGGGCGCCGCAGCTCTGACCGTCAGAGCTCGTCCCAACCCTCGGGCAGCTGCGGCGGCTCCCAGTCCGGATCGGGCCGGAAGTCCTCCCAGCCCGTCGGGAACGGCCAGTCGGCGACGACACGGTCGGCCTCGGCCCGGATCGCGTCCTCTTCCTCCGGCGTGATGCGGCCGTGGTCGAGCGCCTGCTGCAGCTCGTCCTCGTCGACGAGCCGCCACGAGCCGCTCGGATCGACCCAGAGGTCGAGCAGCAGGTCGACGTAGTCGAAGCCGACGGAGGAGCGCTCGAGCGGCCGCTCGAAGTTGACGTACCACCCCCGCAGGCCGCCGTCGTCGTCGAAGAAGAGCAGCCGCGAATGCCGCGCCCCGGGCCGGGTCAGGCGCAGCGCGTTGCGGCGGAAGACGCTCGGGACGAGCCCCCACTCCGGCGGCGGCACCGCGTGGGCGGTGTCCGGGATCCGCGTCTCGGCGCCGGAGGAGATCCAGAGCGCGAGCTCGTCCGGCTCGTCCTTGACGACGCGCCAGGCGCGCGCCTTCCAGATCCGTCCGTCCCAGAGCTCGCGCAGCGCGACCACGTCGCCGTCAGCCCAGGGCACGGCCCTCCTCCGGGCGTGGCTTGTGACGGATCGTCACTAGCTCGACCTCGTCCCGGCGGCGACGAACGCGCGGCGGAACCGTGACGGAAGCGTGAACTAGTGACGGATCGTCACAAGCTCCGGGGCGGATCGAACCCGCCGGACCCGCGTCCCCGATCGCGAACCTCTCAACCGGCTCCACCGGCCGCAGTGTACGGTTCCCGCTGCAGATGGCCGAAGTCGACGTCCTGGCCGGCAGGCGCGAGGCAGGCGAGGCGGGCCCGGCGCCCGACGTGTCGGTCGTCGTCACCGTCTTCGACGAGCAGGACACCGTGCTGCCGCTCTACGAGCGCACGGTCGCGGCGCTCGAGCCGCTGCCGTTCACGTTCGAGCTCGTCTTCGTCGACGACGGGTCGCGGGACGGATCCTGGGCGGCGCTCGAGCGGCTGCACGACCGCGATCCGCGCGTCCGGGCCGTCCGCTTCAAGCGCAACTTCGGACAGCACCCCGCGATGCACGCCGGGCTCGTCCGCGCCCGCGGCGAGACGATCGTGACGATGGACGGCGACCTGCAGAACCAGCCGGAGGACATCCCGCTGCTGCTCGAGGCGATCGCGGGCGGCGTCGACGTCGCGAGCGGCCGCCGGGCGGCACGGCTCGACTCGTGGGGCCGGACGCTGCCGTCGCGCCTGATCAACGGGATGCTGCGCCGCTTCACCGGGGTCGCGATCTCCGACTTCGGCTGTGCCTTCAACGCCTACCGGCGCGGCGCCGTCGAGCCGATGCTCGGCTCGATCGGCCGCCAGAAGTTCACGAAGGCGCTCGTCCTCTCCGGCGGAGCCAGCGTCGTCGAGGTCGACGTCGCGCATGCCGCGCGGCAGGGCAGCTCGCGCTACTCGCCGCTGCGGCTGACGCGGCTCGCGCTGCACGTGCTCGCCGGCTTCTGGCCGCAGCCGATCCAGTGGATCGGGATGGCGATGGGCGTCATCTGCACGCTCGCTGCCGCGGTGCTCGCGATCTGGGGCGTCGTCTACTGGATCGGACGGAACAACTTCCCGGGCCCGCTCTTCGGCGGAACCGGCATAGTCTTCGTCCTCGGCATCCAGGGATTCATCCTCGCGCTGGTCGGTGAATACCTGGGCCGGATCCAACGGGAGGTCGAGGGGCGGCCTCTCTACGTCGTCGATCGGGAGCTGTGAATGACGAAACGCGTGCTGGTCACAGGTGGGGCGGGCTTCATCTCCTCGAATTTCGTCAGGCACCTCCTGGCGGCGACTCCGTACGAGGTCGTCACGCTCGACGCGCTCACCTACGCGGGGAACCTCGAGAACCTCGCGGACGTGCTGTCGCACGAGCGCCTCTCGTTCGTCCACGGCGACATCCGCGACCCGAAGCTCGTCGCCGACGTGGTCGAGGGCGTCGACGTGATCGTCAACGCGGCCGCCGAGTCGCACGTCGAGAAGTCGATCGCCGACGGCGCCTCCGAGTTCGTGACGACGAACGTCGAGGGCACGCAGATCCTGCTCGACGCGATCCGCAGGACGCCGGTCGAGCGCTTCGTCCTGATCTCCTCCAGCGAGGTCTACGGGACGGCGGAGTACGCGCCGATGGACGAGCGCCACCCGCTCGAGCCGCGCTCCCCGTACGCCGCGACGAAGGCGGGCGCCGACCGGCTCGCCTACTCCTACTACGTCACCTACGGCCTGCCGATCGCGATCGTGCGGCCGTTCAACAACTACGGGCCGCGGCAGCACCCGGAGAAGGTGATCCCGCGCTTCGTCACGCAGGCGCTGCGCGACGAGCCGCTGACGATCCACGGCGACGGGCACGCGAGCCGCGACTGGCTCTACGTCGACGACGACGCCGAGGCGATCGAGGCGATCATCGCGGCGCCGATCGAGCGGGTCGCCGGCGAGGTGCTGAACGTCGCGACGGGGATCGACATCTCCGTCGCCGAGATCGCCGGGCTCGTGCTCGACGCCCTGGGCAAGTCGCGCGACCTCGTCGCGCACGTGCCGGAGCGGCCCGGCCAGGTCGATCGCCACATCGGCTCGACGGAGAAGACGGAGCGGCTCGTCGGCTGGCGGGCACGGACGAGCTTCGCCGACGGCCTCGAGCGCACCGTCTCGTGGTATCGCGACAATGAGGCCTGGTGGCGGGGACTCCTCTCGAAGCCGAAGCAGCCGGTCGCCTCCTCGTCCTAGGGGCGGGCCCGGCCCAGATCGGATTGCTGCAGGCGGCGCAGGCGCGCGGCCTGCACACGATCGCGGTCGACCGCGACCCGTCGGCGCCCGGCTTCCGCTACGCCTCGCGGCGCGCGATCGTCTCGACCGAGGACGAGACCGGCGTCGAGCGGCTCGCCGGCGCCGAGCGCGTCGACGGGATCGTCTCGCCGGGCTCGGACTGGCCGGTCGCGGTCGCCGCGCGCGTCGCCGACCGGCTCGGCCTGCCGCACCCGATCTCGCCGCAGACGGCCGTGCTCGCGACCTCGAAGCTGCGCCAGCGCGAGCGCTTCGCCGAGGCGGGGGTGCCGCAGCCGCGGCACGCGGTCTGCCACTCGGTCGAGGAGGCGATCGGCGCCGCTCACGAGCTCGGCCTGCCGGTCGTCGTCAAGGCGCCCGACCGCCAGGGCCAGAAGGGGCTCACGCTCGTGCGCGAGGAGCGGGAGCTGGAGGCCGCGGTCGAGACGGCGCTCGCGGCTGCGCGCTCGGGACTCGTCCTCGTTGAGGAGCTGGTCGACGGTCCCGAGGTGACGGTCAACGGTTTTTTCCTCGGTTCATCTTTAACCTCGTTAACCATCACGGACAGAAGCGTCTCCGAGCCGCCCGCGTTCGGCGTCGCGCTCGCCCACGTCTGGCCGCCCGGGCGCGCGGACGGCGCCGTCGAGGCGGCGCGGGCGGCCGCGCAGGCGGTCGGGATCGAGGAAGGGCCGATCTACGTGCAGCTGCGGCTCGCCCCGGACGGGCCGCGGGTCGTCGAGCTCGCAGCGCGCGTCGGCGGCGGCCACGACGCGGAGCTCTGCGCGGCGGCGCTCGGGGTCGACCTGAACGCGCTCGCGATCGCCGCCGCGCTCGGCGAGCGGATCGAGCCGCCCCGGCCCGAGCCGCAGGTCGGCGGCGCCGTCGTCCGCTTCCTCGTCGCGCCGCCCGGCCCGCTGCGCGAGGTGACCGGGATCGAGGACGCCGAGGCGGTCGAGGGCGTCCGCTGGGTGCGGATCTACCGCGAGCCGGGCTATGTCTTCGTGCCGCTGCGCCGCGGCGCCGACCGCGCCGGCGCGATCCTCGCCGTCGGCGACTCGGCCGCCGACGCGCTCGCCCGCGCCGACGCCGCCGCCGCGAAGCTCCGCTTCGAGCCGGCCGAGGCGCGGCTACTCGTCTGAGGGCGCGTCGAGGATCCCGCGCTCGACGAGCGCCGCGATCACCGCGTCCGCCGCCTCCTCGGCCGAGAGCACGCTCGTGTCGACGCGCAGCTCCGGGCTCTCCGGCGGCTCGTACGGCGAGTCGATGCCGGTGAAGTTCGAGAGCTCGCCACGGCGCGCTTTCCCGTAGAGCCCCTTCGGGTCGCGCTCCTCGGCGAGCGCGAGCGGCGCGTCGACGAAGACCTCGAGGAACTCGCCCGCCTCGACGAGCGCCCGCGCCGTCCGCCGCTCGCTCGCGAACGGCGAGATGAAGGCGACGATCGCGATCAGCCCCGCGTCGACCATCAGCCGCGCGACCTCGGCGACGCGGCGGATGTTCTCGTCGCGGTCGGCGTCGGTGAAGCCGAGATCCTTGTTCAGCCCGTGGCGCACGTTGTCGCCGTCGAGCAGGGTGGTGTGGTGGCCGAGCGCGTGCAGCTTCCGCTCGACGAGGTTCGCGATCGTCGACTTGCCGGCACCGGAGAGCCCTGTCAGCCAGACGACGCAGGGCCGCTGCCGCTTCGCCGCCGCGCGCACGCGCTTGTCGACGTCGAGCGCCTGCCAGTGGACGTTCTGCGAGCGGCGCAGCGCGAACCGCAAGAGGCCGGCGCCGACGGTGTCGAAGCCGATCCGGTCGATCAGGACGAAGCCGCCGGTGTCGCGGTTCTCGGCGTACGGGTCGAAGGCGATCGGCTCGGAGAGCTCGAGCGCACAGACGCCGATCTCGTTCAGCTCGAGCCGGGTCGCGGCGACGTGCTCGAGCGAGCCAGGGTTGACCTTGTACTTGAGCGGCGCGATCGTCGCGCCGACGGTCTTCGTGCCGATCCGCAGCAGGTAGGTGCGGCCGCGCAGCATCGGCTCGTCGCTCATCCAGACGACCGTCGCCTCGAACTGGTCGGCGACCTGCGGCGGCGCGTCCGCGGCGGCCAGCACGTCGCCGCGGCTGACGTCGATCTCGACGGCGAGCGTCAGCGTCACCGCCTCGCCGGCGACCGCGAGGTCGAGGTCGCCGCTTGCCGTGACGATCCGGTCGACGGTCGACGGCGCGCCCGAGGGAGTGACGCGTACGCGGTCGCCCGGGCGCACCGCGCCGCCGGCGACCGTCCCCGT
>DASSSQ010000053.1:0-12316 GCA_035708405.1 Gaiellaceae bacterium
GCCTGGCAAGAACTGATGCCCGAATGCCTCTGGCGCTTCCGCGTCAAAGACTTCGGCCCCCTCACCGTCGGCATCGACACCCACGGCAACTCCCTCTACCACGACGTCCAAACCGCCGCCACCCGCAAGCTGAAGGAGCTCAATGCACGGCTCTGAGCGATGCGCGACCTGAGCGAGCGCGTCGCCGTCGTCACCGGCGGGGCGGCCGGCGTCGGACGCGGGATCGTCGACGTGCTCGCCGCCGAGGGCGCACGCGTCGTCGTCGCCGACGTCGACGGCGCCGCCGCCGAGCGGGTCGCCGCCTCGCTGCGGGCGGAGGGTCGCGAGGCGCTGGCGGCCCGTGTCGACGTCGTCGACCGCGGTGCCGTCGAGGCGATGGCCGCCGCGGCGCTCGACCGCTTCGGCCGGATCGACATCCTCGCCGCCAACGCGGGCATCTACCAGTGGGACGACCTCGCCGGCCTCGACGACGCGACCTGGGACCGGATCATGGACGTCAACGTCAAGGGCGCGCTCCACTCGCTGCAGGCCTGCCTGCCCGCGATGAAGCGGCAGCGCTACGGACGGATCGTCTTCACCTCGTCGATCACCGGCCCCGTCGTCGCAACCGCGCGCCAGGCGCACTACGCCGCCTCGAAGGCGGCGATGCTCGGCCTGATGCGCAGCGCGGCACTCGAGCTCGTCGGCGAGGGCATCACCGTCAACGCCGTGCAGCCGGGGAACGTGGCGACGCCGGGGCTCGAAGCGGCCGATCCCGAGCTGCGGGCGAGGCTCGAGGCGTCGATCCCGCTCGGCCGGATGGCGACCCCGCAGGAGATCGGCTGGGTCGTCCGCTTCTTCGCCGCCGAGGAGGCCGGCTACGTGACCGGCCAGACCCTCGTCGCCGACGGCGGCCAGGTGCTGCCCGAGATCCGCGCCTAGCCCGACGCGGCGGCGACGCCGTCGAGGCGCGAGCGCGCGAACTCGACGAAGAGCTGCGCGGCACGCGTCGTCGAGCGGCCGACCGCGCGCACGAGCGACACCTCGCGCGACGGCTCGAGCCCCTCGACCCGCGCGGAGGCGAGCGAGCCCGCCGCCAGCTCCGGCTCGACCGACGACCGCGAGATGAACGTGACGCCGTAGCCGTGCTGTACCGTCGTCTTCACCGACTCCTGCAGGCCGAGCTCGAGCCGCACGTCGAGGTCGCGCAGGCGCACCCCGCGCGCGCGCAACTCGTCCTCGATCACCTGCCGCACGCCGGCGCCGTCCTGCATCACGATCAGCGTCGCCTGCCGCAGCTCGTCGAGCGTGATCGTGCGGCCCGCGAACTCGTGGTCGGGCGGGACGACGAGGATCACCTCGTCACGGAAGAACGGCTCGAACCGGACGCCTCGGTGGCGCGGCGCGGCGCCGACGACGCCCAGCTCGAGCTGGCGCGCCGCGACGCGCTCGACCACGCGCTGCGTGTCGAAGACCGAGAGCGCGACCTGCACGCCCGGATGCTGCCGCTGGAACTCGCACAGAAGCAGCGCGAGCACGATCCCCGGGCCCGTCGACGAGCCGATCTCGAGCACGCCGTCGAGCTCGCCCTCGTCGGCGTCCGTCAGCTCGCCGAGCAGCTGCTCCTCGAGCGCGAGCAGCCGCTGCGCGCCGCGGTAGAGACGCAGCCCCGCCTCGGTCGGCCCGACCCGGCGCCCCGACCGGTCGAGCAGCTTCGCGCCGAGCCGTCGTTCCAGGGCGCGCACCTGCAGGCTGACCGCCGGCTGGGTGACGCCGAGCCGCTCCGCCGCCGCCGAGAAGCTCGCGCGCTCGACGACCTCGCAGAATGCGGCCAGCTGGCGCGTATCCATTAACGGACCTTATCCGGTCGCGATCAGAGCGGTTCCGCGTAGCGCACCATCCCGCCGTCGACGAAATAGGTCGAGCCCGTCACGTACGAGGCGAGATCCGAGGCGAGGAAGACGGCCGCGCTCGCGACCTCGGACGGCTCGCCCATGCGCGCGAGCGGGATGATCCGCTGCAACGTCGCCACCTTCTGCGGATCGTTCAGCGTGGTCGCGTTGATCGGCGTCTTGATCGCGCCGGGAGCGACGTTGTTGACCCGGATCCTGTACGGCGCCAGCTCGACGGCGGCGTTCCGCATCAGCATCCGCAGGCCGCCCTTCGAGGCGCAGTAGGAGGCGAAGCCGGGGAAGGCGACGTCCTCGTGGATCGACGAGATGTTGACGATCGAGCCGCCGCGGCCGGAGTCGCGCATCGCGCGGCCGGCGGCCTGCAGGCAGCAGAAGGCGCCGCGCAGGTTGACCGCGATCACGGCGTCCCAGTCCTTCGCGTCGAGGTCGAGCAGCGGGATCGAGTGCTCGATGCCGGCGTTGTTGACGAGCACGTCGAGGCCGCCGAGCTCTTCGACGGTCGTCGAGACCAGCTGTGCCGCGTCCTCGGGGCTCGACACGTCGGCGGAGACGGCGATCGCGCGCGGCAGGCTCGCGGCGTGCTTCCTCGCCTCGTCCTCGTAGGCGCGGTAGTAGTTGATGCAGACCGCCGCGCCCGCGTCGGCGAGCGCCTGCGCGATCGCGGCGCCGATGCCGCTGCCGGCGCCGGTGACGATCGCGACCTTGCCCTTCAGGTCCATGTCAGCTCCTTCTCGTGTCGCGGATGATCAGGTCGGCCACGAGCCCCGTCCAGCCGGTCTGGTGCGAGGCCCCGAGGCCGGCGCCGGACTCGGCGTGGAAGTACTCGTGGAAGGGGATCAGGTCGCGCCACGCCGGCTCCTCGGCGAGCAGCCGGGAGCCGCCGTGGACGGGCCGGCGCCCGTCGGGCCCGCGCAGGAAGAGCGAGACGAGCCGGCGCGCCACCTCGTCGGCGACCTCGTCCAGCGTCATCGCCTGCCCCGAGCCGGTCGGGCACTCGACGGTGAAGCCCGGCCCGAGCACGTGGGCGTAGATGCGCAGCACGCGCAGCAGCACGTAGTTGACCGGCATCCAGACCGGCCCGCGCCAGTTCGAGTTGCCGCCGAAGAGGCCGCTCGTCGACTCGCCCGGCTCGTAGTCGAGCCGCGCCGTGACGCCGTTCACCTCGACCTCGAGCGGGTTCGCCTCGTGGAACTTCGAGAGCGCGCGTAGACCGTGGTCGGAGAGGAACTCGGCCGGGTCGAGCATCGGCGCGAGCAGCCGGCGCAGCCGCTCCTCCTCGACGATCGCGAGCAGCCGCCCGCCCCCGGCGACGTGCTCCACGACCCCACGCGCCTCCGGCCGGTGCTGCACGAACCACTCGACGCGCGTGGCGAAGTCGGGCAGCCGCGCCAGCGTCTCGTCCGGCAGGAAGGCCACCGCCGCGAGCGGCAGCAACCCGACGACCGAGCGCGCGCGCAGCGGCACGGCGCTGCCGTCGCCGCAGCGGAGCAGGTCGTAGTAGAAGCCGTCGGCCTCGTCCCAGAGTCCCTTGTCGTTCAGCGCCGACGCGATCAGCGCGAAGTGCTCGAAGAACTTGGTCGCGACGTCCTCGTAGGTCGGATCGTGGTGGGCGAGCACGAGCGAGAGCTCGAGCAGGTTCTGGCAGTACATCGCCATCCACGAGGTGCCGTCCGACTGCTCGAGACGGCCCGAGACCGGCAGCGCCGAACGGTCGAAGGGGCCGATGTTGTCGAGGCCGAGGAAGCCGCCCTCGAACAGGTTGTTGCCCTCGGCGTCCTTGCGGTTGACCCACCAGGTGAAGTTGAGCAGCAGCTTGTGCAGGATCCGCTCGAGGAAGTCGAGGTCGGTCGAGCCGTCGATCTCGAAGACCTGCAGCGCCGCCCACGCGTGCACGGGCGGGTTGACGTCGCCGAAGGCCCACTCGTAGGCGGGCAGCTGGCCGTTCGGGTGCATGAACCACTCGCGGCAGAGGAGGACGAGCTGCGCCTTCGCGAACGCGGGGTCGACGTGCGCGAGCGCGACGCAGTGGAAGGCGAGGTCCCAGGCCGCGTACCAGGGGTACTCCCACTTGTCCGGCATCGAGATCACGTCGAGGTTGTTCAGGTGCGTCCAGCCGGCGTTGCGGCCGCTCAGGCGCTGCGCCGGCGGCGTCGGCCCGGCCGGGTCGCCGTCGAGCCAGCGCAGGACGTCGTAGTGGTAGAACTGCTTCGACCAGAGCATCCCGGCGAGCGCCTGGCGGAGGACGAGCGCCTCGTCCGCAGTCGCGCAGGCGGGGGTCAGCTCGGCGTAGAGCTCGTCCGCCTCCCGCTCGCGCAGCGCCAGCGTCTCCGCGAAGTCGTCGCCGAGGCCCGCCTGCTCGCGCAGGCGCAGCTCGACGACCCGCGTCTCGCCGGCGCCGACCGTGAGCCGGTAGCGGAACGCCGCCTTCGTGCCGGTCCGCTGCGGGTTGACGGTCGCGGCGCCGTGGACGACGTGGTCGCCGATCCCGTCCTTCGGATACGGCGTCGGCGATGGGACGCCGTAGAGCCGCTCGAAGTTCGTCTCGTTCTCGCAGAAGAGCGCCTCCGGCGCGCCGCCCGCCGAGAGCTGCCGCGTGCCGAGCTGCGCGTGCTCGGCGACGAGGGCGCCGTCGGCGAGCCGGATCGACGGCCGCGCCGGGTCGATCCCCCACGACCAGGTGTTGCGGAACCAGAGCGTCGGCAGCACGTCGATCGTCGCCTCGTCCGGGCCGGCGTTCCGCACCGAGACGCGGATCAGCACGTCCTCGGGCGAGGCCTTGGCGTAGTCGGCGGTGATCTCCCAGTAGCGGCCGTCGTCGAAGACGCCGGTGTCGACGAGCTCGAGCTCCGGGTCGCCCTTGCCGCGCGCCGCGTTGCCGGCGACGAGCTCGTCGTACGGGAACGCGGCCTGCGGGTACATGTAGCGCCAGCGCATGAACGAGTGCGTCGGCGTCGAGTCGAGGTACCACCAGTACTCCTTGGCGTCCTCGCCGTGGTTGCCCTGCGGGCCGGTGAGGCCGAAGATCCGCTCCTTGAGGATCGGGTCGCGCCCGTTCCAGAAGGCGAGCGCGAAACAGAGCGTCTGCCGGTCGTCGCAGATGCCGGCGAGGCCGTCCTCGTTCCAGCGGTAGGCGCGCGAGCGGGCATGGTCGTGCGGGAAGTAGTCCCAGGCGGTGCCGTCCGTGCTGTAGTCCTCGCGCACGGTGCCCCAGGCGCGCTCGCTCAGGTACGGGCCCCAGTGCCGCCACGGCGCGCGGCCGCGCGGCACCTCGTTCAGCCGGTCGCGCTCCGCGCCCACGATCCGTGAGTCTCGCACGGCATACAGTCCGGGGATGCGGTTCGGCCGGCAGCTCTGCGGCGACCTCGACGCGGCCTCGGCGCGCGAGTGGCTCGTCGCGGACGGCGCCGGCGGCTTCGCGATGGGCACCGTCGGCGGGCTGCGGACGCGCCGCTACCACGGCCTCCATGTCGCCGCGACGCGGCCGCCGGGCGGGCGGATGCTCGGCCTGGCGGCGCTCGACCCCGTGCTGCGGATCGGCGACGCGCGGATCCGGCTCGCCGTCCACGAGTGGGCGAGCGGCGCCGTCGATCCCTCCGGGCACCTGGCGCTCGCCGAGTTCGCGCTCGAGGACGGGCTGCCGCGCTGGCGCTTCGCGGTCGGCGAGACGATTCTCGAGCGCGTGCTCGCGCCGCTGCCGGGCCGGCCGGGGATCGTCGTCCTGCACCGGCTCGTGCGCGCGGCGGGGCCGGTGCGGCTCGAGCTGGCGGCGCTCTCGACCTGGCGCGACGCGAACGGCGAGCGCTTCGGCGACGGCGCGCCGGCGGTCGAGCGGGCCGCGGACGGCTACGTCTTCGAGGGCGCCTACCGCGTCGCCGGCCCCGGCTTCGCGCCCGCCGGCGAGTGGTACCGCGGCGTCCGCTACCGCGAGGAGGCCGCGCGCGGGCTGCCCGACCGGGAGGACCTCTGGCACGCGGGCACCTTCGCCGCCGAGCTCGAGCCGGGCGGGACGCTGACTGTCTGCGCATGGGCCGGCGATCCCGGCGCGGAGGCT
Source organism: Gaiellaceae bacterium (assembly GCA_035708405.1). Lineage (GTDB taxonomy): Bacteria > Actinomycetota > Thermoleophilia > Gaiellales > Gaiellaceae > DASSSQ01. The sequence continues at coordinate 5,944 of DASSSQ010000053.1, forward strand.
CACGACGGGCCGGCGGCGGTCGAATCGGCGCGGTCGCGCGCGCGGTCGCTGGTCGCGCGGGCGAAGGCCACGGACGCAGTCGAGGCGCAGCTCGCGCTCGCCGCCGACCAGCTCGTCGTCGCCGGACCGTCCGTCGTCGCCGGCTATCCCTGGTTCGGCAGCTGGTCGCGCGACACGATGACCTCGTACGAGGGGCTCTTCCTCGAGACCGGCCGCGCCGAGGAGGGACGGAAGCTGCTGGAGCGCGAGGCGGCGACGCTCAGCGAGGGCATGCTCGCGAACACCGCCGACACCGGCTCGCTCGAGTACAACACCGCCGACGCGACGCTCTGGCTCCTGCACGCCGTCGACCGCCACGTCGAGCGCACCGGCGACGACGACCTCGCCGCCGCGCTCGCGCCGAAGCTCGTCGACGTCGTCCGCGCGCACGTCGCGGGCACCCGCTACGGGATCCGCGTCGACCCGGCGGACGGTCTGCTCGTCCAGGGCGCCGACGGGCTCGCGCTCACCTGGATGGACGCGCGCGTCGACGGCGTCCCGGTGACGCAGCGCGCGGGGAAGGCGGTCGAGATCGACGCGCTGTGGGTGAACGGGCTCGCCGCCGTCGCCGCGCTGGTCGAGCGGAGCGGCGGCGACGCGACGGAGGTGCGGCGGCTCGAGGCCCGTGCCCGCGCCTCGTTCCCGGGCGCCTTCCTGCGCGCCGGCCGCTGCGATGACATCGTCGGCGACGCACGGCTGCGACCGAACCAGCTGCTCGCCGTCTCGCTGCCGCACGCGCCGCTCGCCGAGCGCTCCGTCGTCGAGGCGTGCGCGCCGCTCCTCACCTCGCTCGGGCTGCGCAGCCTCGACCCCGCCGATCCGGGCTACCGGCCCTTTCACCGCGGCGGCCCCGCCGAACGCGACCGAGCCTACCACCAGGGCACGGTCTGGCCGTGGCTCGCCGGCCCCTACGTCGAGGCCGCCCGCCGCACCGGGATCGCGACCGACGGCGTCCTCGACGGGCTCGAGGCGCACCTCGCCGAGTTCGGGCTCGGCTCCGTCTCGGAGACCGCGGACGGCGCCGCGCCGCACGGCGCGACCGGCTGCCCGTTCCAGGCGTGGTCGGTGGCGGAGCTGCTGCGCGCGCGCCGGATGCTCAGCTGACGACCAGCACGTCGCAGCCGGCACCTTCGAGGACGCGACCTGCCGTCGGCCCCGCCGGCACGACGACGAGGCCCGCCTCGAGCTCCGCCGCCAGCTCGACGGCCGCCTGAGCCGGCTCGCCGTCCCGCGCGAGCAGCTTGGCCTCGGCGCCGCGCTCCTGCACGAGCTCGCGCGCCCGCTCGTCGAGGACGACGACCGCGGTGCGCTCGTCGACCGCCAGCCGCGCCGCGCGCTCGGCCGCTCGCTCCGCCTCCGGCGAGCCGTCGTAGACGAGGACGATCCGGCGGCCCGCGTCCTCGGGCGCGCTCTCCGGGTCGCGCCACGCGGGCCCCTCCTCGGCGTCCTTCTCGCGGTGCGCGGCCAGGTCGTCGGTCTCGGGATAGCGCTCGTCGAGGTGCGCGAGGATCGCGTCTGGGCCCTCGAAGACCTCGCCGCCGTCGACGAGCGTCGGGATCGAGCGCGCGCCGGTCGCCGCCGCCATCGCGTCGCGCCGGTCGCGGTCGGGCGGCACCTGCCGCGCGGTGAACTCGAGCCCGAGCTCGGTCAGCCGCGCGCGCACGCGGTGCGAGTACGGGCACCACTCCGCCTGATACAGCTCCAGCACACCGGGATCGTAGGCGGGTCAGGGCTCGCCGGGCGGCAGCCACTTCGCGTGGTGCTCGCGCGCCCAGTCCCGGCGCACCGAGCCGACCGCCATCCCGCGCAGCGCGTGCCGGGTCGACGGATAGATCAGCGCCAGGTAGAGATGCCCGACGAGCAGCACGAGCGAGACGTACATCAGCCCGTCGTGGACGAGGATCGTCGAGGCGAAGCGGTAGCGCGGGTCGCGCTCGCCGAGCCAGAGGAAGAAGCCCGACACCGCGAACAGCACGGCGAAGGCGGCCGTCAGCGCCGCGTTCAGCTTCTGGCCCGCGTTGAAGCGGCCCTGCGGGCGCGGGATCCGCTGCAGCCAGAGCCGGTCGTCGCGGTCGAAGAGGTCGAGCTCGCGCAGCGTCGCCGCGAGCCGCCGCCGGTCGCCCGCGGCGACGACGAGCGCGATCGCCGCGAGCCAGGCGACCGCCGTGTAGACGTGGACGTCCTTCAGGAACGGCCGCCGCCCGACCGTCTCCGAGAGTCGCGGCACGTAGAGGACGAGCCCCGAGCCGAGCAGGACGAGGAAGGCGGCCGCGTGCAGCCAGTGCAGCGTCCGCTCGGTGCGCGTGAAGCGCTCGACGTAGCGCGGATCAGAGGCCATTCGAGCGCCCGACCCAGGCGTCGACGTCGTAGCCGCGCTGCTCCCAGTAGCCGGGCTGCGCGTCAGAGCCGACGACGATCCGCGAGACCCACTTGACGCCCTTGTAGCCGTACATCTCCGGGATCACGACCCGCACCGGCGCGCCGTGCTCGCGCGGCAGCGGCCTCCCGTCCAGCTCGTAGGCGAGCATCGCGTCGCCGAGGTGCGCCTGGGCGAGCGTCAGCGTGTCGACGTACGGAATCTCGGCCGAGACGAAGGTGAGCGTCGTCGCGCCGGGCAGCGGCCCCGCCGGCTCGAGCAGGTCGCGGAAGCGGACGCCGGCCCAGTGGACGTCCTTCACCGTCCAGCCGGTGACGCAGTGGAAGGTCGAGACCTGCTCGGCGCGCGGCAGCGCGCGCAGCTGCCGGTAGTCGAGCTCGACCGGCCGCGAGACCTGTCCCTCGATCCGCAGCCGCCAGCTTGCCGGGTCGAAGCGCGGCATGGTCGCCGCCACGGTGTAGATCCGCCAGCCCGACGGGACGAGCCCGGGCGGCAGCGCGTTCTCGAACGGCCGCGCCGCCGCCGAGACCGCGCGCCAGGCCGGCTCCGCCCAGAAGAGCGCCGAGATCCCGCCGAGCGTGACCGCGAGGAACGTGCGGCGGCCGTAGGGACGCGCGTCGTCCATACCGAGAAGTATGCGCGCGGGGCGCGAACGGATTGTTACGCGCCGAGGATCGCCGCACGCGCCCGCGCCGCGCGCACGGCCGCGGTCAGCGTCGCGATGTCGTAGGCGCCGTGATGGCGGCGACCGTTGACGAAGAAGGTCGGCGTGCCGGAGACGCCGCTGAGGTCGGCGCTGTCGACGTCCTCGGCGACGCGGCCGGCCTGCGCGTGCCGGCGCAGGTCGTCGGCGAAGCGCTCGACGTCGAGCCCGAGCTCCTCCGCGTGGGCGACGAGCTCCGGCATGCGCAGCGCGTCCTGCCGCTGCAGCAGCAGGTCGTGCATCTCCCAGAACGCGCCCTGGGCGGCCGCCGCCTCGGCCGCCTCGGAGGCGAGCTGCGCGTGCGGGTGGACGTCGGCGAGCGGCAGGTGCCGCCAGACGTACTCGAGGTCGCCGAAGTCGGCGAGCAGCTCGCGGATCACGGTCTCGGCGAGCCCGCAGTAGGGGCACTCGAAGTCGCCGTACTCGACGAGCGTCACCGGCGCGCCGACCGGGCCGCGCACGTGGTCGCGCTCCGGGTCGACCGGGACGGCGAGGTCGACGAGGCTCTCGGCGCGGCCGAGCAGCGCCCGGATCCGCAGCCGCCGCGGCAGCAGGTCGGTGGCGCGGAAGACGAGCCAGGTCGCGACCGAGGCGACGAGCGCCGCGACGAGCACGCCGAGCTTCGCCTGCTCGAGCTGCGCGCCGTGGAAGGCGAGCGTCGCGATCAGCAGCGAGACCGTGAACCCGATCCCGGCGACCGCGCCGCCGCCGGCGACCGCCGCCCAGCCGACCGGCGGCCGCAGCCGTCCGCCGGAGAGCCGCGTCCCGAGCCAGGAGACGCCGAGGATCCCGGCCGGCTTGCCGACGACGTAGCCGACGACGATCCCGAGCGTCACCCGCGAGCCGAGCGCGCCCGGGAGGAAGCCGCCGCCGAGCGGGATGCCGGCGTTCGCGAGCGCAAAGAGCGGCACGATCATGTAGCTCGTCCAGGGGTGGTAGAGCTGCTGCAGCCGGTCGTTCGGCGAGATCGCCGACTCGACGCCGGCCCGCGCCGAGCGCGCCAGCTCCGGCGTCGGCTGCTCGCGGAAGAGCCGGAAGAGGTCGGTCGCGTGCTCGAGGTCGCTGCGCGCCGGCGCGTACGCGTAGGTCAAGAGGCCCATCGCGAGGCCGGTCACGACCGGGTCGATCCCCGACTCGTGCAGCGAGACCCAGAGCCCGACCCCGAGCGCCGCGTAGACGAGCCCGTGCCGGACGCCGAGCCGGCGGGTGACGAGCACCGCCGCGAAGAAGCCGATCGCGGCGCCGAGCGCGGCCGTCGCGACGCGCTCGGTGTACGCGGTCGCGATGATCGCGAGCGCGACGATGTCGTCGACGACGACGACCGTGAGCACGAACGAGCGCAGCCGGTCGGGGAAGCGCGGGCCGACGAGCGCGAGCATCCCGAGCGCGAACGCGGTGTCCGTCGACATCGCCGTCCCCCAGCCGTGCGCGCTGGCGCGACCGGCGTTCAGCGCGAGGTAGACCGCGACCGGCACCGCCATCCCGCCGAGCCCGGCGAGGAGCGGCAGCGCGACCCGCCGTCGCTGCCGCAGCTCCCCCATGTCGAACTCGCGCCGCGCCTCGAGGCCGACGACGAGGAAGAAGAAGGTCATCAGCCCCTCGTTCACCCAGGCACGCAGGTCCTGCGCGATCCCCGCGCCGCCGAGCCGGAGCGAGAGCTGCGTCGACCAGACCGCGCCGTACGACGCGAGGTCCGCGTTCGCCCAGACGAGCGCCGCGACCGCAGCCGCGAGCAGGACGGCGGCGCTGCCCGTCTCGGTGCGCAGGAACTCGCGGAGCGGCGTCGCCAGGTTCCGCGACCAGGCGGTGCGCTCCGAGAACGGTGCGGCGGCGACCTCCGGCTCGGCCATCGCGCGATTGTCGCGGACGGAGAGCTCAGGCGGCGAGCGCGCAGACGAAGAACTCGCGCGGCGGCTTCTGCGCCGGGCGCGGCTTCACGAGCTGCGAGTCGCGGACGCGCCAGCGGCTGCCGTCGTCGAACGAGACCACGTCGCCGACCCGCGGCGCCGCCTCGAGCCGCCGCTCGGCGACGTTCCAGCGGCCGTCCGGAAACTCGAGCTTGAACCAGAAGGGCGCCTGCGTCCGCTGGCCCGCGTCGCCCGCGGCGCGCAGGAGCGCGACGTAGCGCGCAGCCTGCTCGATCGCCGAGGCGCGCCGCGTCCGCTGCTCGCCGGTCGCCACGTCGCCGAGCGTGCGCCGGGTGGCGTCGAGCGCCTGCTCGAGCTGGTCGGCGTTCTGCGTCAGACGGTCGTCGGTCGCCACTGCGGCTCTCATCGGCGCGACGGCCGCGCGTCCTTCTCCCCCTTTCCAGGGGTCAACGGAGGTCGGAGGTCGTCAGCCGCTCGGTCAGGAGCCGCCGGAAGCGCGCCGGCTCCGCGGCCCAGGGCTCGACGAGCCGCTCGCCGGCGACGTAGACGACGACGTACGCGCGCCAGGCCGGGTGCACGCCGAAGTCGAGCAGCTTCTCGACCTCGCTCTCCGAGCGGAGGTTCCAGCGGAGCGCGAAGGCGCCCGCCTCGTCACGCCCGCATCCTTCCTCGTGCAGCATCAGCGCGACGTTGTGGGCGATCCGCGCGAACGGCTTCTCCGCCTCGCGCAGCGCCCGGACGAGCTCGAGGTCGTAGCCGGCGCCGAGCTCGGCGAGGATCGCCGCGCACGCCTCCTCGGCCTCCGGCCCGAGCGCGGCGAGCGCGTTCGTCGCGATCCCCTCGGCGACGAGCGCCTGCGGCGTGCCCGTCAGGAAGATCGTCTCCTCGAGCCGGCCCTCGCCCTCGACCAGCAGCCGCTCCTTCCACGCGTGCTCGGTGTGGTGGCCGGGATAGACCTCGTGCGCGACGTAGTCGGGAAGCAGCTCCGGCCGCAGCGGCACGTCGGTGTTGACGACGACGCGGCTCCGCAGGCCGCCGAGGTAATAGTTGAAGGCGCCCCACGGCTCGTTCTCGACCAGCTCGACGTCGAGGCTCTCGCCCTCGGGGAGGCCGAAGCGCTCGGCGGTTCGCGTCCGCAGCTCGGTCTCGAGCCGCGCGAGCGCAGGGAGGATCGCCTGGCGCGGGACCGCCCGCTCGCGCCGCCAGGCCCGGTAGCGCTCGCGCAGGTCGCCGCCGCCCGGCAGGAGCTCGTCGAGCCGGTCGTGCGCCGCCGCGAGCTCGGCCTCGGTGGCGGGGTCGGCGGCGACGCCGTAGCAGCGGCGGATCTCGTCGCGAAAGGAGAGCCGCCCGTCGAGCCGCTCGGCCGTGGCGGCGAGGCCGTCGAGC
>DASSSQ010000054.1:0-36821 GCA_035708405.1 Gaiellaceae bacterium
GTCCTTCATCTCGAAGCCGTCCATCTCGACGAGCAGCTGGTTGAGCGTCTGCTCGCGCTCGTCGTGGCCGCCGCCGAGCCCGGCGCCGCGGTGGCGGCCGACCGCGTCGATCTCGTCCATGAAGACGATGCACGGCGCCGCCTGCTTCGCCTGCTCGAACAGGTCGCGCACGCGCGAGGCGCCGACGCCGACGAACATCTCGACGAAGTCGGAGCCCGAGATGGAGAAGAAGGGCACGCCCGCCTCGCCGGCGACGGCACGCGCGAGCAGCGTCTTACCGGTGCCGGGGGGCCCGTAGAGGAGGACGCCCTTCGGGATCGAGGCGCCGAGCGCCTGGAACTTCTTCGGGTTCTCGAGGAACTCCTTGATCTCCTGGAGCTCCTCGACCGCCTCGTCGACGCCCGCGACGTCCTTGAAGCCGATCTTCGGCGAGTCGGGTGCCATCCGCTTCGCGCGCGACTTGCCGAAGCTCATCACCTTCGAGCCGCCGCCCTGCACCTGGTTCATCAGGAAGATCCAGAAGCCGAAGAGGAGCACGAACGGCAGCAGCGAGGTCAGGATCGACCACCACGGCGACGAGCCGACGCCCTTCGAGTCGAACTTGACGTCGTGCGACTGCAGCAGCTGCTGGAAGCCGTACTGCGACTCCGGCGTCGGGTAGTTGACCTTGAACTTCTGGCCGTTGTCGGTGCCGGTGATCTCCTGCTTGGAGGGGTTGAAGGTGACGTCGCTGACCTGGCCCGCCTTGACGTCCCTGATCACCTGCGAGTAGCTGAGCTTCGCCTCGCTCTTGCCGTGCGGGATCAGCGTCTGGCTCGCCAGGTAGACGAGCAGCACGATCACCACTAAGGGGAAGAGGGCGGAGCGGAAGAATCGGTTCACGGAGTCTCCTGGGAGCAGGGTAGCAGCGTGCTCCCCCTAGAACGTGTGCGCGGCCCCACGGTTTCACACGCCTTCCGGCATCAGATTCTCGTGCAATACGCCGACGAAGGGAAGGTTCCTGTAACGCTCGGCGAAGTCCAGCCCGTAGCCGATCACGAAGCGGTTCGGGATCTCGAAGCCGATGTAGCGGACGGGCACGTCGATCTCGCGCCGCGCCGGCTTGGTCAGCAGCGCGCAGACCTCGAGGCTCTCGGGCTCGCGCGCCTCGAGCGTGCGCACGAGATAGGAGAGCGTCAGACCCGAGTCGATGATGTCCTCGACGACGAGCACGTTCCGGCCCTCGATGTTCAGGTCGAGATCCTTGAGGATGCGGACGACGCCGGACGAGTCGGTGGCGGCGCCGTAGCTCGAGATCGCCATGAAGTCGACCTCGCACGGCACCTGGACGTGGCGCATCAGGTCGGCCATGAAGAAGACGGCGCCCTTGAGGACGCCGACGAGCAGCAGGTCGCGGCCGGCGTAGTCGGCGGCGATCTCGCGGCCGAGCTCGCCGATCCGCTTCTGCAGCGTCGGCTCGTCGATCAGGATCTCGCCGACGGCTGCGTGCAGATCAACCGACAAGGGTCACCTCGACGCCTTCGGCCTCGACGATCCCCGGGATCGCGACCACCTCGTCGCCGCGCACGACCAGGGGCCAGCCCTCGCGGTCGGAACGGGGGATCTTCGCGTCGACGAACACGTCCTGCACCTTCTTCCTGCGCCCCGCGAGCCGGTCGCCGGCCCGCCATCCGCGCACTCTAAGGCCGGGGAGCTCGGAGCGGATGCGCCAACGCCCCCACTCGACCTCGCCGACAACGGGGACAGGCCCCGTTTCGAGCCACAAACGGTCGTGCTCGCGCACCGCCTGGACGCCGCCGCCGAGGTCGACGCGGCGCGAGCCGGGCGGCGCGTCGAGCAGCTCGGCGAGCGCGGGCGGCAGCGTGCGCCGCTCGTCGAGCGCGCGCAGCAGGTTCTGCTCGGCGGCCGGATGGAGCCGGCGCAGGAGCGGCAGGATCTCGTCCCGGATCAGACCGCGCTTCGTCGCCGCGTTCGACGAGTCGCGGCGGAACTCGAGCCCGACGGCACGGCAGTAGGCCTCCGTCTCGGCACGCGCGACCTCGAGCAGCGGGCGGACGACGCCGTCCTCGCGCCGCGGCCTGATCCCGGTCGGCCGGCCGGAGGAGACGAGGCGGTAGAGGACGGTCTCGACCTGGTCGGAGGCGGTGTGCCCGGTCGCGCGCAGCCGATCGGCGGCGACGGCGTAGCGGAGCTCGCGCAGCTCGGCCTCGCTGCGCGCCGGCGGCACGCGCACGACCTCTGCGCCGAGGGCGCCGGCGCAGAAGCGCGCGTCGGCATCGGACTCGGCGCCGCGCAGGCCGTGATCGACGTGCAGCGCCGCCACCCGGTAGCCGAGCTCGCGCAGCGTGTGCCAGAGACAGCTCGAGTCGGCGCCGCCCGAGACGAGGCAGGTGATCTCGCCGCCGGGCGGGATCAGCCCGTGGCGGCGAACATACGCCTCGACGCGCGCGCGCAGCGCGGCAGGCTCCATCCGCTCATTGTTGCAACAGGTCGGCGACCGAGCAGCCGAGCTTGCCGAGCGCCGGCTGGGCCTGGACGAGCACCCCGTGGCCGTAGTTGGCGAAGGCGTAGGAGCGGTACATGTGCTGGCCCGCGTCGCCCTGTCCCTTCCACTGGGCGCGGACGGCCCGCTCGTACTCGTCCATCATCCCCCGCATCAGCGTCCGCGCGAGCTTCAGCGACGGGTCGCGCGGCGCGGTGATGCGGATGCCGATCTCGGCGTCGCGCGTCTCCGAGATCGCCTCCTTCGGGCCGAGCGCGCCGGACTGGTAGTCCTGGCCGAGCATCGTCAGCGCGGTCGTGCTCAGCGCCGCCGCGCGGATGAACTGCTTGTCCTGCGCGCCGCAGGTGTGTTTCGTGGCGGTCGCGGTGCCGCCGCTGGCCTGCGCACGGCCGCCTGCCACGAGGAGGGCCGTTGCCAGCAGCAGGCCCGCCGCAGTGAGGCCCGTCCGAAGCATCGGTTGCTCTATCGGCTCGACGCGTCCGCGTCCTTCATCACTCGTTCAGGTCGTCCGGCGCGGGCCCGGCATCGTCCCCGGGAGCGGCCCGGAGGCGACCTGCGCCGGCGGCTGCCGGCGGCCGGCGCGAGAGGCGAGCTCCGTCGCGAGCCAGCGCAGGATCCAGGCCGCGAGCGCGAGCTTCACCAGGTCGGCGAGGCGCACCAGCCCTCCAGCAGCCCGATTGCGCGGTCGAGCTCCTCGTGCGCGAAGCGGTACGGATGCGCGTTCGCGACCAGCGGCTCGCGCGGCTCGGGCGCGCGGCCCTCGCGCGCGGCGAGCGCGTAGGCGATCGGCAGCGAGTGGAGGACGGCGAGGATCGTCCGCTCGGGCCGGGCGAGCAGCAGCCGGAAACCGCGGACGTAGCGGCCGACGACGGCGTGACGCGGCTCGCCGCCGTCCGGGGCCGCCGTCGAGTCGTGCTTCGCGGCCCAGGCGCGGTAGTCGTCCAGGTGCCCGCCCTCGAACGACCCGTAGCCCGGGTCGCCGAGGTCGGCGACGCGCAGCCGGGGCAGGACGCGACCGTCGAGCGCGAGCGCCGCGGTCTCCTCCGTCCGCGGGAAGGCGCTCGTCACGCAGAGGTCGAGCTGCTCGCCCGCGAGCTCGGTGCCGAGCCTGCGCGCCTCCTCGCGCCCGCGCTCGCTGAGGCGCACGTCGACGGCGGGGTCGCCGTTGACGAGCCGCCTGGTGTTCCAGTCGGTCTCGCCGTGCCGCGCCAGGATCAGCAGCTCCACGCGCTCAAATCTAGCCGGGCCGTTTCGCCGCCGAAGCGGGGACTGTCCCCGCTTCAACCGGGGACTGTCCCCGCTTCAAAAGAGGATGCTGCGGTAGGAGCCGGCCCGCCGCATCCCGACCGCCTCGTAGACGCGGATCGCCGGCGCGTTCTCGGGCCGCACGAACAGGCAGACGCACGGAGTCCGCTCGAGCAGCAGCCGGCAGAGGTCGCGCAGCCCCCGCTGCGCATGGCCGTGGCCGCGCGCCTCCGGGTCGACCCACACCTGCTGCAGCTGCACCGCCGCGGGCGTCCACGCCGACGCCTCCGCCTTGAAGAGGATCGCGCCGTCCTCCTCCCAGAGCCACGAGCGACCTTCCTCGATCTGCGCCTCCGTCCGCCGGCGGAAGCCCTCCGGGTCGCGCGCGAGCGGGTCGATCCCGAGCTCCTCCCGGTGCGTCGCCGCGCAGGCGCCGACGAGCAGCTCGAGGTCGGCGCGACGCGCCGGCCGCAGCCCCGTCTCGCCCGGCGCCGGCGGCTCGCGCAGCTCGTAGACCGGCTGCCCGGGACGGTCCTCGCGCGGCCGCGGCAGCAGATCGCGCGCCGCCTCCCACAGCTCGCCGACCGCCCGCTCGTCGCCGATCAGCATCCGCGAGCGGCCGCGCCGCGCCGCCTCGGCGAACGCGCCGCAGCCGCGGCCCGACGGGACGACGTTCGCGCCGGCGTGGCAGAGCGCCGACAGCCGCCCGTCCGGCTCCTCGACCGCCGCGAACCGCCCGAGCCCGCGCCGCGCCACGTCCTCGAGGAAGACCCGCTCCACCGGCTCCTCCGCGCAGAACGCGAGCACCTGCTCCAGCTCCGGCGACACCAGTCGCGCCATCGGCGAATCGTCGCGGATAGAGTCACGCCCGTGCCGATCCACCTGCGAGCCGAGCCGGGCGCCTACGCCGAGGCGGTGCTGCTGCCCGGCGACCCGCTGCGCGCGAAGTACATCGCCGAGACCTACTTCGACGACGTGAAGCAGGTGAACTCCGAGCGCGGCCTCTACGGCTACACCGGCAGCTTCGAGGGCAAGCCGGTCTCGGTCCAGGGCACCGGCATGGGCTGCCCGGGCGCGACGATCGTCTTCGAGGAGCTCTGCCAGCTCGGCTGCAAGAAGCTGATGCGCGTCGGCACCTGCGGCGGCCTGCAGGCCCACCACGCGCTCGGCGACCTGATCGTCGCGCTGACCGCCGTGCCGGCCGACCAGACGGCGATGCACCTCGTCGCGAACGAGCCGCACTGCCCGACCGCGTCCTGGGAGCTGATCCACGGCGCCGTCCACGCCGCCAAGGAGATCGGCCAGGAGATGCACGTCGGCCCGATCGTCTCCAGCGACCTCTTCTACAACCCGGACGAGGGCCAGTACGAGCGCTGGTCGAGGCGCGGCGTGCTCGCCGTCGAGATGGAGGCCTCGGCGCTCTTCACCATCGGCGCGATCCGCGGCGTCGATGCCGGCTGCCTGCTGACCGTCTCCGACATCGTCGTCGAGGGCGTCTTCACCCGGATCTCCGACGACGAGCTGAAGGCGGCCGTCGACCGGATGACCCGTGTCGCCCTCGCCGCGGTCACGCACGATTAGGACCGCGTTCCTCGTCAACCCGGCGAGCGCCGGCGGCTCGACCGGCCGCCGCTGGCCGGAGCTCGCCCATCGCGCGGCGCAGCTCGGCCTCGCCGGCGAGACCTTCGTGTCGGAGCGTGCGGGCCAGATGGCGCAGCTCGCGCGCGACGCGGCGGCCGCGGGCTACGAGCTGCTCGTCGTCGTCGGCGGCGACGGGACGCTGAACGAGGTCGTGCACGGGATCGGCGACCTGGAGGACGCGCCGGAGCTCGCGCTCGTCCCGCGCGGCACCGGCCGCGACTTCGCGCGCAGCTTCGGGATCGGCGCCGACTTCGACGCGGCCGTCCGCGTCGCGCTCGCCGGCGAGACGCGCACGCTCGACCTCGGCCGCGTCTCCTACCGCGCCTGGAGCGGCGAGGAGGCCGCCGGCTGGTTCGCGAACGTCGCCGGCGCCGGGATCAGCGGCGCGATCGCGAAGCGCGCGAACGACTCCTCGAAGGCGCTCGGCGGCCGGCTCTCCTACCTGTCGGCGATCCTCGCCGTCTTCGTCCGCTGGCAGGTCTCGACGGTCGTGGCCGAGGTCGACGGCGAGCGGCGCGAGGGGCCGATGCACGAGGTCGTCGTCGCGAACGGCGCCTTCCTCGGCGGCGGGCTGCACATGTGCCCGGAGGCAGATGCCGGCGACGGGCTCTTCGACGTGCTCCTCCTCGGCCACCTGACCAAGCGCGACCTGGCGCTGACGCTGCCGAAGGCCTACGCGGGTCGGCACCTGCCGCATCCGAAGGCGGAGCTGCTGCGCGGCCGCGTCGTCACCGTCGACTCGGAGCAGCCGCTGCCGGTGCAGCTCGACGGCGAGCAGCCGGGAACGACGCCTGCGCGCTTCGAGATCGTGCCCGGCGCGCTGCGGCTGCGCGTGCCGCGCGGCTAGGCGGCGGGCTTCTTCGGCGCCGGCTTGCGCGCGGCGGGCCTGCGCGCGGGCGGCTTGGCGGGCGGCGTCGCGCCCTTCTCCACCTTCGCGAGCCGCCGCTCGACCTCGTCCAGCCGCCGCTCGAGCCCCTCGAGCCCGATCACGCGCTTCTGCAGGTCGTCGAGCCGCTCGCGGCTCGAGTTCAGGAGCTCGAGCACGCGGTGCGCGCCGGGTGTCTCGGCGAACTTGGCGAGCACCTCCTCGCCGCGGTCGGCGAGCCGGGAGATCAGATCGCGCTGCTGTGTCATCGGTGCCGTCCTTTTCCGCGGAGTCGTGCCCGCAAAACCCTAGCGCTCGATCACGACCGGCGTGCCCGCGACGGCGACGCGGAAGATCCGCGTCAGCACGTCGTTCGGCACGCGGATGCAGCCGTTCGAGACGGCGCGGCCGATCGACCAGGGCGCGTCGGTGCCGTGGATCGCGACCGGGCCGCCCTGCGCCCAGCCGGTCAGCACCGGCGAGAAGGCGGAGATGCCGAGCGCGCCCGGGCCGAACGGGCCGTGCGTGTCGGCCGGGACGAGCCGCTGGTTGACGTAGTAGCGGCCGGTCGGCGTCGGCGTCGCGGGCGCGCCGACGGCGGCCGCGGTCGAGAGCACGCGGCGGCCGGCGCGGAAGAGCGTGACGCGTCGGGCGGAGACGTCGACGAGGATCCGCGTCCGCACCTTCTGCACGACGACGTCGGCGGGACGCACCCAGCCGGCGATCCCGTTCGGCCGCAGCGGCAGCTGCACCTTCCACCAGCGGACCGCGCAGTCGCGGCCGACGAGCTTGCCGCGGACGCCGAGCACCGTCGGGTAGTCGTTGACGTTGACGGGGCCGAAACGGACGATCGGGCCTGTCCCCGGCGCGCGGTAGGCCGTCGCGTGACCCGGCACCTCCGCGGCGTAGGCGAGCCGCTTCGAGCCGACCGTGCGATAGCCGGGCGCGCAGCGGACGACGTGTGCCGCCTTCACGTGCGGCTGCGACGGGGGCGCGGCGGCGTGGCGGGCGGCGCCGCCGCAGCCCGCGGCTGCGAGCGGCAGCGCGGCGATCGAGGCGATCCGCTTCACGGAAGGCCGATGGTAGCGTCGATGCGGTGAAGCGGATCTGCGTCTTTTGCGGCGCGAACACGGGGACAGCCCCCGTTTTCCGCGGGGCGGCGATCGCGCTCGCGGAGGCGATCGTGCGCCGCGGGCTCGGCGTCGTCTACGGCGGCGGCGCGGTCGGGCTGATGGGCGAGCTCGCCGACGCGGCGCGCGCGGCCGGCGGCGAGGTGATCGGCGTGATCCCGCGCCACCTCGTCGACCGGGAGATCGGCCACCGCGGCCTCGACGACCTGCGCGTCGTCGGCTCGATGCACGAGCGCAAGGCGCTGATGTCCGAGCTCGCGGACGGCTTCGCCGCGCTCCCCGGCGGCTGGGGAACGCTGGAGGAGCTCGTCGAGGTGGTGACGTGGGCACAGCTCGGCCTGCACGGCAAGCCGGTCGGCATCCTCAACGTGACCGGCTACTTCGACCCGCTGCTCGCCTTCCGCGAGCGCGCGATCGCGGCGGGCTTCGTCCGCGCCGATCACAGCGACCTGCTGCTCGTCGCCGAGGACCCGGACGAGCTGCTCGACCGCTTCGAGGCGCACGTCCCGCCGCCGCCGCGCTACGCCGGCGAGCCGCCACGGCCGTAAAACGAGGCGTACGTGTGTTCCGGCGCGCGGCGTAGGCTGTGCCCGTGATCGTCGCCCACCTCGATCTCGACGCCTTCTTCGCCGCCGTCGAGGAGCGCGAGCAGCCGGAGCTCGCCACGCGGCCGCTCGTCGTCGGCGGCGACCCGCACGGCCGCGGCGTCGTCGCGACCGCCAACTACGAGGCGCGGAAGTACGGCATCCGCTCGGCAATGTCGGCCGCGGAGGCGCTCCGCCGCTGCCCGGCCGCGATCTTCGTCCGGCCGCGCCACCAGCTCTACCGGCTGTACTCGCAGGAGGTCTGGAGCCTGATCCGGGAGATCGTGCCCGCGGTCGAGCAGGTCGGAATCGACGAGGGCTACCTCGGCCTCGACGCCGTCGCCCGCGACTTCCACGAGGCGCGCGCGATCGCCGAGGCGGTGCAGGCGTCGGTGCGGGCGCGGACGCGCCTCTCCTGCTCGCTCGGCGTCGCGACGAGCAAGGTCGTCGCCAAGATCGCCTCCGACCGCCGCAAGCCGGGCGGCATCGTCGTCGTCCGCGCCGGCCAGGAGCGGCGCTTCCTGGCGCCGTTCGACATCCGGCTGCTGCCCGGCGTCGGCCCGCGCGGCGAGGAGCGGCTGCGCCGGCTCGGCCTCGAGACGATCGGCGACCTCGCGCGGATCCCGGACGAGCAGCTGCCCACGCTCCTCCCGGGCAAGGTCGGACGGCTGCTCCGCGACCGCGCCCGCGGCATCGACCCGCGCGAGCTCGAGCAGCACGTCGAGCGGATCTCGATCTCGAACGAGGAGACCTTCCCCCAGGACGTCGGCGACGTCGAGCGGCTGCACGCCGAGCTGCGGCGGATGGCGGTCGGGCTCGCGGAGCACCTCGCGCGCAAGCAGCAGACCGCGCGCACGGTGACGACGAAGCTGCGCTACCCCGACTTCGCGATCCGCACCCGCTCGACCTCGCTGCCGGTCGGGATCGCCGACGCCGGCCGGATCGGCGACCTCGCCTGCGCGCTCCTCGACCGCGCGCTCGGGGACAGGCCCGGGCCGCTGCGGCTCGTCGGCGTCGGCGTCTCCGGCCTCGAGCCGCACCTGCAACTTTCGCTCGTCTGATTCGTCACAACTCTGTGAAATGGGCTGTTCGGCCCATTGCGTGAAACGACACGAGCGACCACGCTGAGATCGATGAGCACCCTTCCTCACGACCACAAGCACACCGCGGTGACGACGCGCGTCCTGCGGCAGCGGGCAGGCGTCCCGTACGAGATCGAGCGGGTCACCTGCGCCGCGTGCCGCAAGCTGCTCGCGGAGCGCGCCGTCCGCCGCGCGACGACCTAGCCGCGGTCAGTGCCAGGCGACGCGCGGCGGCGGGCCGTGCATGCCACGCGCCCGCGTGACGAGCTCGTCGATCCGCGACTTCAGACCGGCGATCAGCTTCGCCTCCTGGTCGGCGCTCAGGTGCGTGTCCGCGTTCAGCGCCGCCGTCGCCGCCGAGACGATCGCATCCTCGAGCCCGGCGACGGTCTTGCCGGCGACCGCGCCCGCGATCTCGGAGAGCGACTTGCCGGAGGCGAGCTGCGCGCGCAGCTGCGCCTCGGTCATCCCGAGGTAGCCCGCGGCCGCGCCGAGCACGTCGCCGAGGAGGGCCGGGCCCGGATGCACGAGGCGGCCGGGGAAGCCCGGGCCGAGGCGGAAGCCGGGGCCGAGCTTGCCGGACTGGATCCGCTGGATCAGCCTGTTCGCCTGGTCCTGGCTCAGCTTGCCGTCCTTCACGGCCTGGTTCACCTGGTCGATCGCGGCGCCCTGGATCGCCTCCTTCAGCGTCGACTCGCTGACGCCGAGCCGGCCGGCGAGGTCGGAGAGGAACGCCTGGACGAGCGCCTGCCGCGCGGGCGGCTGTGCGGTCGTCGTCGTCGTGGTCGTGGTCATGCCGCCGCTGGTCGCGAGCGCGCCGCCCGCTGCGCCGCCGAGCAGGCCGACCACGAGCCCGAGCGCGACGCCTTTTCTGTTCGCGTGAAGTCCCATGCGAGAAGTAAAGAGACCGACCCTAAGAGCCGCGTGAACTCCGCGCTAAGAAGTCGCTAAAAGTCGCAGCCGCATGACCGTGCCGCCGCCGGCCGCACGCTCGGCCGCGACCTCGCCGCCGTGCGACTCCGCGACCTGCTTGACGATCGCGAGCCCGAGCCCGGAGCCCGGCATGCCGCGCGCGGCGGCGGCGCGGTAGAAGCGGTCGAAGACGTGCGGCAGGTCGGCCTCGTCGATCCCGGGCCCGTGGTCGCGCACCGTCACCTGGCCCTCGCGGACGACGACCTCGACGGTGCCGCCGGCCGGGCTCCACTTGGCCGCGTTGTCGAGCAGGTTGCCGACGGCGCGCTCGATCGTCGCCGGGACGCCTTCGATCGCCGTCTCGGCCAGGTGCGTGACGAAGACGAGGCCGGGATGGTTCCGCTGCGCGCGCTCGACGGCGCTCTCGACGAGCAGGTCGAGCCGCACCTCCTCCGGCTCGGCCCGCACCTGCTCGCCGCGCGCGAGCTCGACGAGCTCGGCGACGAGCGCCGTCATCTCCGCCAGCTGCTCGACGACGTCGGCGAGCAGCCGCTCGCGCTCCGCGGCCGGCAGGCCGTCCGAGCGCGCGAGCACCTCGATGTTCGTGCGCAGGCTCGTCAGCGGCGTGCGGAGCTCGTGCGAGGCGTCGGCGACGAGCTGCCGCTGCGCCGCGACCGACTCCTCGAGCGCGCCGAGCATCGTGTTGAAGCTCGCCGCCAGCCGCCCGAGCTCGTCGCGGCGGGACGCGTCCATCCGCTCGCGCAGGTCGCGCGTCGCCGCGACGTGCTCGCTCGCCTCGGTCAGCCGCCGCACCGGCGTCAGCACCGCGCGCGTGACGAGGTAGCCGAGCCCGATCGCGAAGAGGACGCCGCCCAGGCCGACGGCGACGAGGATCCAGCGGAGCTGCGCGAGTGCGTTGTCGATGTCCTGGACGTTGCTGACAAGCTGCACCGCGATCCCCTGGCCGTAGGGGAAGGTCAGCATCCGGGACGGGTAGGGTCCGACCTTCAGGTCGGTGAAGAACTCGCCGGTCGTGCCCCTGGCGACCGCCTTCGTCTTCGGCGTCACGGGGAGCGGCCATTGCAGGCCCGCAGGCAGCTGCGTCTCCCCGTCTGACAACACGACCTGGTAGTAGGCGCCGGCGAACGGCCCCCGGAAGCCGAGCAGCCGGTCCGGCGGCGTGTGCTGGAGCTGCTCCGCGGTCTGGCGGAGTCCCGTGTCGACGTTGCCGACGAGCTCTCCACGCGCGGCGAAGTAGGCGCCGACGGCCGCGAGCGCGACCGCGACCGCGACCGCCGCAGCGACCGCGAGCGTCAGGCGCGTCCGGAACCTCATGGCTCGCGGAGCGCGTAGCCGACGCCGCGCACGGTCTGGATCAGCCGCGGCCCGCCGCCGGCCTCCGTCTTGCGGCGCAGGTAGCCGACGTAGACGTCGAGCGAGTTCGACGCGTAGCCGAAGTCGTAGCCCCAGACGCGCTCGAAGATCACCGAGCGGGTCAGCACCTGGCGCGGGTTGCGCATGAAGAGCTCGAGCAGCGCGAACTCGGTGCGGGTCAGCTCGATCTCCTCGCCGCCGCGGCGGACCGTGTGCGCGCGCGGGTCGAGCTCGAGGTCGGCGAATCGGAGCGGCCGGTCGTCCTCGGCGACGCCGCTCCGGCGCAGCAGCGCGCGGACGCGCGCGAGCAGCTCCTCGAGCGCGAACGGCTTGACGACGTAGTCGTCGGCACCCGCGTCGAGTCCCTCGACCCGGTCCTCGACCTGGTCGCGGGCGGTCAGCATCAGCACCGGGATCCGGTTGCCGGAGGCGCGCAGGCGGCGGCAGACCTCGAGCCCGTTCATGCGCGGCATCAGGATGTCGAGGACGACCGCATCCGGCTCGCTGCCGTTCTCGATCCGGTGCAGCGCCTCCTCCCCGTCGGCCGCGAGCTCGACGTCGTAGCCGTCCAGCTCGAGCGCGCGACGGAGCGAGTCGCGCACCGCGCGCTCGTCGTCGACGACCAGGATCCGCATGCGGCTCATTGTCGCAAGCGTCGCATCGGCCGCTAAGAGCCGGCTAAGAGCGCCGCCGCCTCTTAGCGAGGTCTTACACCGGCTTCAACTCGCTCTTAGGCGCCCGTGATCCAATGCGGCCACATCGAGAGAACGAAAGGACGAAACCGCATGCATCGCCCCAGCAGGACGACCATCGCCTCCCTCGCGGCCGCGGCCGCCGTCGGCGCCGGCGGCGCCACGGGCGGCCTCGCGCTCGTCGGCGACCTCGGCTCGTCGCCGCCCGCCGTCCAGACGGCCGCGGTCGCCGCACCGGTGCAGCCGGCGGCCGCGACGAGCGGCACCCTGTCCGTCCACCAGATCTACGCCCAGGACGGCCCGGGCGTCGTCGACATCACCGCGACCTCCTCGGGCGGCGGCACGAACGCCTCGCCGTTCCCGTTCGGCCAGGGCGGCGGCAGCTCGTCGGCCGAGGGCTCGGGCTTCGTCTACGACACGAGCGGCCACGTGATCACGAACGAGCACGTCGTCGACGGCGCCTCGTCGATCAAGATCCAGCTCGCGAGCGGGAAGACCTACACGGCGACCGTCGTCGGCAGCGACCCGTCGACCGACATCGCCGTGCTGAAGGTCGACGCGCCCGACTCGGCGCTGAAGCCGCTGCCGCTCGGCGACTCGTCGGCGGTTGAGGTCGGCGACGGCGTCGTCGCGATCGGCAGCCCGTTCGGGCTCGAGCAGAGCGTCACGGCCGGGATCGTCAGCGCGCTGCACCGCCAGATCCAGGCGCCGAACAAGTACACGATCGGCAACGCGATCCAGACCGACGCGGCGATCAACCACGGCAACTCCGGCGGCCCGCTGATCGACCTGCACGGCAACGTG
Source organism: Gaiellaceae bacterium (assembly GCA_035708405.1). GTDB lineage: Bacteria > Actinomycetota > Thermoleophilia > Gaiellales > Gaiellaceae > DASSSQ01. Next base: position 12,833 of record DASSSQ010000054.1, read on the forward strand.
ATCGGCGTCAACGCGCAGATCCAGAGCGACTCCGGCGACAACGCGGGCGTCGGCTTCGCGATCCCCTCGAACACGGTCGCGAAGGTCGCCGCGCAGCTGATCTCCGGCGGCCAGGTCCAGCACGCTTACCTCGGCGTCTCGATCGGCGACGCGCCCGGCGGCGGCGTCCGCGTCGGCGCGGTGAAGCCGGACTCGCCGGCGGCGAAGGCGGGCCTGCAGGTCGGCGACGTGATCACCGCGCTCGACGGCCACTCGGTCGCCGACTCGGCCGCGCTCGGCCTCGCGGTCGACGGGCACGAGCCGGGCGACAAGGTGACGCTCACCTACACGCGCGGCGGCTCCTCGCAGACGGTGACGCTGACGCTCGGGACGCGGCCCGAGACGTCTTAGGGAACGAGCTCGGCGGCGACCGCCGAGAGCGTCTCGCCCGCGCCGCCGTCGATCGCGACGGCGGCGCGGGCGTCGTACGGGGTCTGTCCCCGGTTGACGACCGCGAGCCGGCCGCCGGCGGCGAGCGTCTCCTGCGGCAGCCCGGCGACCGGCCAGACCTCAAGCGAGGAGCCGACGACGAGCAGCAGCGCCGCTTCGCGCGCGAGCGCGGTCGCGCGCTCGATCGCGCCCGCGGGCAGCAGCTCTCCGAACATGACGACGTCCGGCTTCAAGGGCGCGCCGCAGCCGGCGCAGCGGGGCAGCGGCAGCAGCGAGACGACCCGGTCGAGCGGCTCGCGGCGGCCGCAGGCGAGGCAGGACGCGCCGCGGATCGAGCCGTGCACCTCCACGACCTCGCGGGAGCCGGCGCGCTGGTGCAGCCCGTCGATGTTCTGCGTGACGACGGCCCGGACGAGCCCGGCCGCCTCGAGCGCGGCGAGCGCGCGGTGCGCGTCGTTCGGCTCTGCCGCGGTCAGCAGCTCGATCCGGAGCGCGTAGAACTCCCACACCGTCGCCGGGTCGCGGCGCCAGGCGTCGATCGAGGCGACCTCGAACGGATCGAAGCGCCGCCAGATCCCCTCCGGCGAGCGGAAGTCGGGAATCCCGCTCTCCGTCGACACGCCCGCGCCCGTGAGCGCGACGCAGGGCTGGTGGTCGCGGATCGCCGCCGCCAGCCGTTCGGCTTGGTTCACACGGCTCTGCTACTGGAGGTGGATGACACGGATCGCCACCTCTCTGCCGTTGCCGATCTTCACGGTGCATCGTGCGAGCTCGTGTTCGTGCGCCTTGTACGTGTACATCGGAGTATGAAATTTGCGCGTCGCGCGTGCAGGAACAGGCACGTCGATCAGCATGTCCATCGCGGACTCGTTGATTCCGCCGTCGTCGTAGTACCGCACAGGGAGAACGTCGACCTTCCCGGCGGCTCCTCCGCTGTTGTGGAGGGTCAGGAAGAACTCGATCTTGCCGTCTCCAGTGTAGATGTCGGCGATCCCAGTCGACGCGCAGAAGCTCTTGCTCGCGACAATGTAGATATGCGCTTTCGCCTTCTCCGCGGCGACGACATTCGGCGCCCCTACGACGGCGATTAACGACAGAGCGGCGACCGTTCCAAGCGTTCGCCATGCCCTACGGAGCACCCTCGACATCGCGACCTCCTTCGTTGCCAGCAGTTAATAGGAGTATCGCGCGGTTTCGAGACCGGATTCAACGACGACGGCTAGTGTCTCGCAAAGTGGATGGCTTCACCATCGCAACGCCGATCCGCGTGCGCTTCGCCGAGACGGACGCGCAGGGGGTCGCGCACAACTCGTCCTACTTCGTCTGGTTCGAGGTGGCGCGCGTCGACTACCTCGAGCGGCTCGCGGGCGGCTACCGGGCGATGCGCGAGCGCGGGTTCGAGGCGCTCGTGCTCGAGTGCCACCTCCGCTACCTGCGGCCGGCCGTCTTCGACGACGTCCTGACCGTCTGGTCGCGCTGCGTCGACCTGCGCGGCGCGCGCTTCCGCTTCGAGTACGCCGTCGAGCGCGACGGGGAGCTGCTCGCCGAGGGCTGGACGGCCCACGGCGTCGTCGACGCGGCTACCTTCCGGCCGACGCGGGTGCCGTCGTGGCTGGCGGAGTCGATCGCGACGGCGGGGTCGCCGTCGTCGTCGTCGTAGCCGCCGAGTCCTCACCGGCCTTCTTCTTCGTCCCGACTTGGAGCACCTCCGGCTCGGCGCGGTAGCTCGAGTACCACGTCGAGTCGTAGAGCAGCTTGCCGTTTGCGGCGTACACCCGGCGGCGCACGCTCGTCGCCTGCGCCGGCACCCCCGCCTGCTCGACCACCTGCTGCCCCTTCGGCAGCGTCGGGTCCTTCACCTTCTTGACCGGGAACGGCGCGACGACGCGCAGCGGCGCCGTGTCGACCTCGACCTTCCGATGCACGGGCGTCCCGTAGAGGTCGACGACCAGCGAGCCGGTGCCGACGAAGGTGCGGAGCAGCAGCCAGTGGCCGGTGTCGTTGACGAACCTGAGGTCGACGTTCGGATAGTCGACCGTCGCGTCGCGGCCGAGCGGGTAGTGGCTGATGTAGAGCGCGTGGTTCGTCCGCTCGGTGATCGAGAGCCCGGCCTGGAAGGCCGCGTTGAAGACCGTCGTCGAGACCTGGCAGACGCCGCCGCCGAGGCCCGTCTGCAGCTCGCCGTTGACGATCACCGGCGCCTCCAGGAACCCCTTCGCGGCGCTGCGCTCGCCGGTCGTCTTGTTGAACGAGAACTCCTGGCCGGGCTTGATCAGCGCGCCGTCGATCAGGTGCGCGACGAGCGCGACGTTGTGGAGCCGGTTCGGGATGCCGCCGTAGAAGGTCTCGTAGCTCGAGACGAGGCCGGTGATGCCCATCTTCTGCGCGTCCGCCGTCGTCCGCTTCGGCAGCGTCCGCTCGGTGACGAGGGTGGCGGTGCGGTTGCCGGGCGTCGTGGCGGCGGCGAGGATCGCCGAGACGCTGTGCAGGACGTCGAGCCCGACGCCGGGCCGGGAGGGGACGATCCGCACCTGCGGGCCGTCGACGGCGAAGCGCGCGTCGACCGGCGCGTGGCCGACGGACTTCTCCAGCCTGCCGAAGTAGTCGGTGGCAGCCGGGCCGCCGATCCGCAGCTGCGTACGGCCGTCGGCGGGGAGCTCGAGCAGCGTCGCGAGCCGCCAGCGCGGGAGCCGCCACGCGGTCGAGCCGGAGACGAGGCGCACCGGCGCCGAGAGGGCGAGCCGGGCCTGCCGGAGCGCCGGCCGCAGGTCGGCGGCGGCGATCTTCGGCCGGCGCGCGACGACCGGCAGGCGGATGACGCCCGGCGAGCGCGAGAGGCTGCCGAGCGCGTCGACGACGAGCCGGTCGGCGGCGGCGCGGTCGAGCACGCGGCCCGTCCGCCCCGGCACGAGCTCGACCGAGAGCCCGTGCCGCACGAGCGCGGCCTCGCGCGGGCTGCGATCGACGCGGGCGGCGAGCTGCGCGACCTTCAGCCCGAGCGCCTGGTCCCAGAAGCGGATCTTCGGCTGCCGCTCCTCGGAGAAGAAGCGCAGGCCGAGCCGCTTGTAGCCGCGCACCGGGCCGAAGCCGTCGGCGCTCTCGCGCGCGGCCGCGACCGCGGCGGAGAAGTCCGGCCGGACGCCGAGAAGGTCGGCGCGCAGGTGGAAGGTGCGGCCGCCCGCGCTGAACGCGACAGGGATCCGCTGCACCTCGCCGAAGCGACTCTCGAGCAGCCGCACCGCCTGCTTCGACGTCAGGCCGCCGACGTCGATCCCGTCGATCCGCGTGCCGCCCGCGAGCCGCTGCGACGAGCCCGCGAAGACGATCCCGAGCACCGCCGCGGCCCCGAGCAGCGCCGCGAGCACGGCGGCGGGCCTGGACCAGCGCGGCGCCGAGGCGCGCGACCGCCGTCTGCGCATGCGGATCACCTCGGTGCCTGCGGAGCCCGACGACAAGCGATTCAGTCTACCGACGGTTCCAGCCGCCGCCGGGAGCGGCGGAAGGCGGGAGCGACCGGAGCCGCTCCCGCCGCAGCCGCTAGTCGTCGCAGTTCATCGTGTTGTCGAAGCAGCTGATCCCGGGTCCCTGGATGTCGACGTCGACCGAGACGGTGCCGTTCGCCGAGACGAGGACGTTCGTGATCGTCTTGACGAAGATGTACTGGTCGGCGACGCCCGGGTTCGGGCTGATCAGCGCCTGCGCCTCCTGCCGGCCCGTGTGCGTGATCGTGCCGAACGCGAACGTCTTCACGCGCTGGAGCTCGACGGTGCTGTCGTAGGCGCTGTACGAGTCGCCCAGGCTGCCGATCCCCTGCACGCCCGTCCAGTACATCCGCTGGTACGTCGTCACCGTCATCGTCAGCGGGTCGACAGCGACCTTCGTCATCTGCGTGAACGAGCCCTGGATCGTGACGAGCTCGTCGTTGTAGCAGGTGTTGACGAGCTCGCCGGCGAGCGGCAGGTTGCGGCAGATCAGCCAGCCGTCGTCGGGAGTACAGCTGGCGACGCCGCCGCCGGTCGTCGACGTGCGCGGCCGCAGATGGACGCGGACGACGACCCGCGTCATCCGCCACTGCCGCCGCAGCGTCGGCGTCACCGTCGGCTTCGCCGCCGCGGCCGCGACGACCGGCAGCGCCGCCGCGGCCGCGGCCGCGGCGGGAAGGGGCGACTTCGGGAGGATGCCGCCGACCGGCGGCGCCGCGACTGCCGCCGCAGGCAGAAGCGCCGCCGCTGCGGCGGCGGGGCCGGCGAGCAGCGCAAGCCGGCCGTGAGACGTGCCCTTCATCTTCTCTCCTTGCTCGTGCGCGCCGGGTCCCCCGCGCCCGGCCCGCAAGCGACAAACCGCATTTACCGCTGCGGAAACGCGCGCGGCGCGGCGGCGGATACGGCCGCGCTCAGCCGCGAGGCAGAAAGATCTCCTTCGCGATCACGAGCCGCTGGATCTGCGACGTGCCCTCGTAGATCTGGAACAGCTTCGCGTCCCGCATCAGCTTCTCGACCGGGTACTCCTTCATGTAGCCGTAGCCGCCGAAGACCTGGACGGCGTCGGTCGTCACCTTCATCGCCGTGTCGGCGGCGAAGCGCTTCGCGAACGACGACTGCAGCGTCGCACGCTCGCCCCGGTCGATCAGCCACGCCGCCTGCCAGACGAGCAGGCGCGCCGCCTCGATCTCCGTCGCCATGTCGGCGATCAGGAAGTTGACGCCCTGGTGCATCGCGATCGGCATGTCGAAGGTGACGCGCTCCTTCGCGTACTCGACCGCCAGCTCGTAGGCCGCCTGCGCGACGCCGACCGCGCCCGCCGCCGTGCCCGGCCGCGTGAAGTCGAGCGTCTTCATCGCGATCTTGAAGCCTTCGCCCTCCTCGCCGATCCTGTTCGCGGCCGGCACGACGACGTCGGTGAGCGCGAACGCCGAGGTGTCGGTCGCACGCTGGCCCATCTTCTCGAGGTGCTTCTCGACGGCGAACCCGTCCGCGTCGGCCGGGACGACGAACGCGGAGATGCCGCGGTGGCCCTTCGACGGGTCGGTCTTCGCGAAGACGACGACCCATGTTGCATGGCCGGCGTTCGTGATGAAGGTCTTCGAGCCGTTGAGCACGTACTCGTCGCCGCGCCGGACGGCGGTCGTCTTCATCCGCGCGACGTCGGAGCCCGCGTCCGGCTCGGTGAGGCCGAACGAGCAGAGGATCGGCTCCTCGACGAGCGGCGGCAGCCATGTCTGCTTCTGCTCCTCGGAGCCGGAGAGGATCAGCGGCGCGGCGCCGAGGCCGTTGGCGGAGATCGAGGTGCCGATGCCGGAGCAGCCGAAGTAGAGCTCCTCGCCGACGAGCATCCCGTCGAAGGCGGGCAGACCGAGGCCGCCGTACTCCTCCGGGACGTGGACGTTCATCAGGCCGAGCTCGTGCGCCTTCGCGATCACGTCGGCCGGGTGCCGCTGCGCCTCGTCGTACTCGGCCGCCTTCGGTCGGATCTCCTTCTCCGCGAACTCGCGCGCAAGCGCGCGCAGCGCTGTCTGCTCCTGCGTCAGGGCGAACGAGACGCCCGTGCCGACTGCCTCCGTGGTGCTCATCTCACCCTCCTGATTGACTAGTCAGTCAATACAGTTTAGAGTCACGCACGACCGAGCGTCAAACGGGGACTGTCCCCGGTTACGGCGCGTCAGGCACGTCGGCGACGAGCTCCCGCGCCATCCGGTCGAGCAGCGCCTCGAGCTCGGCGTGCTCGCGCTCGTTCCAGCCGTCCAGCAGCTCCGACAGCGCCTCGCGCCGCGCGGCGACGAAGCGCTCGAAGATAGCGGCTCCCTGCGCCGTCAGTGAGCCGTCGCCGAGGAGCCCCCGCTCGCGGAGCCGCGCGGCCGGCCGCCGCAGACGCTCGTCGCCGAGGTCGACGTCGACGCCCTCGCCGATCCGCGCGACCAGCCAGTACTCGGCGGGCGGCAGGTCGACGCCGGCCCGCTCGGCGAGCCGCTGGTAGACCCGCCAGCGGTTCTCGCGCTCGGCGAGCGTGGCGACGATCCGCTCCATCTCGCGCAGCGAGCTCGCGTCGCGCGGCATCGCGAAGCTCTCGCCCACGCCGTCCGCCTCGACCGTGCGCCGCAGCGGCACCTCGCGCAGGAGCCACGCGACGACGAAGGCGAAGAAGGCGATCCCGGCGGCGGCGAGGAAGACCGGCCGCAGCGACGCCGCGAACGCGGCGACGTAGGGCGCGTGCACCGCCGGCGGCAGCTGGTCGACGACCTTCGGGTTCGCGGCCACGGGGATGTGCGCGCCGGCCGGCAGCCGCGCCGCCAGGTTCCCGGAGAGCTGGTTGGCGAAGATCGTCCCGAAGATCGCGACGCCGATCGAGCCGCCGACCTGCCGGAAGAGCGTCGAGCCCGACGTCGCGACGCCGAGCACCTCGTACGGCACCGCGTTCTGGACGGCGAGCACGAGCACCTGCATCACCATCCCGAGCCCGAGGCCGAGCACCAGCATGTAGACCGACGCCTGCCAGGCGGCTGTCCCCGCCGCGAGCCGCGAGAGCAGGTAGAGCCCGAGCGTCATCACCGCCGTCCCCGCGATCGGGAACGGCCGGTAGCGGCCGAAGCGCGTGATCAGCTGCCCGCTGACGATCGACGTGAAGAGCACGCCGGCCATCATCGGCGTCATCAGCAGCCCGGAGGCGGTCGGGCTGTGGCCCCGCACGATCTGCAGGTAGAGCGGCATGTAGGTGACCGAGCCGAAGAGCGCGAGGCCGACGATGAAGCCGACGACGCTCGTCACCGAGAAGATCCAGTTCCGGAAGAGCGCGAGCGGCAGGATCGGCTCCGCCGCCCGCCGCTCGGCGACGACGAAGAGCAGCGTCAGGCCGATGCCGAGTGCGATCAGGACGAGGATCGGCGCCGATCCCCACGCGTACGTCGTGCCGCCGAGGCTCGTGAAGAGGACGATCGACGACAGGCCGCCCGCGAGCAGCAGCGCGCCCGCGTAATCGATCGCGTGCCGCACGTGCTCGGCGCGCGTGTGGAACGCGGTCGCGATCACGGCGAGCGCGATGCCGCCGACCGGCAGGTTGATGTAGAAGATCCAGCGCCAGGTCAGGTGGTCGACGAAGAAGCCGCCGATCAGCGGGCCGATCACCGTCGAGATGCCGAAGACGCCGCCGAAGTAGCCCTGGTACTTGCCGCGCTCCCGGGGCGGGATGATGTCGCCGACGACGGCCATCGTCGTCACCATCAGGCCGCCGCCGCCGATCCCCTGCAGCGCGCGAAAGCCGATCAGCTCGGTCATGTTCTGCGCGATCCCGCAGAGCACCGAGCCGATCAGGAAGAGCACGATCGCCGCCTGCAGGACGCCCTTGCGGCCGTAGAGGTCGCCGAGCTTGCCGTACAGCGGGCCGGCGACAGTCGAGGCGAGCAGATAGGCGGTGACGACCCACGAGAGGTGCGCGATCCCGCCGAGGTCGCCGACGATCGTCGGCAGCGCGGTCGAGACGATCGTCTGGTCGAGCGAGGCGAGCAGCAGGACGAGCAGCAGTGCGCCGAAGATCAGGCGGACGCGCTGCTCGTGCGTGCGCTCCGGAGCCTCGGTCACCGCCGGAGGGTAGCTAGCGCCGCTTCTTGCCGCCGCCCGGCTTCTTGCGGGCGGGCTGGCCCATCTTCTCGAGCCGGCGGCGCTCCTGGCGATTGGAGGCCGCGGGCATCATCCCCTGCTCGCCGATCGCCTCCATGTAGGCCTGACGCTCGTCCGGGGTCAGGCGCGCGAGCGCGCGCTGCGCCTGCAGCGGGTCGCGCATGGCGCCGCCGGCCCGCTCGAGCTTCTTGAGCGCGCTCGCGAGGTCGGGATTCTGCCGCTCGAGCGCCGCCGCGGAGGCCTTCGTCATCAGCTTCCGGAAGAGCGGCACCTTCGCGAAGAGGGCGACGATCGGCCGCAGGTACCTGCCGCCGCGGAAGCGCGCGAGCAGCGCGAACGCCCCAAAGAGGAGCAGGATCGCGCCGACGACGACGACCGGAACGAGGTAGTAGGCCATGCGGCGCGCATCGTATCGGCCCGTATGCTTGGCTGGATGGACTTCGAGCTGACCGACGAGCAGCGGCTGATCCAGGAGACCGTCCGCGCCTACGTCGACGAGCGGATCCTGCCGGTCGCCGTCCAGAACGACATCGACCACCGGCTCGACATGGAGCTGATCGAGGGCCTGGCGGAGCTCGGCGTGCTCGGGATCGTGATCCCGGAGGAGTACGGCGGCGCCGGCCTCGACTTCGTCGCCGAGGCGCTCTCGTGCGAGGAGGTCGAGCGCGGCGAGGCCGCGTTCCGGACGCTGATCTCGGTGCACGTCGGGTTGAACTCGCTGACGCTCCTGCGCTACGCGAGCGAGGAGCAGAAGCAGCGCTGGCTCGTCCCGCAGGCGAAGGGCGAGAAGCTCGCGTGCTTCGGCCTGACCGAGCCCGGGGCCGGCTCGGACGTGGCCGCGATGCGCACGACCGCGCGCCGCGAGGGCGACGTCTACGTGCTCGACGGTCAGAAGAACTGGATCTCGTACGCGACCGTCGCCGACCACCTGCTCGTCTTCGCGAAGACCGACCCGGAGGCGAGGCACCACGGCGTCACCGCGTTCGTGCTCGAGAAGGGGATGCCGGGCCTGACCGCGCGCGACACCGAGAACAAGCTCGGCATCTGGGCGGGCTCGACCGGGGAGCTCTTCTTCGAGCACGTCGAGGTGCCCGCCGAGAACCGGATCGGCGAGGAGGGGCAGGGCTTCGAGATCGCGATGTACGGGCTCGACCAGGGCCGCTTCACGGTCGCCGCGGGCGCCTGCGGGGTCGTCCGCGCCTGCCTCGAGCGCTCCGTCGAGTACGCCCGCGAGCGCGAGACCTTCGGCCAGGCGATCGGCCGCTACCAGTTCGTCCAGGACATGATCGCGAAGATGGTGCTCGGCTACGAGACGTCGAAGCTGCTCGTGATGCAGGCCGCGTGGATGAAGAACGAGGGACGCCGGAACACGCGCGAGACGTCGCTCGCGAAGTGGCATGCGACCGAGTCGGCGTTCGAGGCGGCGCACCTCGCGATCCAGGTGCACGGCTCGTACGGCTACTCGGCCGAGTACGGGCTCGAGCGCTACTTCCGGAACGCGCGCGCGCCGATCATCTACGAGGGCACGACGCAGATCCACAAGCTGATGCAGGCCGAGCACGCGCTCGGCTACCGCTCGCTGAACGGGCGCGGCGGCGAGGTCTCGCCGCTCTGCTCGTGGGCGCCGGCGCTGGCCGCCGTGCACCGCGCCGCCGGCGTCTGACCGGATCGCGCCGCCGGCCCACGGCCAGTTGGCCGGATCCGCGCAGAAGCCGTGGCGGACGGCGTTCGCGTACACATACGTGCTCGTGCGCTCGAGATCGTCGTCGTCCTCGACCGGACGGGATTGGAAGCGGCCGCCGAACAGGTGTCCCCAACGCTTGTGCCGCCGGTTGAACCGTTGCGCGTAGACGCCGCAGAGGCGGTGGATGCCGTTCGAGAGCGGCCCGCGGTCGGTCTCGACGACGAGGTGGAAGTGGTTTCCCATCAGGATGAAGACGATCGTCCGCCAGCCGAAGCTCCGCTCGACCTCGGAACGCAGTCGCATCCAGTCGCGGCGATCGTCGTCGTCGGCGGCGATCGGAATCCCACCCGCGCACCTCGACGTGACGTGGAAGATGCCGTGCTCCGGCAGAACCGATCGCGGCAAACGCGCCATGTCGTCGACGGTAGCCGCCGCGCAGCGGCGAAACCGCCCGCGCGGCGAGAAGTCACACTTTCGACACAGTTATTCCGCGTTACAACCGGGGACAGTCCCCGCGGGAAGTGCGGCGGTCAGACCTCGCCGTCGAAGTACTCGAGCTGAGGCTCGAGCCGGACCATATGGTGCCTGTCCCCGTACCAGACGCCGAGCTTGCGGCTGTCCGGGTAGACGGCGACGCCGACCTCGCTCTTCGTCGAGAAGATCGACACCCGTGCGGGCCTGTCCCCGGCCGTCACCTTGTGCGCGCCCGCCTCACCGGCCGGGAAGCAGACGACGTCGCCCGGTTCGAGCACCCGCTCGCCGTCCGGCACGCGCAGCGTCGGCGAGCCCGCGAGGCAGATCAGCCACTCCTCGTCGGTCGCCTCGTAGTGGTACGGGCAGATCGACTGGCCCGGCGCGAGCCCGTAGACGGACATGCCGATGCGCGCGCCGCCGACCAGCGGGGCGACCCGCGCGTAGTCGACCGCGTAGCCCGGCGCGTCGTCCTCGTCCGGCTGCAGCTCGACGTCGTAGAGGTTCGCGACCGGCCTCACGCCTCGCCGTCCCAGTAGTCGAGCACCGGCCCGGTCCGCCAGCGGAGGTGCGTCCCTTCGCCGCGAAGCTGCGCCTTGCCGCTGTCCGGATAGACCGTCGCGTCGACCCCGGCCGCGACGGTCGAGAGCAGCGCGACCCGCGCGCGCTCCTGCGTGTCGTTCCGCAGCTGGTGCGCCCCCTCGGGCCCGACCGGGAAGCAGACGACATCGCCCGCCCGCAGCCGGCGCTCGCCGGCCGGCTCCCGCAGCGTCGGCTCTCCGGCGACGACGAGCAGCCACTCCTCATCGGCCAGCTCGTAGTGGTAGGGCCATGTCTTCTCGCCGGGCTCGAGGTCGTAGACGGACATGCCGAGCCGCGAGCCGCCGAGCAGCTCGCCGAGCGCCCGCTCCCGCTGGTGCATCCCCGGCGGCATCCCCTCGCAGGGAGCCGTCTCGCCGTGGAAGAGGTTGAAGACCTCCATGCCGCGATTATCTACGCTGCCGCCGTGAGGCTCGTCGCAGCCGTGCTCGCCGCGCTCGCGCTCGCCGCACCGGCCGCCGCCGCCGGGCCGCCGCAGGCAGGCGCGCTCGTCCCCGGACGGAGCCTCGGCGGCATCGCCCTCGGCGCGCCGATCCGCGCCGTCCTCCGCGCGTGGGGCCGCAGCTTCGGCGTCTGCACCGACTGCGCGCAGGCGACCTGGTACTTCAACTTCGTCGCCTTCCGACCCCAGGGCGCGGGCGTCGAGTTCCATAACGGACGCGTCGCGGCGCTGTTCACGCTCTGGTCGCCGCCCGGCTGGCGCACGAGCGGCGGGCTCGTCCTCGGCGACCCGGTCGCGGCCGTCACCTCCGCCTTCGGCCCGCTCGACCGCCGCGACTGCCGCGGCTACTACGCGCTCCTGCTCGAGCGCGCCGACTCGGTGACGAGCTTCTACGTCGTCGACGGCAAGCTCTGGGGCTTCGGGCTCAGCGAGAGGTCGCTGCCGTCGTGCCGCTGACCGCGAAGCCGCCGACGACGACCTCGACGAGCGTCCGCTCCGCCGCCGCGACGTCCTCGTCCTCGTCCGGCAGCCGGCCGAGCACCCAGCCGGTCAGGATCTCCTCGATCGCGCCGTAGACGATCCAGCTCGCGAGCCGCGCGTCGAGGTCGCCGCGGAGCTCGCCGAGGGCCTGTCCCCGCTCGACGATCCGCTCGATCGCCGCGAACACCTGCCCGATCTCCTCGACCTTCGTCGGCAGCGTCTGGCTGCGGCCGATCTCGCGGACGAGTACGCGCACGAGGTCGGGGTCGCGCCGCCAGGAGCGGAGCAGGATCGCAGCCACCTGGCGCAGCTGCTCGCGCGCCGGCTCGTCGGAGGCCTCGACGCGCGTCATCGCCTCGAGCAGCTCGCTCCACGTCTCGCGGAAGACGGTCTCGAGCAGGTCCTCCTTCGAGTCGAAGTAGTGGTAGAGGAGCCCGTGCGCGACGCCCGCCTGCTCGGCGATGTCGCCGACGCGCGAGGCGTGGTAGCCCTTGCGCGCGAAGACGTGGACGGCGGCGTCGAGAATCAGGCGCCGCTTCTCCTCGGGGGCGATTGACCGGTCAGTCAACACCTCGAGTGTAGTGAGAGAATCGGCAGCGGTGCAACCGCTCCGGGGCCGCCTCGTCGTCGATCTGACCCGCCTGCTGCCGGGGCCGTTCGCGAGCCGCGAGCTGCTGCGGCTGGGCGCGCGGGTCGTGCGGCTCGAGCCGCCGGACGGCGACGCGCTGCGGGTCGTCGCTCCCGGCTGGGACGCGTACCTGAACGCGGGCAAGGAGTCGGTCGCCTGCGACCTGAAGGCCGAGCCGGAGCTGGCGCGCGCGCTGCTCGTCCGGGCGGACGTCGTCCTCGAAGGATTCCGGCCGGGCGTCGCCGAGCGGCTCGGCGTCGGGCCGGAGGCGGCGCCGCAGGCCGTCTACTGCTCGATCACGGGCTTCGGCCACGGTTCGCGCGCGATGCAGGCCGGCCACGATCTCAACTACCTCGGCTACGCGGGCGCGCTTGCCGACACGGCTCCCGGCGTACCGCCGGTGCAGGTCGCCGATCTCGCGGCGGGCGCGCTCGGCGCCGTGGTCGAGATCCTCGCGGCGCTGCTCGCGGGCGGCCCGCGCCGGCTCGTCGTCTCGATGACGCACGGCTCGCACGCGCTCGTCGCGTACCGGCGCGAGCCGGGGGCTGTCCCCCGCCTGCTGACGGGCGGCGCGGCCTTCTACCGGATCTACGCGACCGCGGACGGCCGCTTCCTGACCCTCGGCGCGCTCGAGCCGAAGTTCTTCGCCCGCCTCTGCGAGCTCCTCGGACGGCCCGAGCTCGCCGCCCGGCAGGGAGATCCCGACCAGGAGGCGCTCGCCGCCGAGCTCGCGGCCGTCTTCGCGGCCCGGTCGCTCGCCGAGTGGCTCGAGCTGCTCGAGGGCGAGGAGACCTGCATCGGCCCGGTGCGCACGCTCGAGGAGGCCGCGGCGGAGCTCGACCTCGGGGACAGGCCCCCGCCGCCGGCGCACGGCGAGCACACGGACGCGTGGCGGCGCGAGCTCGGGCTCGAGCGGAAGAGCTAGAGGCGGGCGCGCGCGAGCGCCGGGCGCAGCCGCCCGTGCGCGAGCCGGCCGCCGAAGACGAGCACGAAGACCGCGCCCGAGGCGATCACCAGCGCCTGCGCGGCGATCGAGAACGCGATCGCGTCGCTCGCCGGCACGCCGGAGGCGATCAGGATCGCGGCTCCCGCGCCCGCCTGGGTCGCAGCGCCCGCCGGCGCGACCGGCAGCACCGCCGAGGCGGCGCCGGCGCAGAGGAACGCGAGCGCCAGCGCGAACGACGCGCTGATCCCGAGCGCCTGCAGCAGCACGAACGTGGCAACCGCCCGCAGCGTCCACGAGACGCCGACGAAGAGCGTCGCCTTCGTCGCCTCGCGCGGGCACGTCGCGTGGCGCGCGAGCCAGTGGCAGAGCCGGAAGCGCTGCAGCCGCTCGACGCGGACGAAGCGCGGTAGCAGCACGACGACGACCGCCGCGCCGATCCCGCAGAACGCGACGACGCCGAGGCCGGCGCGCAGCAGGCTCGAGACCGAGACGAGCGCGGCCGCGACCGACGCGAGCGGCATCAACGCCACCGCGTCGATCAGTCCGAGCACGAACAGCGTCAGCGCGACCGACGCGATCGAGATCGTGTGCCCCTTGCGCACGATCGCGATCCGGATCAGCTCGTCGACACGGCCCGGCAGCGCGATCCCGCCGACCGCCGCGGCCCCGCCGGCGGCTGCGAGCGTCAGCACGTGCGGGCGCGCGTCGGCGGCGAAGAGCCGCTGCCAGCCGAACGCCTTGCAGCCGTACGAGACGAGGAAGAGCCCGGCCGCCAGCGCGAGCAGCATCGGATTCGCGTGGTGGATCGGCCAGCCGTTCGCGACGAAGTGCCGTACCACGAGCAGCCCGACGATCAGGACGAGCCCGCCGGACGCGAGGTTGAACACGCGCCGCACCCGTGGGTTCGTCGCGAACTGGACGATGCGCTGCATCCTTCCGCTCATCGGCCGGCGCACGATGCTCCTCAAGTCCCCTTTTGGAGCGATCCTCTGAATGCCGCGCACCGAGCCGTTGTAGCACCGATCTCCGCCGCCCGCGTCACCACCACCACGATCTTCACCTTCGCCTAACGGCGTCGAAGCCCTACGGGTTACGAGACGAGGCCGAGCGCCGCCGGCAGCGCGCGCAGATCGTCGAGGCGGCCCTCGGCATCCGGGTAACGGCCGTCGCGGTCGAGCAGGAAGGCGCGCATCCCGAGCGCGCGGGCGCCCTCGATGTCGTCGTCCGGCGAGTCGCCCACCATCGCGGCGTCGGCCGGATCGACGCCGAGCGCGCCGAGCACGTACCGGAAGATCGACGGATGCGGCTTCGTCTTCCCGAACCGTCCCGACGAGACGTACGCGTCGACCGCGAGCCCGTGGTGGGCGACGAAGCGCTCGAGATCGCGCGAGGTGTTCGAGACGAGGCCGAGCCGCAGCCCGCGCCGGTGCAGGTCGTCGAGCACCGGCACCACGTCGTCGAAGAGCTCGAAGTTCTGCGCGTGCTCCCAGGCCGCGACCATCTCGATCGCGCAGGCGCGCAGGCGGTCGCCCTCGCCGCCCATGTGCCGCACGATCTCCGTCGTGAACTCGACCCAGATCTCCTCGTCGTGGTCGAGCTCGGGATGCCGTTTCAGCGCGCCGACGGCGGCCGCGCGCGCCTCGTCGTAGCGCGCCGGGTCGAGCTCGAGCCCGAAGCGGGCGCCCAGCCGCCGGTAGCCCTCCGGGCCGAGATCAGGCCCCGGCTTCGCGATCGTGAAGTCGACGTCGAAGAGGACGGCGTCGAGGCCCACGCGTCCCAGGATAGCCCCGGGGCCTGTCCCCGCCCGTGCTAGACCTCCCGGGGTGGGACGGGATCCGGCGACGATCCTCCGCGAGGCGCGCACGATCGCGATCGTCGGCGCCTCGCCCGGTCCGGCGAAGCCGAGCCACGACGTCATGCGCTACCTGCTCGAGGTCGGCTACCGCTGCGTGCCCGTCAACCCGGGCTGCGACGAGGTGCTCGGCGTGCCGGCGGTCGGCTCCCTCGCCGAGCTCGAGCAGCCGCCCGACCTCGTCGACGTCTTCCGCCGGCCGGAGTTCTGCGCGACGCACGCGCGCGAGGCGGTCGCGGCGGGCGCCGGCGCGCTCTGGCTCCAGCTCGGCATCGTCTCCGCCGACGCCCGGCGGATCGCCGAGGATGCCGGCCTCGACTACGTCGAGAACGCCTGCACGGCGATCGTGCACCGCCGGCAGCTCCGCTGACGCCGAAGGGCGAGCCGCGGCCCGCCCTTCGCAATTGCCCATCGGGGTGCCCAGATTTGAACTGGGGACCTCTCCGACCCGAACGGAGCGCGCTACCAGGCTGCGCTACACCCCGAGCGGCAATAGGGTAGCGCCTCCGCGCGAGCCGCCGCGATTCGTTGCGAAATCGTCACGATTCCGTCACACACGCGTTGCACCTTCCGCGCTACGTTGCCTCGAACGACAACGAAGCGAAGGGAGGAAGAAGTGAACGTCGTGGCGCTGCTCGGCAATCTGGCGACGGACGTCGACCTGCGCGAGCTGGCCGACGGCAAGAAGGTGGCGAGCTTCCTGCTCGCCGTCGATCGGCCGACGAGGGAGAGCGAGGCGGACTTCGTCTCGGTGTCCGTCTGGGAGCGGCAGGCGGAGGTCTGCGCCGAGTACCTGGCGAAGGGCCGCAGGGTCGCGGTCGAGGGCCGCCTGCGCAGCC
This sequence comes from Gaiellaceae bacterium, assembly GCA_035708405.1. GTDB lineage: Bacteria > Actinomycetota > Thermoleophilia > Gaiellales > Gaiellaceae > DASSSQ01. The sequence continues at coordinate 28,814 of DASSSQ010000054.1, forward strand.
ACTCCTGGGAGGAGGAGGGCAAGCGACGCAGCAAGGTCGAGGTCGTCGCGAGCCGCGTCGAGTTCGTCGGCGCGGCTGGCGCTGCCGCCGGGGCCGAGGCCGCGGAGACGCCGTTCGAGGTCGCGCTCGCATGAGTCGCTATCCGAGCCCGGCGAGGAAGCGTTCGACCGCGTCCGCGCACGCGTCCGGGCGCTCGCCGACGAGCAGGTGGCCGCAGTCGGCGATCGTGCGCAGCGGCGCGCGCAGCCGCCGCGCGTACTCGACGGCGTCGTCGATCGCCACCTGGCGGTCGCGCGCGCCCCAGAGCACGAGCGCGGGGCAGCCGACGCGCTCGAGGTCGAGGCGCACGTCCTCGCGCGCGAGCGCGCGCCCGGCGGAGGCGATGTCCGTGTAGAGACGCGATCCCGAGAGGAAGCCGAGCGTCGCCGCCTCCGAGAGCGCGGCGCCGTCCGAGGTGCTGAAGCCGTCGAGCGCGAGCGCGCGCAGGCGCGGGCTGCGGGCGATCCGGCCGCGGAAGGCGGCGATCCGCCGGCCCGGCTTGAGCAGCGACGTCGTCGCGAGGAAGATGCCGGCGACGCGGCTCGCGGTGCTGATGCCGGCGGCGGCCGCGAGCACGAGCGCCTGCACGAGGTCCGGCCGCCGGACGGCGAGCCGGAGCGCGACGACGCCGCCCATCGAGTGCCCGAGCACGGCCGCGGAGCCGATCGCCTCGTGGGCCGCGACCGCCGCGACGCGGTCCGCGTACGCCGCCAGGTTCGGCGCCGCGGGCAGCGGCGAGGAGCCGCCGTGGCCCGGCAGCTCCGGCACGAGCACGCGATGCCGGCGTGCGAGCAGCGGCGCCAGCACGGCGAAGTTGGAGGCCGCGCCGGCGAAGCCGTGAACGAGCAGGAGCGGCGGTCCCGCGCCTCCGACGAGGTAGCGGAGCGTCGTCGCGCGGTCCTCCAGGAAGCGCTCCTCGAAGCCGTCGAGCACGGGTTTTGATTCCGTCATCGTGCGGGAGTATCCTCGGTGATGTGATCGGAAAGCTTCCAGGGAGGCGGGCGCAGTGATCCCCGCCCTGGCGACAGAGGAGCAGGCGAACTAGCCCGTCGGCACATCGTGCGCGGCGGGTTTTTTGTTTGCCCGGACGGAGGAAGGAGCGAGATGGCGAATCACCTCACGCCGGAAGAGCTCTCCAAGGAGCTCGGGATCGACCGCGACGAGATCATCCGGGTGTGCGTGCGCGAGAGCGTGCCGATCTACCAGGGCAAGATCGACAAGACGCTGTTCCAGGCGCAGCTCCAGGCGCTGGGAGCGATGCCGCAGGCCCATTAGGCCGCGCGGCGCGACTCAGGCGCTCTTGGCGGCGCGACGGGATCGAGAGCCGCTCTTCGGGGCGGCTTTCGCCTTCGAGGCGCCGTCCTTCCCCTGCGCGGCGGCGACGCTCGCGCGGAGCGCCTCCATCAGGTCGATCACCGGCGCATCCTCGACCGCGGGCTCCGGGCGCGTCACCTCGGCGCCCGCGAGCTTCGCCTCGAGCAGCGCGCGCAGGTCGCGCCGATAGTCGCTCGTCAGCGACGCCGGGTCGAAGTCCGACGCGAGGCTCTCGATCACCTGGCGGGCGAGCGTCAGCTCCGCGTCCTTGACCTCGGTGTCCCCGACCGCCTCGTCGATCTCGGCCTGCGAGTAGACGTCCTCGTGCAGGAACAGCGTCTCGAGCGCGAGCGCGTCGCCGCGCGCGCGGATCAGCACCAGCTTCTCCTTGCCTGCGAGCACGAAGCGGCCCAGCGCCGCGCGGCCCGTCTCCCGCATCGCGTTCTGCAGCAGCACGTAGGGCCGCCGCGCGGCCGCGTTCGCCGCCGGCGCGAGGAAGTAGGTGCGGTCGAAGTAGATCGCGTCGACCTGGCGCTCCTCGACGAAGGCGGTGATCTCGATCGAGCGGGAGGTGTCCTGGCGCTCGAGCGCCTCGAGGTCGGCCTCCTCGACGACGACGTACTCGCCCTTCGCGACCTCCCAGCCCTTGACGATCTCGTCCGGGCCGACCTCGCGATCGTGGACGGGGCACCAGCGCTTCTGCTTGATCGGCTCGCCGCATTCGCGGTGCAGCATCCGGAAGGAGACGTCCGACTGCCGCGCAGCCGGCTTCGTCGCCGGCGCGAGCCCGACGGGGATGTTGACGAGGCCGAAGCTGATCGATCCGTTCCAGGTCGTGCGCATGTCCACCAAGTGTAGAGGGACCGCCCTGATTCGCCCCCGCCGGGCGGTTCCCTACCCGGTGCCGACTAAGCTGGCGGCAGGACGTGACCGAGGCGACGACACCGCCGCAGGCCAAGCTCCGCTCCGGAGGCCCGGAGGCGCTGACGATCCCGGCGCTCTGGCACCGCGCGACGAGCTCCGGGCGCACGGACGCGGCCTATCTCGTCGAGCGAGCGGACGGCAGCTGGGCTCCGGTGACGTGGGAGGACGCGGGCGCGATCGTCGCCGAGCTCGCGAACGGGCTGCTGGCGCGCGGCGTCCGCAAGGGCGACGCGTTCGCGATCCTCGGGCGGAATGCGCTCGAGTGGGCCGCGTTCGACTTCGCGCTCGGCCTGATCGGGGCGATCTCGGCGCCGATCTACTCCTCGAGCTCGCCGCAGGACTGCCTCTACGTCGCGCGGCACTCGGAGGCCGTGGGCGCCCTCGTCGAGGACGACGAGCAGCGCGCGAAGCTCGCCGGCTTCGACGGGCAGATCCTCCGCTACGCCGACCTCGAGCAGCTCCGCGCCGAGGGCCGCACGTTCGCGGCGGCCGAGCCGGACGCGCTCGCGGCCGCCGCCGACGCGGTCGGCGAGGAGGACGTCTTCACCTACATCTACACCTCGGGCACGACCGGGCCGCCGAAGGCGTGCATGATCCGCCACCGCAACTACGTCGCGATGGCGCAGAAGGGAGACGCGCACGGGGAGACGGCGGGGCCGGGCGACACGATGCTGCTCTGGCTGCCGCTCGCGCACAACTTCGGCCGGCTGATGCAGATCGCGGGCGCGCACCGCGGCTACACGATCGCGTTTCTCGCCGACCCGCTGCGCGCGGCGGAGGTGCTGCCGCGGCTGCGGCCGACCGTGATGCCGAGCGTGCCGCGCCTCTTCGAGAAGATCCACACGACGCTGGTCGCGGTCTTGGAGGCGACCGGCGGCCCCCGCGGGGCGCTGATCCGCTGGGCGCTCGGCGTCGGCCGCCGCTGGAGCGCGCGGGTCGAGGCCGGCAGGCGCGTGCCGCCGCTGCTGGCGCTCCAGCACCGGCTCGCCGACCGGCTCGTGTTCGCGAAGGTGCGCGAGCGGATCGGCTTCGATCGCCTCCGCTATGCGAACTCGGGCGGCGCGCCGCTCGCGCGCGAGCTGGCGGTCTTCTTCCACGCGCTCGGCATCCTGATCGTCGAGGGCTACGGCCTCTCCGAGTGCACGACCGCGGCGACGGTCAACCACCGCGACGCGTTCCGGTTCGGCACCGTCGGCCAGGCGCTGCCGGGCGTCGAGCTGAGGATCGCCGCCGACGGTGAGATCCTCGTGCGCTCGAACACGGTCTTCGCCGGCTACTACAAGGATCCCGAGGCGACGCGCGAGGTGCTCGACGAGGACGGCTGGCTGCACACCGGCGACGTCGGCGAGCTGGACGCGGACGGCTTCCTGACGATCACCGACCGCAAGAAGGACATCCTCGTCACCGCGGGCGGCAAGAACGTCGCGCCGCAGAACCTCGAGAACGACCTGAAGACGTCGCCGTACGTCTCGCAGGCGATCGTGGTCGGCGACCGGCGGCCCTACGTCGCCGCGCTCGTGACGCTCGACGCCGACGAGATCGGTCGCTGGGCCGGGTCGCAGGGGCTCGCGCGCGACGTCGCCTCGCTCGCCGGCGACGCGCGCGTGCGCGCGCTCGTCCAGGAGGTCGTCGACGAGGTCAACCGGCCGCGGTCGCGCTACGAGCAGATCAAGCGCTTCGCGATCCTCCCGCGCGACTTCGGCGCCGAGGAGGGCGAGCTGACGCCGACGCTGAAGCTGCGGCGCCGCGTCGTCCAGCAGCACTTCGCGGCCGAGATCGAGGCGCTCTACGCGGCGACGGCCGGCGAGACGGCTCAGCCGATGCGGCGCGCGCCGTCGTAGCCCGACGCGTACCACGACTCGCTCAGGCTCGAGATCTTGACGACGTCGCCGGTGTGCGGCGCGTGCACGAACTGGCCGCCGCCGATGTAGATGCCGACGTGGCCGTCGCCGTCGAAGAAGACGAGGTCGCCCGGCTCGAGGTCGTCGCGCGAGACCGGCGTCCCCATGCCCGCGAGCGCGTAGCTCGAGTGCGGCAGCGAGACGCCCATCTGCCCGAAGGCGTAGGCGACGAGACCGGAGCAGTCGAACGAGTCGGGCCCCGCGGCGGCCCAGACGTACGGCTTGCCGAGCTGCGCCATCGCGATGCCGACGACGCCGCCGTACTGCGACGGCGGCGGGGCGGGCGTGTCGCTGCTGCTCGTCCCGTCCGACGAGTCGGCGGCGAGGCCGATCGGGTTCGTCGAGGCCTGGTAGGCGGCGTGCGCGGCGGCGATCCGGGCGAGCGCCTGCCGCTTCAGCTCCAGCTGCTGCCGGGCCTCGGCCGCCTGCATGCGCGCGATCTCGCCCTGGATCGAGGCGCGGAGCCTCCGCTCCCGGCCGAGCTGCGACTCGATCGAGCGCTTGACCGCCGCGCGCCGGGCAACGACGTGCTCCTGCGCGATCCGCGCCTCCCGCAGCAGCCGCGCGTGCCGCCTGGTCGCCTGCTGGAACGTCTGCACCTCGGCGATCACCTTCGTGTCGAGGCCGGAGACGCGGTCGACGGCGTCGAGCCGGCTCAGCAGGTCGTCGAGGCTCTGCGCGCCGAGGATCACCTCCATCGTCCCGCCCGTGCTGTCGTTCGTGTACAGGTCGACGACGCGCTGGACGAGGTGCTGCTGGCCGATCTTCAGGTTCGCGCGCGCGACCGTGAGCTCGTGGGCGTTGTCGCGCAGGTCGTGGTGGATCTTCCGCAGCTTGACGTTCGCGAGGTTGTACGACTCGACGGCCGAGCCGAGGCGGACGTCCAGCGCGTTGATCTGAGAGAGCACCGACCGCGCCTCCGCCTGCTTGCGCTGGACGGCCGAGGGGTCGGCGACCGCCGGGACGGCGGCGAGGAGCGCCGCGGCGAACCCGAGGACTACGAACGGCGCCTGTCGTCTATTCGGACGGATAACGACCCCCTGCTCGGGGCCGCGACAGGCGCACCGGGAGGGGCCGGTACGTCACGAGTTCAGGAGGCTAGCAGGCAATTCGGACGCTGGCAACGCTTCACCTTCCGCAAATCTCGGCAGAACCTGCTGAAAGCTGATGCGGCCGTGGCTGTCGGGCGGCTCCCGCTCTGGTACGGTCCCGGGCCGTGCCCCGGCAGGAAACCCATTGCCGGCCGCGAATGACGTGGGTCGCGCTCGTGGCGGTCACAGCGCTCTCCGTCCCGGCGGCCCTCGGCGCGGCCGGCCCCTCGGTGCAGTCGCTCCGCGACCGCGACCAGGCGCTCGCCGCCCGCTCGCGCTCCGCCGTCCTCGGTCTCTACGCCCTGCAGTCGAAGCTCGCGCGCGCTCAGACCGCGCTCGCCGCGTACGAGGGCGAGGCCGCGACGCTCCGCCGCGAGCGCGCCGACGTCACGACCCAGCTGCACGTCGCGCGCCGCGGCGTCACGATCACGCAGCGTCGGCTCGCGGGGCGGATCCGGGCGCTCTACGAGCAGGGCACCGTCGACCCGCTCGCCGTCATCCTCGGCGCCCAGTCGCTCGACTCGGCGCTGACGACGCTCGACGGGATCGGCCAGATGGAGCGCGGCGACCGCAAGGTGCTGCAGCAGGTCAAGGGAGCCCGCGCCTTCCTGAGCGCGCTGCAGACGCGGCTCGCCGACCGCCAGCACCGGCTCGACGCGATCGTGCGGACGGCGGCCGCGACCACGCGCTCGCTCGTCGCGGCCCGGGCGGAGCGGCGCGCATACGTCGGCAGCCTGTCCGCCCAGCGGCGACTGACGCAGGCTGCGATCTCGCGGCTCGAGGCGCAGGCGGCGGCGGCGCAGCTGAAGGCGCAGACGCTCGAGCTCGCGGCCTCGCCCGCGCCCGCCCCGACGGCCGCGCCGACCGACGCGGCGACGACATCGACCGACTCCGCGCCGCCCGACGCCGCCGCGCCGCCCGACGACACCGCGCCGGCCCCGGCGCCCGCCGGCGACCGCACGCTCACCGTCGTCGCCACCGGCTACGCGCTGCCGGGACGCACGGCGACCGGGCTCCCGGTCGGCTGGGGCGTCGTCGCCGTCGATCCCTCGGTGATCCCGCTCGGCACGCGCTTCTCGGTGCCCGGCTACGGCGAGGCGGTCGCCGCCGACGTCGGCGGCGCCGTCCGCGGAGCGACGATCGATCTCTGGTTCCCGACCGTCGCCCAGGCCCAGTCCTGGGGCCGGCGAACGGTGACGGTCGCCCTCCACTAGCTACACTTCGCCCGCCCGCGCAGACCGGGAGGGGGCGCGCAGATGGAGGAGTCGCAGGACACAGTCAAGCAGGACGTCGGCGCCGCCCGCGTCCTGCTCGTCGACGACCACGACCTGTTCCGGACGGGGCTCCGCAACCTGCTCGAGGAGCAGGGCGTCCAGATCGTCGGCGAGGCGGGGACAGGCACCGACGCCGTCCGCTACGTCCGCGAGCTGGCGCCCGACGTCGTCGTCATGGACCTGAACATGCCGGGGATGTCCGGAGTCGAGGCGACGCGCCAGGTGACGTCGATCGCGCCGCTGACGCGCGTCGTCGTGCTGACGATCTCCGACCAGGACGCCGACGTGATGGACGCGATCCTCGCCGGCGCCTGCGGCTACCTGCTCAAGGACTCGTCGATCCAGGAGCTGATGCGCGGGATCGGCGCCGCCGCGATCGGCGAGTCGCTGATCTCGCCGCACATCGCCGGCAAGGTGCTGCAGCGGGTGCGCGCGTCGACGCCGTCGGCGGTCGACGCGGAGACGATCCGCTCGGAGCTCTCCGACCGCGAGATCCAGGTGCTGAAGCTGATCGCGAACGGCAAGGACAACGCGCTGATCGCGGCCGAGCTGCACATCAGCCCGAAGACGGTCAAGAACCACATCTCGAACATCCTGATGAAGCTGCAGATCGAGAACCGCATCCAGGCGGCCGTCTACGCGGTGCGCAGCGGGATCGTCTAGCGGCTACCGCTACGCGGCGCGGACGGCGTCCGCGTGACGGCGCAGCGAGGCGAGCAGGTTGCGGAGACGGCCGAGGCTCGTGTCGGCCCGCTCGAGCCCGGCCGAGAGCGCCGCGAGCTCCTCCCTGACGCCGGTCGCGCCGCCGTCGGCGACCAGCCGCGCGACCTCCGCGAGCCGCTGCTCGATCCGCCAGCGCTCGCCCTCGAGCGCGAGCGCGCGCGCGTAGCCGTCGGTCAGCGTCTGCTCGACGCGCGCGACCGCGTCGACGCCGCCGCGCGGCGGCTCCTCGAGCATCGCCTCGATCTCGTCGAGCAGCGCTGAGAGCTCGTTCCGGGCCATCGCGGCAAGTATCCGCGAGCGCCGGACCGCGAGCATGGGCCGCGGGACCTATCTTCGCCCGGACGGAGACCTATCTTTCTTGACGTTCTGCAAAAGCGGCGGAACACTGGCTGCGTGGGTCGGTCGAGGGTACTGCTCGCGCTCTGCGCGAGCCTGATCGCCGCGCTCGCGTCGGCGGCTCCGGGCGGCGCGCGCCCCGAGGTCGGCGTGCGAGCGACGGGAGGCGGAGTCCATGTCGGACGGGCGCCGGCGTCGGCGCGCGTGCTCGGCTTCGACCGCACCGCCCTCTCGGCGCGGCTCGCGGCCGCGCTCGCGGTGCCGCACGTGCGCCGCTCGTCCGAGGGCGCGCTCGTCGTCGACCTGCGCAGCGGCGACGTCGTCTACGCGCTCAACCCGAGCCGGCCGCTCGCGCCCGCCTCGAACGAGAAGCTGACGGTGAGCTTCGCGGCGCTCGCCCGGCTCG
>DASSSQ010000055.1:0-41119 GCA_035708405.1 Gaiellaceae bacterium
CTCGCCAGGCGTGAGATCGAGGTCGCCCTGATGCAGCTCGGCTGCTTCCCCGACTCGCAGTCCCTCCCAACGCAGGAGCGCGGTCAGGATTCGCTCGATTGGCGTGGCGCAGGCTGCAAGGACGGCTTCGTCTTCGCGATCGCGCAGCCAGTCGTTGCGCCGACGCGGGATCGCAGGCGTCTCGATCCGCCCGGCGGGATTCGCGATCTCACGGCCGGCTTCATCGACGAGCCAGCCGCGCACGTAGAGGAAGTTGTAGAACGACTTGATCGCAGTGATCGCGTTTCGCTCGCTGCGCGCCGTCGGCGGCCGAGCGTGTCGCCGCTCGAACTCGGCGGCCCACTGCTCGAGGTAGTCGAACTGGAGCGTCTGCGTGGTAAGGCTCGCTGGCGTCCGCTCGCCCGCCCAGCGAGCGAGCGCAAGGAGCTGCTGCCGGTACTTGATGCGCGTGTTCTTTGCTCGTCGCTTGCGCGCGAGGTAGGCATCGAACGCGTTGAGCTGCTCTTCCCAGACGTGCGCAAGCGGATCATGCACACGTGAAGAATATTCACTTTCCGTGGAGCAGCCTCCCGTCGCAGTAGATAGAGCCGCTGCTCTATCCACTGAGCTACGGGGGCCGGGGCGGGGTCAGTCTAGAGCGTCTCAGCAGCCGACCCGCGGCGGCAGGTCGGTCGGGACGGCGCGCAGGTCGACGAACTCGGCGGCGAAGTCGCGGAAGCGCTCGACGTCGGCCGCGTTCGACGCGATCCCGAGCGACGCGCGGACGGCGCCGCCCGACGGCAGCCCGATCGCGTCGACGTAGTCGTCCAGCGTCATCCCGTCGCCGAACTCGCCGCCGACGAGCGTCTCGCGCGCGATCGTGAACGCGACCTCGCCGGCGCCCGGGTTGCAGAAGCAGCCGGTGCGCAGCGAGATCGAGTGGCGGCGCGCGATGCGGTCGACGTAGCGCTCGTCGACGATCCGCCCGTCCGGGTGCAGGAAGTTGAACGCGATCGTCCCGCCGCGGCCCGCGACGTCTTGCGGGCCGTACACCGTCGCGGCCGCCGAGCCGTCCGCGTGCCGCAGGGAGCCGAGCGCGCCCAGCAGCCCGCCCGCGAGCGCCTGCACGTGCGCGTGCACCGCGTCGATGCCGACCCGCTCGAGGAAGCGCAGCCCGATCTCGACCGCCGGCAGGTTGAGGAAGTCCACCGTCCCGTCCTCGAACTCCGCCGCGCCGGCCGCCGCCTGGTGCCACTCGCGCTGCACGAACGCGGCGACGATCGTCCCGCCCGAGAACCACGGCCGCTCCAGCCGCGCCAGGGCCTCCCGCCGCGCGACCAGCGCGCCGACGCCGGTCGGCCAGCCGAACAGCTTGTAGAAGGAGACGCAGACGAAGTCCGGCCGCGCCGCCGACAGGTCGAGCCGGTTCGTCGGCGCGTACGCGGCCGCGTCGAGCAGCACGTCCCAGCCCGCCGCGTGCGCGCGCTCGATCCAGGCGAGCGGGTGCTGGACGCCGGAGAAGTTCGACTGCGCCGGGAATGCGAACAGGTTGTGGTGCTCGCCGCCGACCTCGCCGAGGTAGCGCGCGAGCAGCTCCTCGTCGACGCGCAGGTCGGGCGCGACGCTCGGCACGTAGACCGTCTCGGCGCCGCGGGCGCGCGCGAACTCGCGGATTCCGTTGACCGAGTTGTGGTTGTCGAACGTGAGCAGGAAGCGGTCGCCCGGGCGGAACGGGTACGCCTCGCCGACGAGCCGCAGCGCTCCGGTCGCGTTCGGCGTGAAGACGGCGACGTACTCCTCCGGCGAGGCTCGGAAGAAGTCGAGCACCGCCGCGCGGGCGCGCTCGACGAGCGCGGTCGCCGCCGCCGAGGTCGGGTTGACGGAATGCGGGTTCCCGAAGACGCCGCCGCGCAGCAGCTCGAGGTGCTCGGCGAGCTGCGACTCGGCGTAGAGGCCGGCGCCCGTGTAGTCGAGGTAGACCTGGCCGGCTGCGTCGAGCCGCCCGTACTCCTCGGCGCGGAGCCGCGCGAAGTCGACGCCCGTGTGCGGGGAGGTCGCGGCGATCCCGGGATTCTCGCTAGTTCCGCGAGAGCGCGCGCACGGTCAGGCGCTGGTCGCGCAGCTCGTCGGCGGCGCGCACGAGCGTCTCGAGGACGGCGGACTGCGTGCGCTCCGGCTCGTCGTTCCAGTGCGAGAGCGACGGGTCGGCGATCACGCCCGCGAGCGCGGCCAGCGCGGTCGCGAGCTCCTCCAGCTCCACCTCCGACTGCGCGGCGACGACGCCGAGCGCGCCGAGCAGCGACCACTCGGCGGCCGCCGGGTCGCCGGGCGCGACCGGCCTCCCGGACGCGTCGCGCGCGTCGCTGCCTCGGCACCAGCCGGCCCCGATCAACCGCCGCGTCTCCTTCAGCACTCCTGCCGCGTCCATGGCGCCCCCCGTCGAGTCGGCGTGTGATGCCCGCTGCGGCACGATTCGGAACCTCGCTAGCGTCACACGTGTGAGCGACTGGCGGCCGCTGTTCGATCCCGCCGCGCGGCCGGGCCCGCGCTCGCCGGTGCTGGCGTTCAACGACGGCCGGATGCTCGCGGGCGCGGCGGGGATCCCGCGCCTCGACGAGCTGCCGCCGGACATCCTCGAGGGGCCGCGGCCGCTCTGCGTCGGCACGCTCGACGGCGAGCCCTGCTTCGCCGTCGCCGTCGCCGAGATCGAGGGCCTCGAGCCGCTGCGCGCGCTCCTCGAGCGGCTGCCGGAGGAGCTCGCGGCGCTCGCCGGCCGCGCCGCGCAGACGGTCGAGTGGGAGCTCGCGCACCGCTTTTGCGGTCGCTGCGGCGCCGAGACTGCGCCCTCCGAGACCGAGCTCGCACGTGTCTGCCCGCGCTGCGCCGCCGCGTACTACCCGCGGATCAACCCGGCCGTGATCATGCTCGTCACCCGCGGCGAACGGCTCCTCCTCGCCCGCCGCGCCGGGCGGCGCGTGCCCTTCTGGAGCGTCCTCGCCGGCTTCGTCGAGCCGGCCGAGACGCTCGAGCAGGCGGTCGCGCGCGAGGTGCGCGAGGAGGTCGGCCTCGAGGTCGAGAGCGTCCGCTACGTCGCGAGCCAGCCGTGGCCGTTCCCGAGCCAGCTGATGGTCGGCTTCGCCGCGGAGGCTCCCGCGGGCGAGCTCCGGCTCGAGGAGAGCGAGCTCGCCGAGGCGCGCTGGTTCGGCCCGGGCGACGAGCTGCCGCCGGTGCCGCCGCCGTTCACGATCGCGCGCCGGCTGATCGACGGCTTCCGCGGCGGCTGACGCGCCCGCGCCGCGCGCCTGAGATGATGCCGCCGTGCTGGCGGCCGTGATCCTCGACGGGGAGCTGCGGGTCGAGGAGCGGCCCGACCCGGAGCCGACGCAGACGCAGGCGCTCGTCCGCGTGCGCGCCTCCGGGATCAACAACGCCGACCTGATGCAGGTGCGCGGCGGCTACCCGCCGCCGGCCGGCGCGCCCGAGGACATCCCGGGGCTCGAGCTCGCGGGCGAGCGCGTCGACACCGGCGAGCGCGTGCTCGCGCTCGTGGCAGGGGGCGGCCACGCCGAGCTCGCGGCGGTCGAGGAGCGCCACCTCTTGCCGCTGCCGGAGGGGATCGACTGGGAGCCGGCCGGCGGCTTCGTCGAGGTCTTCGCGACCGCCCACGACGCGCTCTTCACGCAGGCGGGTCTCGTCGCCGGCGAGCGCGTGCTCGTGAACGGCGGCGCGGGCGGCGTCGGCGTCGCCGGGATCCAGCTCGCGCGCGAGGCGGGCGCCGAGGTCGTCGCGACCGTCCGGAACGAGGAGCTCCGCCCGCGCGTCGCCGCGCTCGGCGCCGAGGCCGTCGCGCCCGGCGAGGCCGAGGGACCCTTCGACGTCGTGCTCGAGCTCGTCGGCGGCGAGAACCTCGGCGCCAACCTCGCCCTGCTCGCGACCGGCGGCCGCGTCGTCGTGATCGGCACCGGCGCCGGCCGCAGCGCCGAGATCGACTTCGGCCAGGTGATGCGCCGCCGCGCGCGCCTGCAGGGCTCGACGCTCCGCTCGCGCTCGCTCGACGAGAAGGCGCTCGTCGGCGCCGCGCTCGAGCGCCAGGTGCTGCCGCTGCTCGCCGCCGGACGCGTCGTCGTCCCGGTCGAGGCGACCTTCCCGCTCGCCGACGCGCCCGCCGCCTACGAGCGTTTCGCCGCCGGCGGCAAGTTCGGCAAGATCGTCCTCAGCGTCTGAGCGCTACAGATGCGCGAGCAGCCAGCCCGCGCCGACACAGAGCGCGAGCGCCAGAACCGCCCACGCGATCTGCCGCCGAGCCCGCCGCCGCAGGAGAATCCCCACCTCCCGACTACCGAGCGGGTCCGCTGCTTCCTTACGTCGGATAGCCTGCCGCCGTGTCGGTCCGCATCAACGGCGAGCGCCACATCGACGCACCGCGCGAGCAGGTCTACGCGGCGCTGACCGATCCCGCGGTCGTGATGAAGACCGTGCCGCTCGTCGAGCGCTACGACGTCAAGGACGCCGACCACTGGGACGTCGTCGTCAAGGTGCCGATGCCGCTCGCGCCGTCGCTGACGCTCTCCTTCGAGGTGGCCGAGAAGCGGCCGCCGGAGCACGCGAAGCTGCGCTCGCACGGCGGCGGCATGATCGGCGGCGCGGACGTCGTCTCGACCTTCGACCTGACCGAGCAGGCCGGCGGCACGCTGCTGCGCTTCCACGCCGAGATCAGCTTCCGCGGCGCGCTCTCCGGGCTGGAGCGGATGCTGGAGCCGGTCGCGAAGCGGCAGTCGGAGAAGACGCTGGACGCGATCGAGCAGCGCGCCGGCGGCTCGTAGCTCCGATCCCTCGTTCGGGCGCGCTGTAAGGGTTTCGCCCGCAAATACCGATATTCGTGGTCCATGTCGGATCGTGACGACCTTCGCGACCTCGAAGACGAGCTGCGCCGCCGCGCGCCGGAGCCCGAGTTCGAGCTCGCCTGCGCGCTCGAGCAGCTGCTGCGCGAGCCGCCGCAGCCGGCCCGGCGGCACCCGCCGCTCTCGCTGCGCGTCGGCGTCGCCGGCGGCCTGACCGCCGCGCTCGTCACCGCGCTCGCCGCGACCGGCAGCCTCTCCTACGCCGCCTACTCGGTCGCCGGCGTCGCCCGCATCGTCCGGCACGCGGCGACTCCGAAGCGCGCGATCGTGCTGCGCGGCCTCTCCGCCGGCGGCGACCAGTACCGGCCCGGGTACGGCTTCGGCGACCCGAATCACAACCACGCCGGCCCGCCCGGGCTGACCCGCGAGGACGTGCAGCCGGGCACGCTCGCGCCGCCGCTGCAGGCGAAGGCGACCCACGACGGCTTCGGCTCGACCGTCTCGACCTCCGTCAACTTCGACGAGCAGGCGCACCTCTGGATCAGCGTCGTCGACGCGCGCGACACGCCGCTGCTCCTGACCCAGAAGTCGAGGCGCGGCGGCAGCAAGATCGGGCACGGCATCTCCGGGCCGCAGACGAAGTTCATCCAGTACGCCGTGCTCGTGCCGCGCACGATCCCGATCACGCTGCGGATCCCGGCCAACCTGCTCCGGACGGGCAGGACGTATCGCCTCCGGATCGTCGCGATCGACCCGCAGGGGAACCGCTCCGAGATCCTGATCCCGTTCCGCGCGTAAGGTTTCCGCCCTCGCCGCCGGTAATAGCGGTACACGATCTAAATCGACACCGGGGGTGTGGGGAATGTCGAGGAGAGGATCCGAGCGGAAGCTCGCGGCGCGGCTGCGCCGCAACCGGCCCGAGGCGCGGCAGGAGCTCGTCGCCGCGATCGTCGCCGGCCTGCCGCGGCGCAGGCCGGGGGCGCGGCTGCGGATCGGCTTCGCCGCCGCGCTGACCGCGGGCCTGCTCGTCGCGCTCGCGTCGGTCGGCGGCATCGGCTACGCGGCCTCGTCGGCCACGCACGCCGTGCGCGCCGTCACGCACGTCTTTGTCGGACGCGCGCAGCGCGCGACGCTGTCGATTCGCGGCATGAGCTCGGGCGGCGACCAGTACCGGCCCGGCTACGGCTGGGGCGACCCGAATCACAACCACTCCGGGCCGCCGGGGCTGACGCGGAAGGGCGGCTCCTTCCTGCCGCCGCTGAAGGCGGCGTTCGCCAGGGACGGCAAGGGCCGCATCGTCACCTTCGCGTTCAACGTCGACGAGCAGGCGCACCTGTGGATCAGCGTGATCAACCGGCGCGGCAAGCCGATCCTGCTCGACCAGAACAACAGGCGCGGCCACTCGATCGTCGGCGGCCACGTCCTCAAGGGGCCGCAGGCGAAGTTCATCCAGTACGCGGTGCTCGTGCCGCGCTCGCTGACCGCGAAGCTGCGGATCCCGCGGCACCTGCTGGCCGCCGGGAAGACCTACCGGATCAGGATCGTCGCCGTCGATCCGCAGGGCCACAAGTCGACGCTGATCATCCCGTTCCGCGCCTGAGAGAAGCCGGCCGGAGGGGGCGGCCCGAGTGCGGGCGCCCCCTCCGGTAAGGAATCCGCCTCCACCGCCGGTACAGAGTTCGCTATCGGCATCTAGGGGAGGGCATTCTCTTGAACCGGCTTCGCACGTGGCACTCGAATCACTCGCTCGCCCGGCGGCTGCGCACGCAGCGGCCGGAGCCGAGCGCGACGCTGCTCCGCTCGCTCGGGAGCGAGCTCGGCTCGCAGCGGCGGCGGTCTGCGACCCCGCGCATCGCCTTCGCCGGCGGGCTGACCGCGGCGCTGCTCGTCGCGCTCGGCGCGCTCGGCGGCGTCGGCTACGCGGCCTCGTCGGTCGAGCACGCGGCCAGGGCCGTGCAGCACATCTTCGTCGGCCAGAGCTCGGTCACCGTCAGCGGCCTGACGGCGGGCGGCGACCAGTACCGGCCCGGCTACGGCTGGGGCGACCCGAACCACAACCACTCCGGGCCTCCCGGGCTGACCGGCTCGAAGCCGGGCGCGGCCGCGCCGCCGGCGCAGACGAAGGCCGCGGGCAAGCACGCGATCTTCGTCGACACCAGCATCAAGGTCGACGAGCAGGCGAGCCTGTGGATCAGCATCGTCAACGCCACGGGCAAGAAGGTCCTGCTCACGCAGGGCAAGGGCGCCCGCGTCGGCAAGGGGATCAAGGGCAAGCCGACGAAGTCGATCCACTACGTCGTGCTCGTGCCGCGCGCGATCCCGCTGCAGCTGCGCGTTCCGAAGCACCTGGTCAAGCCGGGCGCGCAGTACCGGATCCGCGTGATCGCGAAGGATCCGCAGGGCAACAAGTCGGTCCTGTACATCCCGTTCACGGCGTAGAGCCCGCTTCGGCTTTCGCCGCCTCGGCCCGCTACTGCGCGGCCGAGGCGGCGAAGCCGGACGCGCGCGCGGCGATCCTGTAGCCGGGATCCTGCATCAGCCGCGTCAACGCGAACGGCTGCCAGCCGCCGCCGGGGCGCGTCGCGATCGCCAGCGTCTTGAAGTCGTAGCTGTAGTGGTTGCAGCCGGGGACGCCGCCGTCCCAGGTCTCGGCGGTCGCGATCGGCCGCCAGGCGCCATGGCTGCCCGGGAGCACGATCGGCGGGCTGACCCGCTGCCCGTCGAGCCAGACGCGCCACGCGCCCGGCTGCGTCACGCGCTCCTGGACGGAGACGTCGTGCTGCTCGCCCGGCTGGACGGTGCCGAGCGAGACGTAGGTCGCCGCGGCCGCGCTCGGCGTCGCGTACTCGTAGTAGAGCTCGCTGTGGCCGTCCGGGAAGCCGGCGATCCCGACCTGCACCCACTCGTCGCTGCCGTTCGGCCCCATCCCGCTGCCGCCGACGCCGATCCAGGCGGCGACGTGACCCGCCTGCACCGACGGCGGCGCGGTCACCGTCAGCCGGCCGGCGACGCCGTAGCCGGTCGACGGGCTCTGGAAGCCCGCGTAGGAATAGCCGCTGTAGCCGCACGTCGCGTGGCCGCCGCGCGAGGGCGTCGCCGCGGAGGCGGCGGGCAGCAGGCATGCGGCGGCCAGCGCCGCCAGGGCAAGGGAAAGCCGGAGGGACATGATTTCGGGTGAGGGGTACGGCCCTCATGTGCGTGATCGGCGCGGGCGCGCCTGTTGCCTATTCCTCAAACAGGTGAGCGGACCACGATGCTTCGCGCAAGTGTCCCCGGACCGAATTTGCGGAGTCGTTACAGGTCGGCGTGCCGCGTCTCGGCGCAGGACTCGGCCCAGCGCGAGGCGGTGTCGATCAGGCGGCGCGACACGGCCTCGAGCTCGGCCTCGTCGGTCGGCAGCGCGGACTCGTCGACGTCGACGCGCACCTGGTGCACCGTCGCCTCGCCGCCGTGGCCGACCTCGTAATGCTGCTCCGAGACGATCGCCACGTCGTCGACGACCAGCATCAGCAGCCGTGCGAGCTCGTCGATCTCCGCGGGCGTCGCCTCGCGGCCGGCGAGGATGCCGAAGTTGATCCGGATCTGCAGCGCGGGCGCAACGGGCCGGGCCGGGAAGGCAACGGGGGGATCGAGGTCCATCATCGGAAGCGAGGAGTTTCCCGTTGCCGGGCGCGCTAACCCTGAACCCTAGCGTCGCCGGTATCGTGCGCCGATGGCGCGCGACGACTGGCGGGTGCGGATCGAGCTCACGGAGGCGGGGCCCGCCGCGACGCTGCTCGAGCGGCTCGGGCTCGACCTCGGCTCCGAGGCGCGCGAGCTCGCGAAGGAGCTCTCCGAGCACCGGCTCGCCGTCACCCGCGACGAGGACAGCGTCTTCGTCTACGCGCCCTCGCGCCGCGCGGCCGAGCAGGCGCGCGCGGTCGTCGAGGCCGAGCTGCGCGACCTGCGGCTCGAGGCGCGCGCGACGGCGCTCGAGCACTGGCTCGCGGAGCAGGACCGCTGGGACGACGACCCGCCGCAGGCCGACGTCGAGGACGAGGTCCTCGCGCGCGGCTACGCGCCGTGGGAGGTGCGCGTCGACTGCCGCACCGCCGACGCGGCTCGCGCGCTCGCCGAGCAGCTCGAGGCGGAGGGCTACGGCGTCGTGCGCCGCTGGCGCTACGTCCTCGCCGGCACCGAGACGCGCGAGCAGGCGGACGCGCTCGCCGCCCGCGTCCAGGGCGAGGTCGAGCCGGGCGGCGAGCTCGTCTGGGAGGTCACGCCGGCGAACCCGTTCGCGCTGCTCCTCGGCGGCATCGGCGGCTGAAGCCGCGGCGGAATCACCCCCTTTTCGCGTTTTCCGTCCGCCCGGATCGGCTATGCTGTGCGGGCGACGTTCGCAGGCAAGGCAAAACCGGCGAGCGCGCGTTCTTTCCTTTTGGGGAGCTGCAGCACACAGGCGTGCTGCGCACATGCAAGAGACCATCGAGCAGTCGAGCATCGCTCCTGATGCGGCCGACGCCGTGGAAGCGGCCGGTCGCGCGGCGGCGTGGGCGGGAGAGCCCTTCCTGCACGAGGGCGAGGAGCCGCTGGAGATCCTCGCGCCCGGCTCGGCGCGCCGGCGCGCGCTCGACGACGCGCTCGCCGAGCTCGACGCCGGCCTGACGGCGCCCTCGAGCCAGTGGAAGGTGCGCTACGCGCTGATGCTCGGGCTCGAGCGCGTCCTGACGGAGAAGCCGCCGCACCTCGCCGACGGCACCGAGCTGCGCCGCCACCAGGTCGACGCGCTCGCCGGGATGCTGACCGAGCTGATCGCGGCCGTGCAGCGGCAGGACGAGGAGGAGCCGAACGGCAACGGCCACGCGGTCGAGGACGAGGACGACGAGGCCGACGAGGACGAGGACGACCTGCTCGCCGCCGACGGCGAGGACGAGGACGCGGACGAGCACGGCGCCGCCGCGGCGGGCCCCGACCCCGGCGCCGTCCGCCGCTACCGCTTCCGCCACCCGACCGCGTCCGGCAAGACGATCGCCGCCGCCGGCTTCGTCGAGAGCGCGCGCACGCTCGGCGTCCTGATCCTCACCCACCGCCGCCTGCTCGTCGACCAGTTCCGCCGCGAGCTGACCGACCACGGCTACTACGGCCGCCTGCAGCCCGAGGTGCTGAAGGGCGCGCGGCTGCGGCGGCCGAACCCGATCACGATCCAGACCTACGCGTGGTTCGCCCGCCACGTCGCCGAGATCGACCGCGACGCGTACCAGCTCGTGATCTGCGACGAGGCGCACACGGCGCTCGGCGAGAAGACGAGCGCGGCGATCCGCTCCTTCCCGGAGCCGGTCTACATCGGCATGACCGCGACCGAGCAGCTGATCGCGAAGCAGGTCTCCGACGTCTTCCCGGCCTCGGTCGACGACCTGCCGCTCTCGGACGCCGCGCGGCGCGGGCTGATCGCGCCGCTCCGCTGCCTGCGCGTGCCGCCGGTCGCCGCGATCCACAACGTGCCGATCGTCGGCGGCGACTTCGACGAGGGCGCGCTCGCCGCCGCCCTCGACCACCAGGCATTGAACCTCGCGGCCGCGTCGCTCTACAAGGAGCGGTTCGACTCGACGCCGGGCGTCGTCTACGCGGCCGGCGTCGAGCACGCGTACAACCTCGCGACCGAGTTCCGCGCCGTCGGACTGAAGGCGGAGGCGGTCTCCGGCAAGACGCCGCCGGTCAAGCTGGCGGAGATCCTCGCCGCCTACGAGCGGGGCGAGATCGACATCCTGATCAACGCGATGCTGCTCGCCGAGGGCTGGAACTCGCCGCGCGCGACCGTCGTCATGCACCTCGCGCCGACCGCGTCGAGGCGCGTCTACCAGCAGCGGATCGGCCGGATCATGCGCATCCAGCCGCGCAAGGAGGCCGGCGTCGTCGTCGACTTCGTCCCGAAGAGCGCGACCCACAACGAGCGCGTCGTCTCGCTGCACTCGCTGCTCGACGCGGACTTCTACCGCGAGGGCGCCCGCGTGACGCCCGCGCCGCGGCGGCGGCAGGCGCGGCGGGCGCGGCGGAAGCTGACGCCGGCGTCGTGGCTCGTGCCGGTGACGCCCGACGTCAAGCGGCGGATCGGCGTCATCCAGCGCGAGTGGCAGCGGATCGACCCGAAGTACCTCGACAGCGAGGAGCAGGAGATCTGGGGCGTCGTCGCCGGCCGCAACGCGCGCTTCGACGAGCGCGCCGAGCTGGTCAAGAAGTTCACCGAGACGGGGATCGCCAAGACGGCGCTGGAGACCTTCCTCTCGACCTGCGCGGCCGAGAACCCGAACCGGCGGCTGCGGATCATGGCGCTCGCCGACCGGGTCTCGATGCCGATCGAGAGCGCCGACTTCGACGTCCTCGTCGACCTCGTCAGCCAGGCGCCGACCTGGGACAAGGATCGCGCGACGGGGGTACGGACGTTGCTGCACGCGATCGCCGAGTCGCGGCCGCGCGCCGCCGATCAGATCCTCGAGCGCTGGACCTGGCGGCTCGCGCGCGCGACGCGGAAGCTGCAGGACCGGCGCGCGTCGAGCGAGTGGCCGGACGCGAAGAAGCTGCTCGGCGCGGTCGCCAACTCGCGCGGCCACCGGCACGAGGAGAACATGCGCAAGCTCGTCGAGGCGGCGCTCTCCTCCTCGCGCGAGGTCGGGGCGGCGCTGCTCGCCTCGGCGGAGGCGTACACGCCGGCGGCGTCGCGGCTGCTCGACGCGGCGAAGGCGAAGCTGGGGACGATCCAGGAGATCGCGGGCGCGCTCGCGGAGAACCTGCCCGCGCCGAAGCAGCAGACGAGCAAGTCGCGGCGGCGCCGGCGGCGGAAGAAGCGCGGCGCGGCGCAGGAGCAGGCCGCCGCGCCGGCGGCCGAGGGCGAGGCGCAGGCGGAGCCGGCGGTCGCGGCGGAGGGCGGCGAGGAGGCAGCGACGAACGGCGCCAAGCCGAAGCGCCGCCGGCGCCGCCGAAAGCCGGCCACCGCCTCGGAGAACGGCACCGCTCCGTCCGAGAACGGGACCGACGCCGCGAACGGGGCCGACGTCGCGAGCGACCCCGCGCCGGAGCCCGACCCCGCGCCGGTCACCGAGCCGAGCGACGCCTGATCCTTCCCTTCCTTGTGACACAGTGTCACAAGGAAGATTCACGGCGCAGCTTCGAGCCGCCGCGCTAGGCTCGCTGCGGTGCTCGTCCTGCTCGGCATCGGCCTCCTGGCCGGAGCGATCACGGCGATCTCGCCCTGCGTGCTGCCCGTCCTGCCGATCCTGCTCGCCGGCGGCGCGGCAGGAAGCAAGCGCCGCCCGTACGCGATCGTCGCCGGGCTCGTCGCCAGCTTCACGCTCTTCACGCTCTTCGCCGCCTGGATCCTCGGCCGGCTCGGGCTGCCGCAGAGCACGCTGCGCGATGTCGCGCTCGGCTTCCTCTTCCTGCTCGCCGCGACCCTGCTCGTGCCGCCGCTCGGGACGCTGCTCGAGCGGCCGTTCCTGCCGCTGACGCGGCGCCGCGGCGGTGACCTCGGCGGCGGCTTCCTGCTCGGTGCGAGCCTCGGCCTCGTCTTCGTCCCCTGCGCGGGCCCGGTGCTCGCCGCGGTCACCGTCGTCGCGGCGACGCAGAAGGTGGACGGGCGGACGGCGGCGCTGACCGCGGCCTATGCGCTCGGCGCGGCGGTGCCGATGCTCGCCGTCGCCGCCGGCGGCCGGGCCGCCGCCGCGCGGATCCGCGGCTCGGCGGCGCGCGTCCGCGCGGGCGCCGGCGTGCTCGTCGCGGCCGCCGCGGTGACGATCGCGCTCGGCCTCGACACGCGCCTCCAGACGGCGCTCCCCGGCTACACCGACGCGCTGCAAGCCCGCGTCGAGAGCCACGCCGTCGCCGCGCTGCACGAGCAGGCGCTGCCGACCTACGGCAAGGCGCCCGACTTCGCCGGCATCCAGCTCTGGCTGAACTCGAAGCCGCTGACGCTGCGCCAGCTCCGCGGCAAGGTCGTGCTCGTCGACTTCTGGACGTACTCCTGCATCAACTGCCTGCGGACGCTGCCGCACCTCGAGGCGTGGGACGCCGCCTACCGCAAGCGCGGCCTCGTGATCGTCGGCGTCCACACGCCCGAGTTCGCGTTCGAGCACGTGCCCGCCAACGTCGAGGCGGCGGTGCGCCGCTACCACGTCCGCTACCCGGTCGCGCTCGACAACGACTACGCCACCTGGAACGCCTGGCACAACCTCTACTGGCCGGCGGAGTTCCTGATCGACAAGCGCGGCCGGATCCGTCACGCGCACTTCGGCGAGGGCGACTACGGCGGCACGGAGAGCGCGATCCGGCAGCTGCTCGGCGAAAGGGGCCCGCGCGCCGCTGCCGTCCGCGACGCCACGCCGCGCGAGGAGACGACGCCGGAGTCGTACCTCGGCTACGCGCGGCTCGCCCGCTACGAGGGATCGCCGATCGTCCGCGACCGGTTCGCCGCCTATCGCGCCGCGTCGATCGGCACGAACGAGCTCACCTACGCGGGACGCTGGAAGGTCGGGAGCCAGCAGCTCCTCGCCGGGCCGGGCGCCGAGCTGCGGCTCCGCTTCCGCGCGCGCGACGTCTACCTCGTCCTCGGCGGCCGCGGGACGGTGACCTCGCGGATCGGCGGCGGCGCGGCGCACACGATCCGGGTCGCGGGCGACCGGCTCTACACGATCCGCTCCGGCCGCCGGCTGCTCGCGTCGCAGCTCGACCTCCGCTTCACGCCCGGCGTCTCCGCCTACGCGTTCACCTTCGGCTAGCGGCTACTGCTCGTGCGCGGCGTCGTCGCCGCCCTGCTCCTCGCGCTCGCGCAGGTAGCGCGTCAGCTCGGCCGCGAGCGAGTCGCCGGAGGGCAGCTCGTCCTCGTCGCCGAGCGAGTCGACGCGCTGCTCGAGCTCGGCGACGTAGGTCGCGGTCTCCTCGTCGGTCGCGACCGCCTCGCTCACCTGACGCGCGTAGGCGTCGCTCGCCTCCTCCAGCTCCTCGACGTCGACCGGCAGGTCGAGCAGCGACGAGAGCCGCTCGCAGAGCGCCTTCGCGGCGCGGGGGCTCGGCGTCAACGAGACGTAGTGCGGCACCGCCGCCCACAGCGACGCCGACGGGATGCCGCTCTCGCCGCAGGCGTCGTGGAGGACGCCGACGATGCCGGTCGGCCCCTCGTAGCGCGAGGTCGAGAGCCCGAGCTCGTCGACGAGCGCCGGGTCGTTCGCGCTGCCGGTCACCGGCGAGGGCCGCGTGTGCGGCACGTCGGCGAGCAGCGAGCCGAGCGTCACCATCAGCTCGACGCCGAGCTCCTCCGCGAGGCCGACGACGAGCCCGGTGAACGTGCGCCAGCGGACGTTCGGCTCGACGCCGAGCAGGAGGACGACGTCCCGGCTCGATCCCTCCGGCCGCGCGTGGTAGAAGGCCGTCTCCGGCCATTCGACCCGGCGCTGCTCGCCGTCGACGAGCGAGACCGTCGGCCGCGTCGCCTGGAAGTCGAAGAAGCCCTCCGGGTCGATCTCGGCGAAGCGCCGCGCGCCCCAGGCGCGGGCGAGGTAGCCGGCGGCGAGCGAGGCGCCGTGGCCGCCGTCGTTCCAGCCGCGGAAGGCGGCGACGAGCACGGGCCGCTCGAGCTGCGGATGCCGCTCCCAGAGAAGCTCGTCGGGCATCCGCTCAGTCTAAGCGCACGGGTCGCCACAGCCGCGCGGCGAGTCCGACCGTCCAGCCGAAGAGCGCGGCCGCGGTGACGACGTGCAGGACGACGAGCCACCACGGCACCGTCCCGTAGTTGCGGTACTGGAACTCGCCGATCCCCATCTGGACGAGCAGGATCGCGAGCAGGCCGGCGCAGGCGCGGACGAGCCAGCCGTGTTCCCGGCGATTCCACCAGGCCCAGCCCGCGAGCACGACGAAGACGATCCCGAACGCGGCGACGGCGCGCACGTGCAGCCAGACCGAGTCGTAGAAGTCGCCGAGCCGCGGCACCACCGTCGTGCCGGAGCTGCCCGGGAAGCGGCCGGCCGCCGTCGAGAGCGTCCCGGTGACGACGAGCACGCCGACGGCCAGGAGCAGCACCGCGCCGCCCGCGCGTGCCAGCGCGGGGAGCGTCGCCGCCGGGCCGCGTACGAGCCGCGAGGCCTCCAGCGCGACGAGGACGCCGATTCCGAGCACCGTCATCGAGAGCAGCAGGTGCGAGATCACGAGGTACGGGTTCAGGTCGTAGTAGACGGTGATCGCGCCGAGCGGCGCCTGCCCGAGCGTGCCGACGAAGGCGGCGGTCGCGAGCAGCCGCCCGCGCCGGCCGAGGCCGGGGGTCAGCCAGGCGGCGGCGCAGACGAGCAGCGTCGAGAGCACGGTGAACGCCGAGATGACGCGGTTCCCGAACTCGACGTACGAGTGGTAGCTCTTCGGCAACGGATCCTGGATCCCGCCGCAGGTCGGCCAGTGCGTGCAGCCGAGCCCGGAGCCGGTCATGCGGACGGTCGTGCCGCTGGCGACGATCAGGACGAGCATCGCCGCCGCCGCGAACGCGAGCTGCCGGAAGCGCGGGCCCGAGACCTCGAAACGGTGCGCGACGGCGACTGCGGGCGTCTCCATCCCCCCTCACTGTAGCGTTGTCGCATGCTTCCGACACCGCTCGAGCGCGCGCCGGAGGCGGTCGCTGCCGGGCGCGAGCTGTGGCTGAAGCGCGAGGACGTGCACGAGCTCGGCGCGTTCAAGTGGCGCGGCGCGCTGCCGGCCGTCCGCGCGCTCGGGCGCGACGTCGTCACCGCGTCGACCGGCAACCACGGGGCCGCGACCGCCTGGGCGGCGCGCGAGCTCGGCCTGCGCGCGGTCGTCTTCGTGCCGGAGCAGGCGAGCGCGACCAAGCTGGCGATCCTCGAGCGGCTCGGCGCCGACGTGCGGCGGGCCGCCGGCGACCTGGATGCGACGAAGGAGCAGGCGGCGCGCTTCGCGGCGGACGAGGGTCTCGCGTTCTTCGAGGACGGCGCCGAGCCGGCGCAGTTCGAGGGCTACGCCGCGATCGGGCGCGAGATCCTCGAGCAGCTGCCCGCGCCGCCGGCCGCGGTCGTCGTCCCGGTCGGGAACGGCGCCCTGCTCGCGGGCATCGGCCGCGCGATCGGGCCGCCGACGCGCCGGATCGGCGTCGCCGCGAAGGACGCGCCCGTGATGGCGGAGAGCTGGCGCGCGGGCCGGCCGGTCGCGAGCTCGTCGTCGGCGACGATCGCCGACGGGCTCGCGGTGCGCGTCGCGATCCCGCTCGCCGTCCGCGAGCTCGCGACCGCGGCGGACGAGCTGCTGCTCGTCTCCGAGAGGCAGCTCGCGGCGGCGGTCGCCGCTCTCTACCGCGCCGGCATCCGCGTCGAGCCGTCGGCGGCCGCCGCGCTCGCCGCGCTGCCGCAGGTCGAGGCCGACGGGCCGGTCGTCTGCGTCGTCACGGGCCGCAACGTCGACGACGAGTTGCTCACCCGCTGCCTCGACGCGCCCGAGACGTTTCCCGTTTGAAAACGACGGGGATGTGAGCGTCCGCCATGACGCTCGCAATCGCCTTCGTCGGATCCTGCGTGTGCCTCGCCGGCGCCGCCGCGGCGCTGTTCTACGGCGCCTCGCAGCGCCGTTAGCCGAGCACGACGCCCGCGCCCGCCTCGACCCGGCCGACCCGCCGCAGGAAGAGCCCGCGAGCGGCGAACTGCGCCTCGAGCCCGGCGCCCCGGTCGGAGGGCAGCGTCACGAGCAGCCCGCCCGAGGTCTGCGGATCGTAGGCGAGACCGAGCAAGGCGTCCTCGACGCCGTCGCCGACCTCGACGCCCGCGCCGGCGAACTCCTCGTTCCGCGGATGGCCCGCGTTGCGCACGCCCGCGCGCGAGGCTTCGAGCGCGCCGGCCAGCGCGGGAATCCGCTCCGCGTCGAGCACGACCCGGACGCCGCTCCGGCTTGCGACCTCGTGCGCGTGCCCGAGCAGGCCGAAGCCGGTGACGTCGGTGACGCAGCTCGGCTCGAACGGGCGCAGCACCTGGGCCGCGTCGCGGTTCAGCGCCCGCATCCAGGCGACGGCCGCGTCCCGCTCGCCGTCGCCGACGAGCCCCTTGCGGTGGCCGCCGAGGACGAGCGCCGTCCCGAGCGGCTTCGTCACGTAGACGGCGTCGCCCGGCCGCGCGCCCGCCTTCGGCCAGAGCCCGTCCGGTCGCACCGTGCCGACGACGGCGAGCCCGTACTTCGGCTCGTCGTCGCGGATCGTGTGGCCGCCGGCGAGGATCGCGCCGGCCGCGCGCACCTGCCGGTCGGCGGCGGCGAAGATCGTCGCGACGGTCTCGAGCTCGAGCTCCTCGGGGAACGCCGCGATCGACAGCGCGAGCAGCGGCGAGCCGCCCATCGCGAAGACGTCGTTCAGCGCGTTCGCCGCCGCGATCGCGCCGAAGTCGTCCGGGTCGTCGACGATCGGCGGGAAGAAGTCGAGCGTGAAGACGATCGCACGCTCGTCGTCGAGCTGGTAGACGGCGGTGTCGTCGGCGGGGTCGAGTCCCACGAGCAGGTCGGCCGCCTCCGCCGGCAGGAACCCCTGCAGCAGCTGCTCGAGCCGCGCCGCCGGGTACTTGGCCGCGCAGCCGCCCGCGGTCGTCAGCGAGGTGAGCCC
This sequence comes from Gaiellaceae bacterium, assembly GCA_035708405.1. GTDB lineage: Bacteria > Actinomycetota > Thermoleophilia > Gaiellales > Gaiellaceae > DASSSQ01. The sequence continues at coordinate 17,425 of DASSSQ010000055.1, forward strand.
GGGCGCCGTCCCCACGCCCGCACTCTAGACCTACCGGGCCTTCTCCCAGATCGAGACGTGCCCGCGGCTCGCGCCCGTGAACGGCTCGCGCCGCCAGCCGGCCCAGCGCTCGCGCAGCCGCAGGCCGGCGAGCCGCGCCATCAGGTCGAGCTCTGACGGCCAGACGTAGCGGAACGGGACCGAGTGCCGCTCGAACGCGCCGCCGCCGGTCGCGCGGTAGTGGTGCGAGACGAGCCCCTGGCGGACGACGTCGTACTCGTCGAAGCCGAGGTGCCGGTCGCTCACCTCGAACGGGCGGAAGGTCTCGCCCGGCGGCAGCCGTTGCAGGTCGGGCAGGCCGACCTCGACCACGAAGCAGCCGCCGGGCTCGAGGTGCGCCGCGGCGTTCTCGAAGCACGCGACCTGCGCGTCCTGCGTCGTCAGGTTCATGATCGTGTTGAAGACGAGGTAGGCGACCGAGAAGGCGCCCTCGACCCGCGTCGTCGCGAAATCGCCGATCGCGACCGGAATCGCGGCGCCGCCCGGCTTCGCGCGGAGCCGCGCGACCATCGCCTCCGAGAGGTCGATGCCGTGGACGGGGACGCCGCGGGCGGCGAGCGGCAGCGCGATCCGGCCGGTGCCGATCCCGAGCTCGAGCGCGGCGCCGTCGCCCGCGAGCCCGGCGAGGACGTCGACGACCGGCGCGATCACCTCGGGGTCGAAGAGGTCGGACTCGGCCAGGTCGTAGCGCGACGCGACCGGTTCGTCGAAGTAGTTCTCGGGCACGTGCCGAGTCTCGCAAAGAAGCGGCGCCCGGAGGGGCGCCGCCGTGTCAGGGGGAGAGGAGAAGCCCTGAACAGTCGCGCTGTTCGCGCTCGACCGCGTAGAGTCCTTCTCCCCATGAAAGCGGCGATCGTCACCGGCGGCTCGTCGGGAATCGGGCTCGCCGTCGCGCGGATGTTGCGCGAGGAGGGCTACGAGCTGACGATCGCGTCGCGGCGGCAGGAGCGCGTCGACGCCGCCGCCGACGAGCTCGGCGCGCACGGCGTCGCCGCCGACGTCGCCGACGAGGAGGACTGCCGGCGCGTCGTCGCCGCGCACGCCGAGCGCTTCGGCCGCCTCGACTGCCTCGTCAACTCGGCCGGGATCGGCATCGCCGGCAACGTGCGCGACCTGCAGACCAAGCACATCGACCTGCAGCTCGGCGTCAACCTGCGCGGGCTCGTGCTGGTGACGCGCGAGGCGCTGCCGCTGCTCTGCCAGGCGAAGGGGATCGTCGTCAACCTCGCCTCGATCGCCGGCACGATGCCGACGCCCGGCCTCTCGATCTACGGCGCGACCAAGGCCGCCGTGATCGCGTTCACGAAGTCGCTCAACTACGAGCTCGAGGACGACGGCGTCCGCGTGACCGCGATCTGTCCCGGCTTCGTCGACACGCCGATGGCCGCGTGGACCGGTCTCGGCGCCGAGGAGATGATCCGGGCGGAGGACTGCGCCGAGCTCGTGCGCGCGCTCCTACGGCTGGGCCCCGCCGCCCGGATCCCCGAGATCGTCGTCGAGCGCGTCGGCGAGCGCTCGCCGGCGTTGCCGGGCGCCTGACTTCCTTGTGACACAGTGTCACAAGGAAGTCAGGGGTCCCGCGCTCAGCGCTCGATCGGCACGTCCACGAGGTTGCCCCACTCGGTCCACGAGCCGTCGTAGTTGCGCACGTTCTCGTGGCCGAGCAGCTCGCGGAGGACGAACCACGTGTGCGCGCTCCGCTCGCCGATCCGGCAGTAGGCGATCGTCTCCGTCTCCGGGACGATCCCCTTCGCGCCGTAGAGCTCGCGCAGCGCGGCCGCCGGCTTGAAGGTGCCGTCGTCCTGCACCGCCTGCGACCACGGGATCGACTGCGCGGTCGGGATGTGGCCGCCGCGCGAGGCGCCCTCCTGCTCGTAGCCGGGCGGCGCGAGCAGCTCGCCCGCGTACTCCTGCGGCGAGCGGACGTCGACGAGGTTCTTGCCGCCGCCGTCGACGACGGAGCGGACGTAGTCGCGGAACGCGCGGATCGAGTCGTCCCGCTCCTGCGCCGCGTAGCCGACCGCGTCGCGCGACGGCTGGTCGGTCGTCAGCTCGCGGCCCTCGTCGATCCACTTCTGGCGGCCGCCGTCGAGGATGCGCACCTCGCGATGGCCATAGACCTTCAGGTACCAGTACGCGTAGGCCGCGAACCAGTTGTTCTTGTCGCCGTAGACGACGACGGTCGTGTCGTTGCCGATCCCGAGCCGGCCGAGCAGCTGCTCGAACGCGGACTTCTCGATCAGGTCGCGCTCGACCGGATCCTGGAGGTCCTCCTTCCAGTGCAGGCGCACCGCGCCCGGGATGTGCCCCTCCTCGTACAGATCGGTGTTCTCGTCCACCTCCGCCACGACCACGCCCGGGTCGCCGAGATGCTCCTCGACCCAGTCCGTCGAGACGAGGACGTCCTTCGCATAGCCGTTCGAGCCCATCCGTCCTCCCCGGTATTAGAATTGAACTAATGGGAGGGTACTACAACTCTCCGGCCGTGCGCAGGATCTTCCAGATCATGTAGACGCCGAGGAAGGCGGCCAGGCAGAAGCCGGCCAGCGCGACCGCGTGGCTGACCCGCGCCATCAGCGCGGAGGCGACGAGCAGCGCCGCGACGATCACCGCGATCCCGAGCCGGTTCGTGCTCGTCCGCAGCAGGTGCGCGAAGTCGTCGAGGTCGGTCGGGACGATGCCGACCTTCAGCGTGCCCGACTCGAGCCGGTCGACGACGTTGCCGACCCGCCGCGGCAGCCGCCAGAGCTCCTCGAGCTGCGGCGCCGCGTAGGCGAGCAGCGCCGAGGGCTCGAGCCGCCGCTCGGCCTCGGTGACGACGATCCGGAACGACTGCTCGCGGATCAGGGCGACCGGGTCGAGCTCCGGGCAGAGCGTCCGCGCGATCTCGTCCGCCTGCGCGAGCGTCTTGCCGACGAGGGCGAAGCTCGTCGGCAGCCGGATCCCGTACTTGACGCTGATCCGCTGCAGGTCGGCGAGCGCCTCGCCGGAGTTGATCCCGGAGAGCGGCCGCCAGTGGTAGCGCGGCAGCTTGCGCCGCAGCTCGTGGACGAAGCCGGGCTCGTCGGCGTCGAGCAGCGTCAGCGAGAGGCCGAAGATCAGGTCGCTGACGTCGTCGGCGCGGTTCTGCGCGACGGCGAGCAGGATCAGCGCCAGCGAGCGGCGCGTGTCGTCGTCGAGCCGGCCGAGCAGCCCGAAGTCGAGCAGCGCGAGCCGGCCGTCCGGCGTCAGGAGCACGTTGCCGCGGTGCGGGTCGGCGTGGTAGACGCCCTCGAGCGTCACCTGGCGCACGTAGAACTCGAAGAACTCCTGCGCGAGCCGCTCGGCCTGCTCCGGCGCGAGCCCGTGTGCGGGCGAGACCTTGACCCCGTCGATCCTCTCCAGGACGAGCACGCGCTCGGTGACGTGCGGCCGGATCACGTGCGGGACGACGATCGACCGCTCGCCCGCGGCGAGCGACGCGATCAGCTCGGTGTTGTGCGCCTCCTCGGCGAGGTCGAGCTCGCCGCGCAGGTGGAGCTCGAGCTCCTCGGCGAGCGGGACGACCTGCAGCAGCTCGGCGGTGCCGGAGCGGCGCTCGAGCAGCTCCGCCGTCCGGCGCAGCAGGTCGAGGTCGAGCTCGACCTCCCGCTCGATCCCGGGCCGGCGCACCTTGACGACCACCTCGCGCCCGTCGCGCAGGAGCGCGGCATGCACCTGCGCGACCGACGCGGACGCGATCGGCACCGGGTCGAGCCGCGCGAAGACGTCGAGGCCGACGTCCTCCGCGATCAGCGGCTCGATCTCGGCGAACGGCACGGGCGGCACGTCGTCGACGAGCTTGCCCAGCTCGTCGATGTAGACGTCCGGGAGCAGGTCCGGTCGCGAGGAGAGGAGCTGGCCGAGCTTCAGGTACGCGGTGCCGAGCTGCTCGAGCGCCCTGCGGAACTCGACCGCCGCCTCGCGCGTCGGCGCCCGCCTCCCGACGACGCCGAGCTCGCGGAGCACGCGGAAGACCCGCCCGCGGCGGGCGGTGATCCCGACCTGGAGGGCGCGGCGCAGGCGCGGCGGCATCGCAGCGGGTGTTCCCCGCGTCGTCCGGACAGGAAACGGCTACCGCTGCGGCTTGACGCGCTGCCGGGCGAGGAACCTGTCGAGCTCGTCGCCGTGGATGCGCAGCACGCGCCCGACGCGCACCGCCTCGAGCCGGCCGTCGTGGATCAGCCGGCGCACGGTTTCCGGGTGCACGCCGAGCCGGGATGCGACCTCGCGGACGCTGTAGAGCGACCCGGCGGTGGAGTCCACGCGCGTCATTTCCCCTGCAGATTCGCAGGATCTTGCCGCGCGATCCATAGGCCGATCGGCCCATCTTGCGGCGCGGACGGCGCCCGGCAGGACGGAGGTCGATCGGTTCGGGACCGCAGCGAAGACGGCCCTCGGGCTCGGCACGCCGTGCCGCGAACGGGACGCCGGCTCCCCCCGCGTGCCCGTTCCGTGCCCATCGCCTAGAACCAGGAGCCGCCGCCGAAGCCGAATCCGCCGCCACCGCCGACCACTGCGGCCGCGAGCGCGAGGGCGAACAACACGATGCCCCGCATCGTCATTGCCTTCATTTCCGTCGTCACCCCCTTTCGTCTCCGTTAGAACCGGAAGTCCTGCAGCGCTTCCGCTGCACGCCGGTAGAGCTTCGCCGCGCCGGCCTCGTCCCCGCGCGCCTGCGTCAGATCGCCCTTGGCGATCCACGCGGCGGCGACGTGACTCGCCGACTCGAGCTGCTGGAGGGTCGCCTCGGCCTGGTCGAGCGCCTCCTCGGCGTCATCGAGCCGGCCCTGGTCGAGGAGCGCGCGGCCGAGCACGAGCTCCGCGTTGCCGATCTCGTCCAAATAGTCGACGCGTCCGTCGAGCAGCTGCAGCGCCTGCCGCGACTGCTCCTCCGCGAGATCCGGCTTGCCCGTGCGCAGGTGCACCTGGGCGAGCGACGAGACCGCGCGGCCCGCCTCGACGTCCTCGCCCGCCTCGAGCGCGACGGCGAACGAGTCCTTGAGGTAGCTGATCGCCTCGTCGGGCTTGCCGAGGAGGAACTGGAGGCCGCCGAGGTTGTTCAGCAGCACGCCGACGTGGACGCGGTCGGCGAGCTCCTCGAAGATCGCCTTCGCGCGCTCGGCCTGCTGGCGCGCGAGCACCCAGTGTCCGTCGCGCTCGGCGATCAACGACGCCTGCAGGTAGAGATGCGCGAGCCCGCGGCGGTCGTTGACGCCCTGCGCCAGCTCGAGCGCGTGCTCGACGTCCTCGCGCGCGGCTTCCCAGTCGCGCTGACGCTGCCGGCAGCGGGCGCGCCAGTAGAAGATCTGGGAGCGGAGCGCGTCGCAGGGCTGGCCGGAGCCGTCGGCGAGCTTCATCGCCTCGTCGAGGAGCGTCGTCGCCGTCGAGATGCTGGAGAGCTGGAAGCGGCAGACGCCGAGCCGGTAGAGCACCTCGGCGCGCTCGAGGTCCGAGAATGCCGGCGCCTCGACGAGGCTGCGCAGCTCCTCGAAGATCTTCATCGCGTCGCGGACGTCGCCGCGGAAGAAGCGCGAGCGGCCTTCGGCGGCGCGGGCGCGCAGCTCGAGCTCGGGCACGCCGGTCGCGGCGACCGCGGGGCGCAGCTTCTCGAGCTCGGCGATCGCCTCGTCGAACTCACGCGCCTCGGTCAGGCCCTCGGCGCGGGCGATCGCGGCCTCGACGCGCGTCCGCTCGTCGGCCGAGACGCCGCTGGCGAGGAAGCCCGCGTCGACGCCGAGCCGGGCCGCGAGCCACGCGATCGTCTCCTCGGTGGGGCGCGTCTTGCCGCGCTCGATCTGGCTGACGTACTCCTTGGAGAAGCGGTCGCCGGCGAGCTCGCTCTGCGTCAGTCCGGCCGAGACGCGCAGCTGGCGCAGGCGCTCGCCGAGGCGGGAGCCACGAGTGCGGTTCGCGGTACGCGTGACTTGCGGCGTCGTCACAGGTCGAAGTGAAGTCGATACTTGACCGGAACGCAAGTGTCTGTTGCGGACAATCCCCCGAAAGGGGCACAACCGAGCCGAAAATCGGTCAAGTAGTGGACGCCGAAATCACTTGACCGAGGCACTTGACGGCTCTCTGGCACGTGCCTATAGTGAGGCCACCTTGCACGGCGGCCGGACGCCAGGCCTAAGTGCAGGGGGAGCGCCAGAGCCGAGCGACGTCAAGCTCGGGAGCCTGGCTGGGCCGCAGAGCCACGCTCCCGGGTCGTCACGAGGTGGCGCCCCGCCTGACCAGGAGAGCCCCCGGGTGCCGCAGCCGGGGGTTCTCCGTTTTTCAGCCCGTTTTCAGCAGCCAGGCCTTGCGGGCCTGCTTCACGCGTTCGATGTCGCTGCCGAGGAAGCCGCCGAGACGATGGTCGATCGTCACGAGCACGCCGCCGGCGATGAAGAGCCAGGCCTCGGCGACCGGGTCTCGATCCGGGTCGACCGAGCCGTCCGCCTGCGACGCGCGCAGCTTGTCGGCGAACCAGCCGTGCACCTCGCGGATCTGCTCGCGCAGCGCCGTCGCGATCGCCTCGTCCTCGGGCGCGACGGTCAGCGCCTGGATCCAGAGGTCGACGAGGCGGACGCGCTCCTCCGAGCGCATGTAGCACTCGGCGACCGCGCCGATGCAGGAGACGTGGCCGCGCTGCTGCTCGACCGCCGCCTCGGCGGTCTCGCGGAGCCGCCGCCACGCCTCGTCCAGGCAGGCGAGGTAGAGGTCGCGCTTCGAGCCGAAGTGGCGGTAGAGGATCGGCTCGCTGATTCCGGCCTCGCGCGCGATCTCGGCCGTCGTCGCGCCGCGGTAGCTCGAGTCGGAGAAGACGCGGCAGGCGGTCTCGAGGATCGCCCGCCGCCGCTCCGCCGCCGGCAGCCGCTCGCGCGCGGCCTGCTGCGTCATGCCCGCTCCAGCCCCGCGTGCGCGGGCGCGTCGCCGTGGCGGACGTTGCGCAGCGTCGCGACGCCGACGACGGCGCCGACGAGCGCGAACACCGCCGCCAGGTGCACCGCGTCGTGGAACCCGTTCGTGAACGCGGCCGCGTCGAAGTGCCGGCCGCCGGCCTGCGGCGTCCCGGCGACGTGCGCGACCACGGCGCCCATGATCGCGATCCCGAGCGAGCCGCCGACCTGGCGCATGCTGTTCAGCACCGCCGAGCCGACGCCGGCCTTGTCGACGGCGACCGAGCCCATCGCGGCCGCGGTCGTCGGCGTCATCGTCATCGCCATGCCGAAGCCGCCGAGGATCAGGCCCGGCAGGATGTCCCAGAAGGTCGAGCTCGCGTCGAGCGTCCCGTACCAGACGAGCGAGCCCGCGACGAGCGTCAGCCCGCTGCCGACGAGCCAGCGCGAGCCGAAGTGGTCGGAGAGCTTGCCGGCCGCCGGCGCGACGAGGATCACGAGCACCGTCATCGGCAGGAAGGTCGCGCCCGCCTCGACCGGCGAGTAGCGCAGCACCTGCTGCATGAAGAGCGACACGTAGAAGAAGACGCCGAACATCGCCAGGCCGACGAACAGCGTCGCCACGTTCGCGCCGGTGAACGTGCCGTTGCGGAAGAGCGAGAGCTCGAGCATCGGCAGCCGCTGGTGCAGCTCCAGCACGACGAAGACGGCGAGCAGCGCGACGCCGATCACGAACGAGGCGAGGATGCGGCCCGACGTCCAGCCGTAGTTGTTCGCCTCGATCAGGCCGTAGGTGAGCGCGAACAGGCCGACGCCGGAGGTGGCGAGGCCGGGGAGGTCGAGCCGCTGCTCGTGCGAGGTGTCGCGCGTCTCGTCGATGAAGAGGTAGGTCGCGACGATGCCGACGATCCCGATCGGGACGTTGATGTAGAAGACCCAGTTCCAGTTGATGTGCTCCGTGAGCAGGCCGCCGACGAGCGGGCCGATCGCGAGCGCCATCGCCGAGACTCCGGCCCAGATGCCGATCGCCATCCCGCGCTCGCGCGGCGCGAAGGTGGCGGTGATGATCGAGAGCGTCGCCGGGTTCATCAGCGCGGCGCCGATGCCCTGGACGGCGCGGGCGCCGATCAGCCAGCTCGAGCTGGGCGCGATCCCGCAGACGAACGACGAGGCGGTGAAGACGACGAGGCCGATCACGAAGATCCGGCGGCGCCCGATCAGGTCGGCCAGCTTGCCGCCGGTGAGCATGAAGGCGGCGAAGGTCAGCGCGTAGGCCGTGACGATCCACTCGAGCTGCGAGATCGACATGTGCAGCGAGCGCTCGATCGACGGCAGCGCGACGTTCACGACGGTGTTGTCGAGCATGATCATGAAGAGGCCGAACGCCACCGCCGCGAGCGTCCACCACTTCCTGTTTGCGGGTGCGAAGAGTCTCGCCCTCATTCGCAATCACGTCCTCTCGATAGTTAGCGCGCGCTAAGTTAGCGGCTGCTAGCCGGTGCGTCAAGTCGGGCCGGATCGGGGTCGAATCGGGGGCTCGCCGGATGGCGGATCGCTCGCGGCCGCGCGATCCTGAGGGCATCATCGACTCGAGGAGCTACGGATGGACGACACGACCCTGACCGATCCGCAGCCGACCTTCCGGCGGCTGACCCGCGCGCGCGACGGCCGCTTCGTCGGCGGCGTCTGCGCCGGCCTCGGGCGCTACTTCGACGTCAGCCCCGCGATCTACCGGATCGTCTTCGCCGCGCTCGCGCTCGCGGGCGGCGCCGGCGTCCTGCTCTACCTCGCCGCCTGGCTCGTGATCCCGGACGAGGGCGCGGAGGCGTCGACGGCCGAGCGGGTGCTGCGCGACCACCGCGACCGGCCCGGCTTCGCGGTCGGGATCGGGCTGCTCGGGTTCGCGGCGATCGTGATCCTCGCCCACGCGCCGTTCTGGCCGCACCCGGGCAACCTCTGGGTCGCCGCGCTCGTCGTCGGCGCCGGGCTCGTCTGGTGGGAGCTGCGCGGCGGGCGGCCGGTCGCGGCCTCGTCGCCGGCGGGTGCGCCCGTGCCCGCGCCTGCGCCGCGGCCGCGGCGTCCGTCGCTCTTCCTGCCGGTGATCGGCGTCCTCTTCCTCGCCGCCGGCGCGCTCGGGCTGCTCGAGGCGCTCGACGTCCACCCGGTCGACCTCCGGGTCGCGCTCGCGGCCGCGGTGCTGCTCGTCGGCGCGGCGATCGCGTTCGGCGCGGCGACCGGGCGCAGCGTCGCCGGGCTCGTCGGGCTCGGGATCCTGCTGCTGCTCGCGCTCGCCGCCGCGCTCGCGCTGCGCGTGTCGCTGCGCGGCGGCGTCGGCGACCACAGCTACCGGCCCGTGTCGGCGGACGGGCTGCGCTCCGACTACCGGCTCGCGGCCGGCAACCTGACGCTCGACCTGCGGGCCGTCACGCTGCCGCCGGGCGACACGCACGTGCGCGTCTCGCTCGGGGTCGGCAACCTGAAGGTGCGCGTGCCGGCCGGCGTCGCCGTCGCGGCGGAGGGCAGCGCGCGGGCCGGCGAGGTGACGCTGCTCGGGCACAGCGAGCACGGCACCGACGTCGACGCGACCAGGGACGCGCCCGGCGACGGCGACGGGCGGCGGCTCGTCCTCGACGCGAAGGTCGGCGCCGGCACGATCGAGGTCGAGCGGGAGTGAGCTCGCGCCCGCAGCGGCTCTCGCTCGCGCTCCCGCGCGTGACGCGCGTCGAGCGCGGGCGCGCGCTCGCGGGCGTCGCGGCCGGGATCGCGGCGTCGCTCGGCGTCGACGCGACGCTCGTCCGGCTCGTCTTCGCGCTGCTCGCCTTCGCGAGCGGCGCCGGCATCGTCGCCTACCTCGGCGCGTGGCTGCTGCTGCCGCTCGCGGGCGCCGAGCCTCCGAGCCGGCGGCGGCAGGCGTTCGGCCTCGGCGCGCTCGTCGTCGCCTTCTCGCTCGGGCTGCGCGGGTTCGGGCTCGCCGACTCGCTCGTCTGGCCGGTCGTGATCGTGGCGATCGGGATCGCGATCCTGCGTTCGCGCCGCCACGGCCTGCCGCCGCTGCTCGGCGCGGTCCCGATCGTCGTCGGCGTCGTCCTCTTCGTCGACCAGAACACGGGCGGCCTCCACCAGCCGGTGCTGGCGCCCGGTGCGGTCACGGTCGGCGTCCTCGTCGTCGTCGGGCCATGGCTCTGGCGGCTCGCGCGCGAGCGCGACGCGGAGCGCGCGCGGCGGATCCGCACCGAGGAGCGCGCCGAGCTCGCCTCGCGCGTCCACGACTCGGTGCTGCAGACGCTGGCGCTGATCCAGCGCGAGGCGCACGACGCGCGCGCGGTCGCGTCGCTGGCGCGGCGGCAGGAGCGCGAGCTGCGCGGCTGGCTCTACCCGGATGCGGGCCGGCTCGAGGGCGACGCGACGCTGTCGTCGGCGATCGAGGCGGCGGCCGCCGACGTCGAGGCGCTGCACGCCGTCCGCGTCGAGCTCGTCCGCACCGGGGACTGTCCCCTCGACGAGCGGCTCGCGGCGCTCGCGCTCGCGGCGCGCGAGGCGATGGCGAACGCGGCGAAGCACTCCGGCGTCGACGAGGTCGCGGTCTACGTGGACGTCGAGGCGGATGCCGTCTCGGTCTTCGTCCGCGACCGTGGCGCCGGCTTCGAGCCGGGCGCGGTGCCGGCGGACCGGCAGGGGATCGCCGAGTCGATCCGCGGCCGGATGGAGCGCGCCGGCGGCGTAGCGGTCGTGACCGCGGCGCCGGGCGCGGGCACCGAGATCGAGCTGCGGCTCGAGCGGGCGGGGGTGGCGAGCTGAGCTACCCGCTGCGCCGCGTCGTCCTGGTCGACGACCACGGGCTCTTCCGCGCCGGCGTGCGGTCGGAGCTCGACGCGACCGTCGAGATCGTCGGCGAGGCGGGCTCCGTCGCCGAGGCCGTGCCGCTGATCCGCGAGCTCGATCCGGACGTCGTCCTGCTCGACGTCCACCTCCCGGACGGCGGCGGCCACGCCGTGATTGCGCAGGTCGCGCCGGAGCGACCGGCGGTCAAGTTCCTCGCCCTCTCGGTCTCGGACGCGGCGGAGGACGTGATCGGCGTCATCCGTGCCGGCGCCCGCGGCTACGTGACGAAGACGATCTCGGGCGCCGAGCTGACCGAGGCGGTCCACCGCACCGCCGACGGCGACGCCGTCTTCTCGCCGCGGCTCGCCGGGTTCGTGCTCGACGCGTTCAAGGGCGGCGAGCTCGTCTCCGACCCGGAGCTCGACCTGCTGACGGCGCGCGAGCGCGAGGTGCTGCAGCTGATCGCGCGCGGCTACCGCTACAAGGAGATCGCCGCGCGGCTGCACCTGTCGGTGAAGACGATCGAGAGCCACGTCTCGGCCGTGCTGCGCAAGCTGCAGCTCTCGAGCCGGCACGAGCTGACGCGCTGGGCGCACGAGCGGCGCCTCGTCTGACCTCGTGACACTGTGTCACGAGGAAGGGCGGGGCAGGATCCACGTCGCGCGGCCGTGGCCGAGCAGGCGGTCGTCCTCGCCGCGGAGGACGGTGCCTGCGTAGAGCTTGCGGCCGTCCTCGCCGAGGCTCCAGCCGAGGACGACGCAGCGCTCGCCCGGCTCCGGCAGCGCCTCGACGTGCGCGGCCAGCCGGCCGAGGACGACGGCGCCGCGGCCGACCGCGCCCGCGCCGTAGGCGCCCGGGCAGTCGAGCGCGGCCCAGACGAACTCCGGGCCGATCGTCGTCGCGTCGGGAATCCACGGCGCGGCGACGAGCTCGCGGCCGGGGACGGGCCCGGGGAAGATGCGCAGGCCGTCGTCGCGGTCGCGGCCGCAGACGAAGCACTCCGGGAACGGGCTCTCCGGGTCGCCGTGCGGGAGCGCGGCGGCCGTCGCGTCCGAGAAGGAGACCGGCGACGGCAGGTCGAGCTCGAGCCGTGCGGGTCGCGCCTCGGCGACGACGTCCTCGCCGTCGAGCACGCTCACCGTCCCGCCGGCCCGCTCGACGCGCAGCGGCCGCTCGAGCGGCGGCGGCAGGCGCAGCGTCACCTCCGCGTCGCCGCCGGCGAGCCCGGCGACGAGGCCGCAGACGTAGCCGCCGTTGCCGGAGGCGCGCGGCCCGCGGAAGCGCGTGTCCACGGATATCGTCACGCTGACATTCAACTGGAGACCATGAGGCTCGCGCTCGCACAGATCGACTCCGTCGTCGGCGACCTCGACGGCAACCGCCGCCGCATCCTCGAGCGGCTGGACGAGGCGCGCGGCGAGGGCGCCGACCTCGTCCTCTTCCCCGAGCTCGCCGTCACCGGCTATCCGCCCGAGGACCTGCTGCTGAAGCCGGGCTTCGTGCGCGCCGCGCGGCGCTCGCTGGCGGAGATCGCCGCCGCGACCGCCGATGTGACCGCGCTCGTCGGCGTCCCCTGGCTCGAGGGCGACCTCTACAACGCGTGCGCCGTCTGCGCCGGCGGCGAGCTGCGCGCCGTCTACCGCAAGCGCTTCCTGCCGAACTACGGCGTCTTCGACGAGGACCGCTACTTCGCGCCGGGGCGCGACTGCCTGCTGCTCCGCTTCGGCGACGTGCTCGTCGGGCCGACGATCTGCGAGGACGTCTGGCAGCCCGGGCCGCCCGCGACCGACCTCGCGCTCGCCGGCGCGCAGCTGCTCGCGAACATCTCGGCCTCGCCGTTCCACGTCGGCAAGGACCGCGAGCGCGAGCAGATGCTGCAGGTGCGCGCGCGCGACAACGTCTGCCTCGTCGCCCTCGTCAACGCGGTCGGCGCGCAGGACGAGCTGGTCTTCGACGGCCACTCGTGCGTGATCGACGACGAGGGGACGGTGCTGGCGCGCGCGCCCGGCTTCGAGGAGTGCCTGCTCCTCTGCGACGTCGAGCCCGCGGCGGTGGTCGGGCGGCGGCTCCGCGACGTGCGCCGGCGCGCGCTCGCCCGCGACCGCGCCGAGCCGCCGCGGGCGAACGTCGTCGAGCTCGCCGAGCCGCGCGCGCAGGCGGGGGAGCGCGCGCCGGCGCCGGCCGACTTCGTCCCCGAGCTCGAGCAGATGCGGCTCGCGCTCGAGCTCGGCCTGCGCGACTACGTGCGCAAGAACGGCTTCGGCGACGTCGTCGTCGGCGTCTCTGGCGGGATCGACTCGGCGCTCGTCGCCGCGCTCGCGGCCGAGGCGCTCGGGCCGGAGCGCCTCCACTGCGTCTCGATGCCGTCGCGCTACTCCTCGGAGGGAACGCGCGGCGACGCGCGGCGGCTCGCGGAGAACCTCGGCTGCGACTTCCGCGAGCTCGCGATCGAGCCGGTCTTCGAGGCGTTCGCCGGCGTGCTCGAGCCGCAGTTCGCGGGCCGCGAGCCGGATCTCGCCGAGGAGAACCTGCAGGCGCGGATCCGCGGCACGCTGCTGATGGCGCTCTCGAACAAGTTCGGCTGGCTCGTCGTCGCGACCGGGAACAAGTCCGAGCTCTCGGTCGGCTACGCCACGCTCTACGGCGACATGGCCGGCGGCTTCGCGCTGATCAAGGACGTGTTCAAGACGGACGTCTTCCGACTCTCGCAGCACCTGAACGAGCGGGTCGGGCGCGAGCTGATCCCGGCGTCGATCATCGAGCGTGCGCCGAGCGCGGAGCTGCGCGCCGACCAGCTGGACGAGGACTCGCTGCCGCCGTACCCGGCGCTCGACCTCGTCCTGGAGGCCTACGTCGAGCTCGACCGCTCCCGCGAGGAGCTCGAGCAGGACGGCTTCGACCGCGACACGGTCGAGCGCGCGCTCGCGCTCGTCGACCGGGCCGAGTACAAGCGCCGCCAGGCGCCGCCCGGGGTCAAGCTGCGCCCGAAGGCGTTCGGGCGCGACCGGCGCGTGCCGATCACGAACCGCTGGCCCGGCTGATTTACCGCCGCTTTACCGGCGGCGCGCGAGGATGCGGCGGCAGACATCCTCCTCTCCTGCGGCGCCAGAGCCCGCAGGGGCATGCGGGAGCCCGGCAGCCGCCGGGCTTTCCGCGTCAGAAGTCAGACGGCGATGCGGCGCGACTGCAGCTCGGTCAGCTCGCTGCGGGCGGTGCGGAGGCGGGCGCCGATCTCCTGCGCGTAGGCGAGCAGCAGCTCGCCGCCCTCGGTGAGCGCGACGACGCCGCGGCCGCGGCGGCGGTCGACGAGGCGCATGCCGACGGCGGCCTCGAGCGCCGCGATCTGCTGGCTGATCGCCGGCTGCGCGTAGCCGAGGACGGCGCCCGCGCCGCGGAACGACCCCTCGCGCGCGACCGCCTCGAGCGCGGCGAGATGCCGGAGCTCGACTCCGGGCCATCCCACGGTCATCCCCGCGCGCGCGGCATGCCGACTGTGACGGCGGCGGAGGCGGTTTGTTAGGGGCCGGCGTCGATCGGCGCGAGCAATGCGTGCAGCGCGCGGAACCAGCGCAGCCGTTCGGCGTACGGGACGGCGGCGTTCGCGGGCGAGGTCGACGGCAGGACGAAGAGCAGCGTGTCGGCGAGCCGCCGCTCCTGCAGCCCGAGCTCCGGCCGCTCGCGGAAGGCGCCGCGGTAGGCCTCCTTGCCGACGAAGGCGATCGCGAGCGGCCGGAGCTCGCGCGCGATCCGCTCCAGCCGCTCGGCCGAGCCGGCGAAGTCGCGCTTGCGCAGGTCGCCGGAGCCCGGCGTCGTCCGGTAGGCGGCGTTCGTGACGCCGATGCCGAGCTCGAGCAGCGCGAGCTGCTCCTCCGGCGCGTAGAGGCGCGGCGTGAAGCCGGCGTCGTGGAGCAGGCGCCAGAAGTCGTTGCGCGGGTTGGCGAAGTGGGCGGCCGCGGCGGCGGAGACGCGGCCCGGGTTGATGCCGCAGAAGACGCAGCGGAGGCCCGCCGCGAGTACGTCGGGGACGTCGCTCGGGGTCGTCAGCGCTTCGGCCGGCAGCGAGCCGGTGCCGTGCTGCGGACCGGCGGCCGCGTGCCGCGCGGGACGCCGACGGTGCGGATCGCCGCGCCGCAACGATCGGACCAGCTGACCCGCCTGCGCAGGCAGAGCGCGTTCACGCCGCCTCCGCCTCCGCCTGCGTCTCTGTCTCCGGCTCCGCCTCGCGCGCGTCGAGCCGCTCCTCGAACAGGCGGCGCAGCTCCTCGCCGCTGACGTCGAGCTCGTAGCGCGGCCGGCGCGGCTCGACCGAGACGATCCTGATCCCCTCGCGGTCTCCGTAGCAGCGGGCGTAGCACTCGGCCTCGCTGAGCGTGCGCAGGCGTCGCATGAACGCACTCTAGGACCGGGACCGGACGGTGCGGGAAAATGCGGATGCGACGACCGCCCCTGCGGGCGCTACGCTCGTCTCGTGCCCGCGCTGAAGCCGAAGTCCTTCACCTACGACGTGGCCGTCGACGAGCAGGGACGGATCGCGACCGACGGCACCGCGGTCGAGCTCGGCGAGGAGTGGACGGCCGACCACGTCTTGCTCGTCGCCGTCGTCCGCTGCTCGATCGCGAGCCTCGCCTTCCACGCGCGGCGCGCCTCCCTCGACCACGCCGCGGCGGGCACGGCGGTCGGGACGGTGACGAAGCCGGAGGGCGAGGAGCGGTACCGCTTCGTCTCGATCGACGTCGAGCTCGACGTGCGGCTCGACCCGGCGCCGGACGCGGATGCGCTCGCCGAGCTGCTCGCGAAGGCGGAGCGCGACTGCTTCGTCGGCTCGTCGCTGAAGGCGAAGCCGAGCTACGCCTGGCGCGTCAACGCGTGACGCGCGCCGGCCTCGACGTCGAGGCCGTACGGGCGCGGTTCCCCTCGCTCGCGAGCGGGCTCGCGTTCTTCGACGGGCCCGGCGGCACGCAGGTTCCGGACACCGTGATCGAGGCGATCGCCGGCTACCTGCGTTCCTCGAACGCGAACACCGGCGGCGAGTTCGAGACCTCGCGGCGCACCGACCGGCTCGTCGCGGACGCGCGGCTCGCGGCCGCCGGCTTCCTCGGCTGCGAGCCGGAGGAGGTCGCCTTCGGCGCCAACACGACGAGCCTCGAGTTCGCGCTGACGCGCGCGCTCGGCCGCGAGCTCGCGCGCGGCGACGAGATCCTCTGCACGCGGCTCGATCACGACGCGAACGTCTCGCCGTGGCTGCAGCTCGCGGACGACCTCGGCCTGGTCGTGCGCTTCGTCGAGCTCGCGGACGAGTGCCGGCTCGACCTCGACGACCTGGCGGCGAAGCTCTCGGAGCGGACGCGGGTCGTCGCCTTCCCCTGGGCCTCGAACGCGGTCGGGACGGTGACCGAGGTGGAGCGGATCTGCGCGCTGGCGCACGAGGCGGGCGCGCTCGCCTGGGTGGACGCGGTGCACTACGCGCCGCACGGGCCGATCGACGTCGTCGCGGCCGGCGCGGACGTCCTCCTCTGCTCGCCGTACAAGTTCTACGGGCCGCACCTCGGGCTCGCCTTCGGGCGGCGCGGGCTGCTCGAGCGGCTGCGGCCGTACAAGGTGCGGCCGGCGCCGGACGCGCCCGCGGGCGCGCGCTTCGAGACGGGGACGCTGGCGCACGAGCTGCTCGCCGGGTTCGTCGCCGCGGTCGACTACGTCTCGTCGCTCGACTGGGAGGCGGTGCGCGCGCACGAGCGCGAGCTCGGGCAGCGGTTCCTCGACGGGCTACCGGCGTCCTGCCGGCTGCACGGGCCGCCGGCGATGGACGGACGCGTGCCGACGTTCGCGCTGACGGTCGCGGGGGCGACGCCGAACGAGGTCGCGCGGCGGCTCGGCGAGCGCGGGATCGCCGTCTGGGACGGCAACTACTACGCGCTCGAGGCGATGCGGGCGCTGGGGCTCGAGGCCGCGGTGCGGGTCGGCATCGTCCACTACAACACCGCGGACGAGGTCGACCGGCTGCTCGCGGAGCTGGCGGCACTCTAGTTCAGGCGTAGGTCTCGCGCGCGGCGCGCCAGCGCGGGTCGTCGCGGCGGATCCGGTCCGGGTCGACGCCGCGCGCTTCGGCTGCGGCCAGCGTCAGCAGCTGGAAGAAGACGACGTCGACGGCCGGATGGCGCGTCGGCAGCAGCGTCGTCTCGCAGCCGAGCGCCTCCAGCGCGTGGACGGCGTCGCGGGCGCGCTCGGCGGCGCGGCCCTCGCCCTCGAGCACGTAGGCGCGGACGGTCTCGTCGATCGCGGCGAGGTGCCCGTGCAGGAGCTGCTCGGTCTCGTGCGCCTCCGCCGGCAGGTGCGCGCCCTCGCGCAGCTTCAGCGCCGCCTCCTGCGCGGTCGGCCAGTTGCGCCCGGCGCCGGCGACGACGACCCGGCCGGACGGCGGCGCGCCCACGTCCCGACCGAGCGCCTGCTCGACGGCGTCCGCGAGCCACGAGACGTGCTCGCCGCGCAGCGCCGCGAGCGTCGCGACGGCGCAGGTGTAGGAACGCGTGTGGCACCAGCTCTCCTCGATCGGCCCGGGCACGAGCACGACCTCGTCGCACTCCCGCGCGAGCGGGCTCTCCGCCGCCGCCGTGACCGCGACCGTGCGACCGGGGAAGGCGCGCGCCGCCTCGCGGGTCAGCAGCGTCGTCCCCTCGTGGCTGATGCAGACGAGCACGTCGGCCGCCGGCGGCGCCAGCACCGCCTCGAGCGCCTGCAGCGCCGGGCCCGCGGTCTGGGCGGCGTGGAAGGAGCTGCCGCAGCCGGTGAAGACTGCGCTGCCGGCGAGCGGCGCCGCCGCGACCCGCCGCAGGAGCTCCGGCTGCGCGAGCACCGCCGCGCGTGTCTCTACTCCCGCCATCGAGGCCTCTATACCATCCTCGCGGTGGAGGGGTTCCCGTTCGTGCACCGCGAGCGCGCCCGCTGGAGCGACTGCGACCCGCTCGGGCACGTGAACAACGCCGCCTACTCGACCTTCCTCGAGCAGTCGCGCGTCGCCATGCTCGGCGACCTCGGCGGCTTCATCCTCGCCCGCGTCGAGATCGACTTCCGCTCCGAGATGCGGCCCGGCGACGAGGTCGAGATCGGCAGCCGCTGCACGCGCGTCGGCACGAAGAGCTTCGGGCTCGAGCACGCGCTGCAGGTCGACGGACGGCTCGTCGCCGAGGCGAGGAGCGTGCTCGTCGGCTACGACTACGGCCGCGGCGAATCCGTCCCGCTTCCCGACGAGCTGAAGGAGAGACTCCGCGCATGAGCGTCTTCGAGCGTCACGTCCTGCCGAACGGGTTGCGCGTCCTGACGGCGGAGATGCCGCACGTCCAGTCCGTGACCTGCTTCGTGATGCTGGCCGCCGGCTCACGCTACGAGACGGCCGCCTCGCGCGGGATCGCGCATTTCGCCGAGCACATGTTCTTCAAGGGCACCGAGCGCCGGCCGTCGGCGAAGGACATCTCGAGCGAGGTCGACGCGATCGGCGGCGAGTTCAACGCCTTCACCGGCAAGGAGTACACCGGCTACTACATCCGCTGCGCGGCCGAGCGACGCGACACCGCGCTCGACGTCCTCGTCGACATGCTCCGCCACTCCACGTTCGATCCCGAGGAGGTCGATCGCGAGAAGGGCGTGATCCTCGAGGAGATGAACATGTACTTCGACACGCCGCGCGACTACATCGGCTCGCTCTACGAGGACCTGATCTTCGGCGACAACCCGCTCGGCTGGGAGACGCTCGGCCGGCGCGAGACGGTGAAGGCGGCGACCCGCGACACCTTCCTCGACTACGTCGGCAGCTGGTACCGGCCGGACCGGATGGTCGTCGGCGTCGCCGGCAACCTCGGCCCGGGGCTGCTGGAGCAGGTCGGCGAGCTGCTCGGCGACCTCGAGGGCGCGAGCGAGGGCGCGCCGCCGCCGGCCGCGCTGCCGGACGGCGCCGGGCCGCGCGTTCGCGTCCATCACAAGGAGTCCGACCAGGCGCACATCTGCCTCGGCGTGCCGAGCTACCCGCTCGAGCATCCGGACCGCTACGCGCTGCAGCTGCTCGCGACGGTGCTCGGCTCCGGCATGTCCTCCCGGCTCTTCACCGAGGTGCGCGAGCGGCGGGGGCTCGCCTACTACGTCTACGCGCTCAACCACGCCTACACCGACGCGGGCTCGCTCTTCGCGCAGGCGGGCGTCGACATCGCGCGGATCGACGAGGCGGTCGAGACGGTCGCGACCGAGCTGCGGCGGATCGCCGACGAGCCGGTCGGCGGCGACGAGCTCGAGAAGGCGCGCGGGCTCGCCAAGGGCCGCTTCGTCCTCCAGACCGAGGCGCCGCAGGGGATCATCCTCTTCGGGCTGCGCCGCGAGGTGCTCGAGGGCCGGGCGCCCGACCCGGCCGAGCTGCTCGCGGGCCTCGACGCGGTGACCGCGGACGACGTGCAGCGCGTCGCGCAGGACGTGATCCGCGGCGGCGAGCGCTTCAACCTGGCGCTGATCGGCCCCTTCGACGACGCGGCGCGCTTCGAGAAGCTGCTCGCGTAGCCGCGCCCTCGTCTCCTTGTGACACTGTGTCACAAGGAGAGAACGGCGCGGGGTCAGAGGAAGCGGCGGACGCCGACCCAGCCGGGGCGGACCGGGACGATCCGGACGACCGTCGAGGAGTTCGGCGCCTCGACCATCCTGCCGCCGCCGACGAGCATCGCCACGTGGCCCGGCTTCGCGCCCTCGTAGAAGACGAGGTCGCCCGGCTTCGCGGCCGCCATCGACACCGGCTCGCCGGCGGCGTACTGCGCGTCGGCGTCGCGCGGGATCGTGATCCCGTGCGCCCGGTAGGCGGCCCAGGTGAGGCCCGAGCAGTCGTAGCCCCAGGCGGAGAGGCCGCCCCAGAGATAGTGGAGGCCGACGAACTGCTCCGCGGTGCGGACGATGTCGGCGCGCGTCCGCGGCAGCTTCCGCACCGCCGCCGCCGGCACCGACCCGCGCGGCACCTCCGAGCCGAAGCCGACCTGCGTGCCGTTCCGGAGCCGCGTCGAGCGGACGGTGACGACCGCCTCCGGCCCCGCGCGGTGCGGGCCGAGCTGCCACGAGCGCACCCAGCCCGGGTAGCCGTGGCGGCCGAGCGGCGAGGGCTGGTCCGGCACCTCGACCTTCGTCCACTGCGGCCGCCGCACGAGCACGCGCACCGTCTCGCCGTAGAGCACCTGCGTCGGCATGTGGCCGACGAGCGCGAGCCGCTCCCCGTACGAGACCTTCGAGGTCGGCCAGACCTGCGGGTCGAGCGGCAGGTGGCCGGCGCCGGGCGCCTCCCAGACGTTCGCGACCGGGACGCGCACGGACGCGAGCGCGACGGCCGCCGCTGCGGCGCCGAGCGCGATCACGGCTCGAGGTCGTACGGGTACCGCGTCAGGTTCTCGGCGCCGTCGACGGTGACGAGGACGAGATCCTCGAGCCGCACGCCGCCGGTGTCGCGGCGGTAGAGGCCCGGCTCGAGCGTGACGACGTCGCCGGCGACGAGCGGCTTGCTCGACGTCATCCCCATCCCCGGCTCCTCGTGCACCTCGAGGCCGACGCCGTGGCCGAGGCTGTGGAAGTAGCCGTCCGCGAGCGGCTCTCCCGGCGCCTTCGTCCGCTTCGTCGGATGGCCGGCGGCCTCGAAGACCTCGCAGCTCGCGTCGTAGACGGCGCGCGTCTCGACGCCGGCGCGCAGCACGGCGAACGAGCGGTCGAGCGACTGCTTGACGAGCGCGTGCCACTCGCGCAGCTCGGCCGGCGGCTCGCCGACGCAGAAGGTGCGGGTCATGTCGGCGTAGCAGGCGGTCTCGCCGTCGCGCGGCCAGAGGTCGATCACGACCGGCTCGCCGCGCCGGATCTCGCCGGCGCCCATGTGGTGGCCGATCGCGCTCTGCGGGCCGTGCGAGACGATGAAGTCGTCCGCGGTCGCGCCGTGCTCCGCGAACGCCTGCGCGATCGCGGCCTTCACCCGCTCGACGGCGAGCGAGCCGTTCGCGGCGCGCAGCAGCGCGCGGGCGGCGTCCATCCCGGCCTCGGCGGCGCGCTGGGCACGGCGGATGCCGGCGAGCTGCGCCTCGGTCTTGACGCGGCGGCGCTCGTCGAAGAGCTCCTGGTCGACGCGCAGCTCGACCCTCTCGGCGCGCAGCCGGTCGGCGAGGCCGAGCGGGAACGAGAACGGCACCGCCGCCTCGCGCACGCCGAGCGCGCGCAGGGCGCGGAGCGCCGTCTCGTCGCGGATCGCGTCCTTCGTGCCGCCGGCCGCGACCAGCTCGTCGTAGCCGAACTCCTCCAGCGGATGGCACTCGACGTCGGGCGCGGCGCCCTGGATCCGCGGCAGCTCCATCGAGCCGACGAGCACGTGGCGGCGCCCGTCCGCCTCGACGTAGAGGAAGGGATCGGGCACCGTCAGCGGCAGCTCGCGCCGCAGCTCCGGCACGCGCACCGTGTCGCCGTAGACGATGACGTTTGTCACGCCGCGGATGGTAGCGGCGGCCGGGCGCGCGCAGCTCCGGCCGCGGCGAGCGAGCCGACGGTGCCGGCGACGACCGACATCGCGGCGAACATCGTCCAGGTCGCGCCGTCGCCGGCCGCCGCGTGCACCTGCAGGCCGAGGAACGGGCCGAGCGCCCAGGCGACCGACCACGAGATCCCGAACGCGCCCATGTAGGCGCCGCGCACGTCCGCCGGCGCGAGCCGCGCGACCACCGACTGCGAGGCCGGGATCCAGAGCATCTCGCCGACGACGAAGACGACGATCACGCAGACGACGACCGGAATCGCCGCCGAGACCTCGAGCAGCAGGAACGGCAGCCCCATCAGCGGCAGCGCGACCGCGAGCTTGACCGCCGCCGAGTAGCGCTCCGTCCGTCGCGTCAGCCGCAGCTGGAACGCGGTCACGAGCGCCGGGTTGACGATCACGAGGAAGCCCCAGGTCGCGGCGGAGAGCCCGTGCGAGGTGGTCAGCGAGATCGGCAGCACCGTCTCGTAGGCGACGTAGACGAACGAGGCGAGGATCCCGGAGCAGAGGTAGACGAGGAACGGCCGGTCGCGCAGGATCACGCGGGCGCGGCCGCGCTCGGGCGGCGCCTCCGGCGAGTACGCGCCCCGGTGCGGGATCCAGCGCCAGGCGATCGCGGCCGCGCCGGCGCAGAGCACGGCGACGCCGAGGAAGAGCGCGTTCCAACCGGCGAGCGCGAGCAGCACGCCGCCGAGGACGGGGCCGAGCGTGACGCCGAAGTTCGCGGCGACGCGGGTCGCGGCGTAGCCCGCCTCGTGGCGCTCCGGCGGGACGAGGTCGGCGACCATCGCCGTGTCCGCCGAGCCGCCGATCGAGTTGAGCGCGGGGATCAGCGCCAGCAGCGCGAGCCCGGGCAGCGTCCGCTCGCCGACGGCGAGCGCGGCGAGCGGCGCGACCGTGAAGAGCGCGAAGCCGACGAGGATCAGCGGCCGCCGGCCGAGCCGGTCGGAGAGGTGCCCGCCGAGGTAGCCGGCGCCGGCGGCGAGAACGGCGCCGACGAGGTACGCGATCCCGACCGCGCCCTGTTCGGCGTGGAGGTGCTTGACCGCCCAGATGCCGAGGAACGGGTAGCCGCAGCCGCCGGCGATCGAGCCGGCGAGCTGGACGGCGAGCACCGGCCGCAGGGCCGGGTCGACGTCCCCGCCCCAGACGAGGCGGAAGAGCAGTGCGACCGGGCGGGGCATCTCACGAGGCTAGCCGCGACCACAGCTCGACGTCCGCCCGGATCCCCTGCTTGACGTGCGCCGAGCGGAGGACGCCCTCGCGCTCGTAGCCGCAGCGCTCCGCGACCCGCTTCGACGGCGCGTTCTCGACGTCGATCACGAGCTCGAGCCGCAGCATCCCCTCCGCGAGCGCCCAGTCGCTCAGCCGCGCGAGCGCCGCGGTCGCGATCCCGCGGCCGCGCGCGCCGGGCAGGACGATGTAGCCGAGCTCGGCCGTGCGCGTGTCGCGGTCGAGCGCCGGCGCGAGCGCGAGCCCGACCTCCGCGCCGCCCGCGACGATCGCGAAGCCGGCCCGGCCGTCCTCGTCGTAGCGCGAGAGCCAGGTCCGCGCGAACGCCTCCGGCGCCGACACCGGGATGCGCGTGAAGCGCAGCGTCTCGTCGTCTGCGAGCACGGCTTCGATCAGGGCGAGATGCTGCGCGCCGAGAGGCTCCAGCCGGATCATCGCCGCACCGTACAGTTCGGGCATGGGGATCTTCGGCGCCGAGGAGGAGCGCGCCGTCCGCACGCTGCTCGCGGAGGTCGTGCGGCCGGTCGAGCTGGCGCTCGTGCTTGGCCCGGTCGAGACGACGACGCTCGCCGGCTCGCGCGAGGTCGATCCGGAGGCGGAGACGCGGACGATCCTCGCCGGGATCGCGGAGCTCTGCGACCGCGTCACCGTCTCCGAGCACGGCGAGGGCGCGTTCGGCGCGGAGCGCTACCCGGCGGTCGTCGTCCTCCGCGACGGCGCCGACAGCGGCATCCGCTTCTACGGGACGCCGTGGGGCTACGAGCTGACGAGCCTCGTCGGCGCCGTCTACGAGGCGGGCAGGGACGGGTCGTCGCTCGCGCTGGAGTCGCTGGCGGCGCTCGGCGGGCTCGAGCACGACCTGGCGCTCGAGATCTTCGTCACGCCGACCTGACCGCACTGCCCGCGGGCCGTGCTGCTCGCGTTCCGCTGCGCCCTCGCCTCGCCGCGCGTCACGGCCGCCGGCGTCGAGGCGAGCGAGTTCCCGCTCTACGCCGACCGCCACGGCGTGCTCGCGGTGCCGAAGGTCGTCGTCGGCGACGGCGCCGCCTGGGAAGGGGCGCTGCCGGAGCGGGAATTCGTCGCGCGGCTGCTGGCGGCCGCTCGCTAGGTTACGAGCGTGGACGAGGCGATCGCACGCGCCGAGGAGCTCGTCGCCGGCTGGGACGCGGAGCTGCGC
>DASSSQ010000056.1:0-24244 GCA_035708405.1 Gaiellaceae bacterium
CGAGCAGACCACGCGACTGCGGAGTCGCGTCGCGGTCGTCGGCGATGTCGGCACCGTGCACGACCCGCGCCAGCAGCTGCAGCGCCGGGTCATCGAGCTTGTACTCCTCGACCAGCACCTCGAACGAGCAGAGGCCGTCGCGATGGGTGTACTCCGCATTCGGTGCGTCGTAGGAGTGCGCGCCTTCGCGCTCGGCCACCTCGAGCACCTGGTCGGCGGGGACGTAGAGGAAGTCCGCGTCCTTGTCGATGAAGTTCTTGATCAGCCAGGGGCAAGCGATCCGATCGGTCTTCGGCCGCTCACGCGTTACCCACTTCACTGCACTCTCCTTTCTCTAGGCCGGCTCGCGGCCGGTGAGCAGGGCACGCTTTCGGTACTCGTAGAGGCCGTCGAAAAGCGGCACGGAGAGCGCGAGTAGCTCCTCGTCGTCGCGGATCATCGACAGGCCGCGTAGCAGCACATCGAGTCCGGGGGCTTCGGGGGCGTCGTAGCGTTCGTCGGCGAGGTCGGCTTCGTGCACGATCTTCGCCAGCTCCCAGAGCACCGGGTCCGCCAAGTCGTAGTGGCGGAGGAAGGTCTCGAAGCTGCAGTCGCCGCCGTGGTGTGAGAGCCCGACGCCGCGCATGTCGAACGCCGTCGCATCGTCCGGGACCTCGTCGGGGTCGTCGACGAAGACGAACTCCGCCTCCTCGTCGAGGAAGCGGCGGATCAGCCAGGCGCAGGCGGCGCGGTCGATGTGACAGTGACGGCGCGTCGCCCACCTCATCAGACGGGCTCCTCGACCAGCGCGACCAGTTCGTCGAGCGCCCGCTGTGCCCGCTCGCGTTGCGGCGGCGGGAAGAAGTCGCGCGCCCGGATCCGCCGCAGCTCCCGCCGCAGCCGCCCAAGCGTTCGGCGTCGCTGGCCCGGCGGCTGCTCGCGCGCGGCAATCGCCTCCGCGGCGACGGCCTCGTACTCGGTTGCGACCGCGTCGGCCATGCGCGTTGCGAGCTCCCGCTCCTGGGCGGCCGATGCGAGCTCGCCGACCCAGATCGTCGCCTCGCCGGCCGCCTCCACCACCTCTTCGGCCAGCCACTCCAGCTGCTCCCGGTTGCGCGCATCCAGCGGCAGCGCCACAAGCCCGTCCAGCACTTGGGCGGCGCCGAGCCGGCGCAGCTTCCGCCATAGCGCGCTTCGGGGTGTCGACGGCTCCCGCGGCAGGCGGTAGGCGAGCAACACCCAGGCGATCCGGCTCGAGCTCATCCGGGAAGCCTACAACTACCTGTGCAACCGCGGTTGCAGAACTTGTGGCAGAATGGTGGCGAAGGTCCACGCCGAGCCAGACGCGAGGTCGACGAGTGAGTCGAACACACGCGCCTCAGGTCACCCCGCGCCGCTCCGACGCCGGGTCGCTCGCGTCACGCGGCCCGACGGATAGGTGGCCTTGCCTCGAGCGCACGTCCGAGATCCGCTGCCGACAGGATCCCGACGAGGCGGCCACGGTCAAGCACGATGCCGCGGTTGATCTCGCTTTCCGAGAGCTCGCCGAGCGCGTCGAATGCTGCTTCGTCCGGTTCGAGCTCCGGCACGCGTTCCCCTGGGATCATGCACTCCCGCACGCTGTGCGCGTTCCACTCCGCGCGCGGCACCGAGGAGACGCAGCTGAAGGCGAGCAGGCCGACCACGTGTCCGTCGTCCAGGACGGGATACGTCGTGTGGCGGCGCTGCCAGGCCACCTCGTCCATGAACCGGCCGAGCGAATAGTCCGACTGGACGGTGACCGGGTCGCGGCTCATCAGGTCGCGCACGCGCAGACCCGAGAGCGCCTGCCGTGCGACGAGGTGGCGCTGCTCGGCGCCCGCCGCGCCGAGCAGGAACCAACCAACAAACGCCAGCCAGGCGCCGCTGAAAGCGCCCTGGAAAATGAACAGGAAGACGCCGGCGGCGATCAGCAGGAAGCCGAAGCCACGGCCGGTCGAGGCAGCCACGTTGGTCGCCCAGGCGAAGTCGTTCTTCGTCCGCCAGAGCACTGCGCGGAGCACGCGACCACCGTCGAGCGGCAACGCCGGCAGCAGATTGAAGACGAGCAGGATCAGGTTGACATAGCCCAGCCAGGCCAGCACGCCGTCCACTGCGCTCGGCAGCGGCAATGCCCAGGCCAGCAGGGAGCAGACGATGCCGATCACCAGCGAGATTGCTGGCCCGGCAAGCGCGATCCTCAGCTCCGCGAGCGCGCTCGGGAACATGCCCTTGAAACGCGCCACACCACCGAACAGCCAGAGCGTGATCCCGTCGAGCTCCATCCCTTCCCGTCGCGCCGTCACGGCGTGGCCAAGCTCGTGCGCGAGCAGCGACGCGAAGAAGAGGACCGAGGCAACAACCGCCATCGCGATGTAGGTGCCATTCGAGTGTCCAGGGTCCTGGCTCGGGAAGACGCCCGAGGCGAGCGACCAAGTGATCAGCGCGAAGACAACCAGCCAGCTCCAATTGACGCCGATCTCGACACCCGCAATCCGACCGAGCCGGAAGCTCGAGTCCATTCCCTTGCTCTGCCCTTGAGCCGGCCGATCGAACCCGAGATCAGGACCCATAGAAGCGCGCCGGCTTTGTTGGCGGTTGTCAGCGAGAGGAGACCGGCGACTCCCGCCAGCAGGGCGGTCAGCGCCGAGAACGTGTTCGGGTGCGAGCTGCGCCCATGGAAGAAACGACGCATGCAGACCATCGAGCAGCCTGCGTACCGGATCGAGGATGCGCGGGCGCCGTTGTGGGTCGGCTCCGGCCCGGCCGCGACCCTGGCGCGCCTGAGGGTCAGGCGTCGAGCTCGACGATGACGCGCCCGTCCTCGACCCGCACCGGGTAGGTCGCCACCGGCAAGACGGCAGGCAGCGTCAGCGCGCGGCCGCTGCGGATGTCGATGCGTGCGCCGTGGCGCGGGCAGACGGCCACGCCCGCCTCGACGTCCACCTCGCCATCGGCGAGCGGCCCGTCGTCGTGCGAACAGCGGTCCTCGAGCGCGTACAGCTCGCCGCCGAGGTTGTAGACGCCGACGTCGAGCAGGCCGTCGCGGACGATCCTGCCGGTCCCCTCCGGCAGCTCGTCGAGCGCGCAGACATCGAGTAGGCGCGTCGCAGTATCTCTCTCGATCGGCATCGTCAGCTCCTCTGCATTTATAAGTTATACACGGTTTTTAACATCTCCACGATGTCCGGTAGTGATAGGCTGGAGATAGCGACGAGCACCCTCCGTGGGCCGGCATCGCAGACGTCGTCCGCGCGCTCTCGCCGCGTCGAAGGTGAATCGACGGAAGGAGGGTGTATGTCTACTTCAACGTTGCCGACCTCCCGCAGGCCGGGCAGGCCGCGAACCGCGCCACGTTCGCATTCGCTGCGGCGGCTCGAGATCCGGTGCGCCGACTGCGGCTACGGCGGCGTCGTCGGGCATCTTCCCAGCCGCTGCCCGATGTGCGGCGGCAAGGGCTGGGAGCTGCACGCCGCGGGGCGGTCGCGGTGACGCAGGCCGAGCGGCTCGCACGCTTCGTCTGCGCCCGCTCGTTCGACGACCTCTCGGCCGACGCGCGCGCAGCGCTCGAGATCCGCGTCCTCGACGCGCTCGGCTGCGCGCTCGGCGCGCTCGAAGGCCCGCCGGTACAGGCGATCCGGGAGCAGGTGGACGAGCTCGGCGGAGCGCCGCTCTGCACGCTCGTCGGCGGTGGTCGCAGCGCCCCCGACCGGGCGACGCTCCTGAACGGGGCGGCGGTGCGGTACCTCGACTTCAACGACTCCTACTTCGCACCCGGGGAGACCTGCCACCCGAGCGACAACCTGGCGCCGGTGCTGGCGGCCGCAGAGCTCGCAGACGCGTCCGGTCGCGATCTCCTGACCGCGCTCGCGGTCGCCTACCAGGTGCAGTGCCGGCTCTCCGACGAGGCGCCGGTGCGGGCAAAGGGCTTCGACCACGTGACGCAGGGCGCCTACGCAGCAGCCGCCGGAGTGGCGAAGGCGCTGCAGCTCGACGAACGGGCGACTGCGAACGCGGTCGCGATCGCCGGCACGGCGCTGAACGCGCTCCGCGTCACCCGGACCGGAGCGCTCTCGCAATGGAAAGGCCTCGCCTACCCGTTCGCGGCGTTCGGCGCGGTCGAGGCGACGCTGCTCGCGGCGCGCGGGATCACGGGTCCGCCGGAGGTCTTCGAGGGCAACAAGGGCTTCGTGGACGCGATCGCGGGGCCGTTCGAGATCGACTGGGAGCACGAGGATCTCGAGCGGGTGACCCGCACCTTCCTCAAGCGCTACAACGCCGAGATCCACTCCCAATCGGCGCTCGAGGCGCTGCTCGAGCTGCGCGAGGCGCACGCGGTCGACCCGGACGACGTCGAGCGGATCGAGCTCGACACCTTCCAGGTCGCCTACGACATCATCGGCGGCGGCGAGGAGGGAGCGAAGACCGAGATCGCGACGAAGGAGGAGGCCGACCACTCGCTTCCCTACCTGCTCGCGGTCGCGCTGCTCGATGGACAGGTGCTGCCGGAGCAGTACGCGCCGGAGCGGATCCTCGCGTCCGACGTGCAGTCGCTGCTCCGGCGGGTGGAGGTGCGCCCGGCTGCCGACCTGACCGCGCGCTTCCCGGCCGAGCACGCCTGCCGGCTGCGGCTGCGCCTTGCCGACGGCACCGTCCTCGCCGCCGAGCGCGCCGACTACGAGGGCTTCCTGACCCGGCCGATGAGCTGGCAGCGGGCGCGGGAGAAGTTCGAGCGGCTGGCCGCCTCGGCGGTCGAGCCGGAGCTCGCGACGGAGATCGCGGACGCGGTCGCCGCGCTCGACGAGCTCGAAACCGTGGACCTGACCGCGCTGCTCGCCCGCACGGGCGCGCGCGCGACGACGAAAGGAGCATCGAGATGACCACGATCGAGACCCGCAGCGAGCGCGCGTTCGCGTTCCTCGACCTGAACGAGCGGCCCCAGAAGCCGCGCACCCGCGGCGTCACCGAGATCCGCGGGCCCTACTACACGCCGGTCGGCCGCCACTACCTCGAGGACCTGCTCGAGACGATGGGCGAATGGGTCGACACGCTCAAGTACGCAGGCGGCTCGTTCTGCCTGATGCCGCGCGACTCGGTGCGGGCGCTGAACGAGCTCTGCCACGAGCACGACGTCGAGGTCTCCACCGGCGGCTTCCTCGAGCACGTGCTCGCCCAGCGCGGCGACGCCGTCGAGCGCTACCTCGAGGAGTGCCGCGACCTCGGCTTCGACCTCGTCGAGATCTCGGCCGGCTTCGTGACGCTGCCGATCGAGGACCTCGTCGAGCTGACGAAGGCAGTACGCGACGCGGGGTTGAAGCCGAAGCCGGAGGTCGGCATCCAGTTCGGTGCCGGCGGCGCCTCGACCGTCGAGGCGCTCGAGGCGGAGGGAACGCGCGACGTCGGCTACGCGATCGAGCTCGCCAAGCGGCACCTCGACGCCGGCGCGCACATGATCATGATCGAGTCCGAAGGGATCACCGAGCAGGTGCGCGAGTGGCGGACGGACGTCGTCGCGCGGATCGCGTCGGAGCTCGGGCTCGAGAACGTCATGTTCGAGGCCGCCGACCCCGACGTCTTCACCTGGTACGTGAAGAACTACGGGATCGACGTCAACCTGTTCGTCGACCACAGCCAGATCGTCCAGCTCGAGTGCCTGCGCGCCGGCCTCTGGGGCACCCACGACACCTGGGGCCGGATGCTCTCCTACCGGCGATGACGGAGCCGAGCAGCGCACCGGCCACGCCGCCGCCAGGCGGCGCCGTCCGGTCGACGGACTTGACGCTCAGGAAGCAGTCCCAGTCGGCGGGACCGACGAGCCGCGGGCCCTCGAGCAGGGCGGTGTAGCCGTCCGAGCCGACGAGCACGAACCGTCCCCGCTCGCGCGCGCGGGCGGCCGAGAGCAGGGTCGCGAGGCGGATGCCCCGCCAGCGCAGGCCGAGGCGGCTCCAGCCCTCGCGGCAGTGGAAGTCGGCGACGAGCTCGCCGTCGGCGAGCGCCGCCAGCTCGTCCCGGTGGAGGTCGACGGGCCGGTCGACCTCGCCGCAGATCGACACGACGGCACGCCCGGTGCTCATCGCGCTCCGAGCGGAGCCGTCCGCCGGACGCCGACGAGGTCGAGCTCGGGCTCGAGCCGGAGACCCGAGTGCCGCTCGACCCGCTCGGCGACGGTCTCGATCAGCTCGAGCACGTCGGCAGCCGGCGCTGCGCTCCGCGGCCCTCGCCGGATGGCGCTCGCCCCGCCAGGCGAGGTTCGCCTCGACGCGCTCGCGGAGCACGGCCGGGTCGGCGGGCGCGAGCGCGAGCGTCGCCTCGAGCACGACCGCGTCTGGGTGGCGGAGCGCGCTCTCGTCGTAGCCGAACGCGAACCAGTCGCGGTCGACCGTGCGCTCGACGCCGTGCTCGTCGACGAGAACGTTCGACCCGCGCCCGAGCACGAACGTCGCGATGCCCTCGCCGCGCCCCTAGACGAGCGCCTCGGCGAGATCCTCGCTCGAGCGCGCGTCGACGAGCAGCCGTGCGAGGCCGCCGATCCCGAGCGTCGTGTAGCGGCCGAGCGGGACGTCGAAGCGCAGGGGGGGCAACTCATCGGGTGCCCGCGTGCGGGCGCAGCCGGAGCGAACGGAGCCGGATGTGAGGCAGCCGGCGGCTCGAGCGGCGCGCCTGCGGCGGAACGGCGACGGGATCGCCGCGCAGGAGCGCGAGCACCGGCTCGACGCCCGCGTCCGCGAGCAGACGAGCCGGCGTCCGGCCGTCGGGTCCGGTCGGCATCGTCATGAAGCGGTGGAGCCGGAGCGGCGTCCAGCCCGCGCGCGCAGCCGCCTCCACGAGAGCCCGGATTCCGGGTCGCAGCGTGCGCGCGCCTGCGGCGAGCTGCCAGGCGGGCACGAGATAGCCGAGGCCGCCGCCGTCCGCCTGGCGCCTCGGCCACGGCTCGGGAATCACCACGAGCGCACCGGCTCGGGCGAGCGCCTCGAGCCGGCCGGGCTGCACGCCCAGCGAGACGGCGGTCCAGGCGAGCGTCGATGCCTCGTCTCGCAGCTCGGGGTACGCGGATGCGATCTCCGCCTCGTCGGGCGCGGCGAGGGGGCCGGGAACCGGCGCCGCCGGCCAGGGTGGCGCGATCACGCCGCCGCCCGCTCGGGCTCGACCGTCACGCGGCCGACCCGGTAGTCGACGACGCCCGCGACCGTACGGCCGATGAAGCAGCGGCCGTGCGCCGCCAGGGCTGCCCGCTCGTACTCCGCGCGCCGGTCGGGATCGCCGCCGACGATCGTCGGCGTCACGGTCAGACGCTCGAAGCGCGCGTTGCGCGGATAGCCGCTGACGCTGCCGACCGCGCCGACGCGGACCTCAGTCGCCGGCAGGCCGGCGCGGCGGAGCACGCCCTGTAGCGTCGCCGAGTAGCAGGTGCCGACCGCGGCGACGAGCAGCTCCTCGGGGCTCGTCCCGGAGCCGCGGCCGCCCATCGACGCCGGCACGGAGTACTCGAGCTCGACGTCCTCGCCGGCGATCCGGCCGGCGCCCTCTCGTCCCGCGCCCGACCAGGAAAGCGCGACGGCGAAGCGGAGCTCGTTCGCGGAGTCGGTGCTCCGACGACGCACGTCTCTCATCTTTCGCCCTCCTCGCTGTTTGCACTTCCATATTACTACAATACAGACGGTGTAAAACAGCCGAGATTCGCCCGGGCTCCTCTCAGGCGGCGAGCACCGCGGCGAGGCCGAGTAGCGCGAGCGTCAGCAGTCCGATCGAAGCACGGAGGAGCGTCGCGGCGATCGCCGCGCGTCGCAGCCGCCCCGTCAGCGCCGGCTCGGCGAGCACCCGGGTGCGCAGGCGCGTCATCGCGCGCGCCTGGCGGACGCCGGCTGCCGTGGCGGCGACGAGTGCCGCCCCGAGCGCGAAGGCGGCGAGATCGCGCGGGCTCGTGAGCGGCTCCGGCAACAGCGCGATCCCGGTGCCGAGCGCGACGAGCAGCGCCGCGCCGCCGACGACGCCGTAGGCGCGGCCGAGACTGCGGAAGAAGGCG
The DNA here is from genome assembly GCA_035708405.1 of Gaiellaceae bacterium. GTDB lineage: Bacteria > Actinomycetota > Thermoleophilia > Gaiellales > Gaiellaceae > DASSSQ01. The sequence goes on from DASSSQ010000056.1 coordinate 8,021, forward strand.
ATCCGGTCGGGCGGCTCGAGCGTGCGACGAGCGACACGGCCGACGACCGCGATCGCAACGAAGCCGCCCACCCAGATGGTCGCGGCGAGGAGGTGGATCGCGACGAGCGGTGCGGCTGTCGTGGCGAGTGGCACAGCTTTAGACTATAGACACGGTTTTTATCTCTAGGACTGCGGTGAGCATGAAGGGCCGAATCGTCGTCGAGAGGTAGGAGACCGATGGCCTACGCCCCACCCGTCCCCTCCGTCCTGCGCATCCGCGAGCAGGAGCCGTCGCGCTGCTCTCGCCGAGCGTCTACTGCGCCGCCCTGTTGACGACGCTGATGGCCGCCGTTGCGGCCGAGGCATCTGCGCCGGCGTGAGATTCCGGCCGCGTACGTGCGTCCAAGCCCTGCCGCGGTGATGTCCCGGTGTTGTCACGATCCCGCCTGCTGCACGATCTGCCGGCAAAGGGATGACTGGTAACCACGCGATGGGGATGTAGCCGGCTAGAGCGGCCCGCCGTCCGGGCGCTGCAGGATCGCGGCCGCGAGCTCGGTGGCGGTCAGCGAGGAGACGCCGAGCGCGAGCGCCAGCGCGCGGTCGAGATAGCGATGGCGCGCCTGCTTGCCGGCGACGCGGACGAGCCACCCGTCGTCCTGCTCCACGACGACGAACTCCCGCCCCGAGATCGTGTACGTGCGGTCGTGCACCCGGCGCGGATCGTGACAGGGCGGGGTGTTGACTCGTGTTGGAACCCGCGCCGGGTGCCGCAGACGCCTAGAACGTGGGCTTCGCCGCCATGTCGATCACGATCAGCAGCAGCATCACGACGTCGAAGCGGGCGACACCGACGATCCGGTCGAGCGCCGGGCGGATGCCGGGATCGTCCGGTCCCCGCTCCGCCATCAGCTGCGTCAGCTTCTTCGACGCCGGCGACAGGTAGCCGATCCCGATCGCCGCCGAGAGCGCCCAGACGGCGAGCGCGAAGTCGATCCAGAAGCTGCCCCAGCCCCAGCCGGCCTTCTCGACCATCGCGATCCCGAAGCCGAGCACGACGAAGGACGCCGGCCCGAAGATCTTCTCCCCCAGGAACGCCGCCTGCTTGCCGAGCGCGAGCAGCGTCGGCGTGTCGTTCGCGCGCTGGGCGACGAGCGCGTACACGGTCATGGCCGTGCCGCCGCCGACCCAGATCACCGCGAACGCGACGTGCAGCGACTTGAAGATCTCGTACGAGCCGGGAGCGCGCCAGAGGAAGACGATCGCTCCGACGAGCAGGATCAGGCCCGCGGCGGGCGTCAGCCGGTCCGCGCGCCTGTCGAGTGAGGGCGCCTCGGCGCCGAGGAGAGTGGGTTCCATGCATCGATCGAAACAGATCGCCGTCCGGCTTTCAACCGCGGCGGGCCGCGAGCAGCCGGATCCGGCCGTGTCCGGCCTTGTCGATCCGCACGCGGTGCCAGGCACCCGCGGCGAGCGGTAGCCGGAGCGTGCGCGCGCCGAGCACGCGCCGCTTCGCGCCGCCGTCGAGCGAGACGAGCGCGGGCGCGGTCGCGTCGAGTCGCAGCGTCAGCGTCGTGCCGCCGTAGGCCCAGAGCTCGCCCGGCGGATAGGAGACGACGTCGTGGTGCCAGCCGCCGCAGCGGACGATCGCGGCCCGCGGCGGCTCGGGCGGCGCGGCGACCGACGCGCGGCCGGCCGGCCCGAACATCGTCACCCTCCCGTCGCGGGCGAGCGGCCGCAGGCCGTGCCGCTCGAGGGCGCGCCAGGCGAACCACTCCGCGTTCGGACGGGCGGGGTAGAGCGCCGCGTGCACGGCGACGTACCGGACGCCGAGCCGGCCGAGCAGCGCTCCGTCCGTCCAGTCGCCGCAGGTGAGCGGCTTCAGCTTCCGCGCGAGCCCGTCGGTCGAGGCCGGGCCGAGCGCGTAGCCGAGCGGCCGCTCGCGCCGCGCGGTCATGTCGTAGTAGAGGTAGACGCCGCCGACGTCCGCGTCCGGCAGGAAGACGGGGAGCTCGAGCAGCCGGCCGGCGGGCCGGCCGTCGAGCGCCGCGTAGGCCGCCTGACCCGGGCCGGACGCGGTCGCGACGTAGGCGCCGAAGTGCAGGTCGGCGGCGACGGCGACGACCGCGAGCACGGCGAGCGCCGGTCGCAGCCGCGCGACGAAGACGGCGGCGAGCGCTGCGATCCCGAGGCAGGCGATCGGCATCAGCCGCTCCGGCACGCGCGGGAAGCGGAGCGGCGCGAAGTGGTGCCAGACGGTCGCGTACAGCGGCAGGTTCGTCCCGAGCGCGAGCAGGCACGGCACGGCGACGGCGATCGCGAGCAGGACGAGCAGGCGCCAGCGCCGCGCCCGCGCGAGCAGCGCCGCGCCCGCGAGCGCCGCCAGCGGCGTCGCCCAGCCGAGGAAGACGAAGCTCTCGCTGCCGTGCCGCTCCCGCCGGACGACGAAGTCGAGCCACGTCGCCTGGTAGTGGCGCACCTCGGCGAGCGAGCGGCCGCCCGCGTCGATCGAGCCCGCGACGATCAGGTGCTCGTAGGCGAGGCCGGCCGCAGCCGCGAGCCCCGCGCCCGCGAGCGCCGCGATCCACACCCGCCGCTCGCGCGAGCGCAGCAGCGCGTAGAGGACGACGAACGGCGTCGTCCCGAGCGCGAGGTGCGCCTGGCCGGAGAGCGGGATCGACGCCGTCGCGGCGACGACGAGCCAGAGCCGTCGCGACTCGATCCCCCAGAGCGCGAGCGGCAGCAGCACCGAGATCGGGCCGAGCAGGTGGCCGACGCTCTGGTCGACCCGGTACGGCGCGAGCGCGAACGCGAGCCCGCCGGCGAGCGCGGCGAGGAAGGGCAGCTCGAGCGAGCGCAGCCAGAGGAACGCGAACGAGCCGGCGAGCACGTAGGTCAGCAGCACGAACGCGTTCCAGCCGCCGACGTCGCCGAAGAGCGCGTGCAGCGGCCAGTAGGGGAGGCCGAACGGCCAGCCGGCGAAGTTCGGCAGCGGGCTCACCTCCGGCTGGAAGGTGTACGGATCGAGCCAGGGCGCGCGGCCGTGCGCGAGCTGGTGCCCGACGAGCCAGAGCCGGTAGTTCGTCTGCAGGTAGTCGCCCGGCGCCGCCTCGCCGTGCCCGGCCGCGCCGCCGGCGAGGAAGCGCGAGCCCGCATGGAGCACCGCCGGCCAGGTCGCCGCGACGCCCGCGGCGAGGTAGAGCGCTACGACGAGGCAGGCAACTCCGACGCGGCCGTCAGCAGCGCGTCGAAGTCCGGGATCTCGGGCGTGTCGTAGCGCCATGCGCCCCGCACCGTACCGTCCCGGTCGACGAGGAAGGCCGAGCGCTCCGCCACGTCGCGGAGGCCGCGGAACTCGTGGGCGACGCCGAAGCCGCGCACCGCCTCCGCGTTCCAGTCCGAGAGCAGCGGGAAGTCGAGGTCGAGCGCCTGCGCCCAGGAGACGTGCGTCCATGGCGAGTCGCGCGAGATCCCGTAGACGCGCACGCCGGCCTGCTCGAACTCGGCTCTCCTGTCACGCAGGAGCTCCATCTCGTTCGTTCAGGTCGAGGACCAGTCGAAGAGGTAGAAGAGCAGCAGGATCGGCCCGTCCGCCGCGAGCTCGGCGATCCGCGCCTGCTCGCCGGGCGCGGTCTGGACGGTAGCGTCGGGGATCCGGTCGCCTGGCTCGAGCATGCGCCCGAGCCTAGCGGTTCAGGCCGGTCGCACGTGTCGGCGGACGAGGTAGACGAGCGGCAGCCCGATCACGATCGCGGAGGCGACCTTGCCGACGAGCTGCCCGGCGAAGAAGTGCAGGCCGGTCGAGCCGAACGCGGCGGTCAGGAAGACGACGCTGTCGAGCGGCGCGCCGATCCCGCTCGAGAGCGCGACGCGGGCGCCGTCCGGTACGCGGCCGCGGAGCGGCGCGCCGACGAGGTTGTCGACGGTCTCCGAGACGATGAACGCGGCGAGGCTTGCGAGCACGATCCGCCAGGTCTGGCCGAGCGCCGCGTCGAACGCCTGGCCGGGGAAGGCGGCGTCGTTCGCGCCGACGATGGCGATGTACGCGGCGAGGATGCCGGAGCCGACGAAGCCGCAGGCGATCATCGTCTGCGCGTTCAGCGCCGCCTGCCGCCGGCTCGCGGCCGAGTAGTGCGCCGCCTGCACGATCGCGAGCGCGAGCCCGATCGAGTAGACGCCGCCCGGCGCTTCGAGGTGCGTGAACGGGAGCCGGACGATCTTCAGCGCCCCGATCTGCGCCGAGCAGACGACGGCGACGTAGAGGCCGGTCAGAACGGCGAATCTCACGGGATGACGGCGTCCGCCTCGATCTCGACCAGCCAGCGCGGGTCGAGCAGGCCGCAGACGACGCCGGTGGTCGCGGGCGGGGAGGCGCCGAAGGCCTCGCGGTGCGCGCGCCCGACCTCGTCGACGTGGGCGGCGTCGGTGACGTAGATCCGCGTGCGGACGACCTGCTCGAAGCCGCATCCCGCCTCGCGCAGCGCCGCCTCGATCCGCTCGAGGCAGCGGCGCGCCTGCGCGTACGCGCCGGCGGGCGGATCGGCGTCGCCGTCCATTACCGGCGCGGTGCCGGAGACGAAGACGTGGCCGCCCGCGACGACGGCGCGCGCGTAGCCGATCCGCTCCTCGATCGCCGTCCCTGAGGAGATCGTCCGCCGCTCCATCAGACGAGATCCTGGGCGCCGAGGGCGACGAGCACGACGCCGCCGCAGAGCGCGGCGAGCGCGACGAGCGCGAGCAGCGGGCCGAAGAGTCGCCAGCGGAGGACGTCGACGACGGACGCCGGCGGGCCGTTGCGTGCGGTCGAGCGCGCGTGCAGCCGCCCGAGCAGCAGCCGCCGCGCGCCGTGCCAGTTGGAGGCGAGCAGGACGCCTTCGAGCGCGAGCGCGGCGCCCGCGGCGACCCGCAGCTCGCCCTGCCAGGTGCCGTGCCCGATCGCGGCGCTGAAGAACGCGACGACCGCCGCCGCGATCGCGAGATAGAACCCGACGTGGACGACCACGCCGAGAACCCGGTCGCCGCGCCGCGGCCGCGCGCGCGGCAGCGCCTCGATCGTCCCGGGCCGCACGGCGGCGAGCTCGCGCGCGAGGTGGCGCGTCGCGGTCACGATCAGCCTGCGCCTGCCCGGGATCACGGCTCTATCGTGCCGGAACGTGAGCGCCTCCGACCCGGAACCGCGCTGGTGGCAGCTGCGGCGCGCGCAGTCGCGCAAGCCGGCGACGTACACGTGCCCGTTCTGCGGCCGCCGCCTGCACGCGATGAGCGAGCACGTGCTGCTCGCGCCCGAGGGCGACATGGAGCGCCGCCGCCACGCGCACGTCGACTGCGTCCGCCGCGCGCGCGAGGCGGGACGGCTGCCGTCGCGGGACGAGTGGCGTAGGCTCGACGGAGCCACAAGTGAGCGCAGGCGGCGGCTTGCCGGCGCCGGAGCGGGAAAGTGGCGCAAGGCCCAGCCGCGCGTCTCTATCGTCCAGCGACTGTGGAGGCTCTTCGGCAGATAGACGGCTGGCCGTGCGCGCACGCCGCGGCCGGCGTCGCGGGCGCGGCCGCGGCGGAGCACGGCGACGTCGAGCGCGTCTTCCCGTGGGCGTCCGTGACGAAGCTCGCCTCGGCGGTCGCCTTCCTCGTCGCGGTCGAGGAGGGGCTCGTCGACCTGGACGAGCCGGCCGGGCCGCCGGGATCGACCTTCCGGCACTTGCTCGCGCACGCCTCCGGGCTGCCGCCCGAGCCCGGCGCGCCGATCGCGCGGGCGGGAGCGCGCCGCATCTACTCGACCTACGGCTTCGACGTCGCCGCCGAGCTCGTCGCCGAGCGGGCGGGGATGGAGTTCGCGGACTACTTCGCCGGCGTCTGGCCGGACGGCCCCGTCCTCGCCGGCCCGGCGGGGAGCGGCGCCGAGGGCACGCTCGCCGACGCGCTCGCGGTCGCCCGCGAGCTGCTCGCACCGGCGCGGATCGCGCCCGAGACGCTCGCCGAGGCCGCGACGGTGCAGTTTCCCGGCCTCGTCGGCGTCCTGCCGGGCTACGGCCGCCAGGAGCCGAACGACTGGGGCCTCGGCCTCGAGCTCCGCGACGGCAAGTCGCCGCACTGGACGGGCGCGACCAACTCGCCGCGCACGTTCGGCCACTTCGGCCGCAGCGGCACCTTCCTCTGGGTCGACCCGGAGGCGGGAATCGCGCTTGCCTGCCTCACCGACCTCACCTTCGGCGAGTGGGCGCTCGAGCCGTGGCCGCGGCTCTCGGACGCCGTGCTCGCCGAAGCCTCCTTGTGACACTCTGTCACGAGGACTAGTCAGGACGCCCGAAACGCGCTTCACTTGCAGCCACGGTGCGCGTCCTCCCGGTTGCGGCTCTCGTCCTCGCGCTCGGCGCCGGCGCGGCCCACGCCGCGCCGGCGCGGCCGGTCAGCCCGGCCGAGCAGTACCTCGAGGATCAGCTCGCACACCGCGCGGCGCCCGAGGTTCCGAGCGGCTTCCGCGTCCGGCGGCTGACCGACGCCGGGTTCGCGGTCGCGTTCCCGGCCGGCTGGCAGGTGCTCCAGCGGCGGGACGCGGTCTGGCCGGGAGCGGCGCAGACGCTCGTCCGCTTCGACCGCGCGCTGGCGCCGTATCTCGCCGCGCTCGTCGTCCCCGACTCGCCGCTCGCGCTCGTCGGCTTCGACCGGCGGCTGCCGGCGGCGACGGCGACCGTGCTCGTCTCGCGCGGCCCGGCCGGCGCCGGCTGGGCACGCGGCGCCCTCCGCACCGTACGCGAGCTCCCGGGCGTCCGCGGCGTCGTGCAGCGCCGGCTGCGACTGCCGGCCGGCGCTGCGCTGCTCGTCCGCTACCTCCGCGGGCGGCTCGCGACCTCGCAGCTCTTCGTCGCCCGCGACTCGAGGATCCTGACGCTGACGCTGACGGCCCCGCCCGCGGCGGCGCCGCGCTATGCAGCGACGTTCCTCGCCGTCGCGCGCTCGCTCGACCTCTCGGTGCCGATTCTGCACCCGTAGATTCAGCGGGTGCACGCTGCGCTCGTCGTCCTCGGCGCGATCTCGCTCGCGCTCTGGCTCTGCATCCTGCTCGCGCCCGTGCGGCCGTGGGCCCTGAAGCCGGTCGGCGAGGACGAGCCCGAGCCGCCGCCGCCCGCCCGCGCGCCGTCGGTCTGCGCGATCGTGCCGGCGCGGAACGAGGCGGCCTACCTGCCGAGGACGCTGCCGGCGCTGCTCGCCCAGGACGCTCCCGGCCCGTTCCGCGTCCTCGTCGTCGACGACCGCTCCGCCGACGGCACGGCCGCCGCCGCGCGCGAGGCGGGCGCCGAGGTGCTCGCGGGCGCGGAGCTGCCGGAGGGCTGGGTCGGCAAGGTCTGGGCGCTCGAGCAGGGCGCCCGCGCCGCCGGCGAGGTCGACTACCTGCTGCTCACCGACGCCGACATCCGGCACGCGCCCGGCTCGCTACGCCGGCTCGTCGCCGAGAGCGAGGCGGCCGGGCTCGCGCTGAACAGTCGCATGGCGCTGCTCCGCGCCGAGACGGGCTGGGAGCGGCTGCTCGTGCCGCCGTTCCTGCTCTTCTTCAACCTGCTCTACCCGATGCGCCGGGTGAACGACCCGCGGCGCCGGCTCGCCGCCGCCGCCGGCGGCTGCATCCTGCTGCGCCGCGACGAGGCGGTCTTCGAGCAGATCCGCGGCGCCGTGATCGACGACGTCTCGCTCGCGAAAGCGGTCGCCCGCCGCGGCGGCCGGATCCGGCTCGCCGTCTCGCGCGGCGACGTCGTCAGCCTGCGCGCGCACGAGAGCCTCGGGCCGCTCTGGCGGATGGTCTCGCGCACCGCGTTCGTCCAGCTCCGCCGCTCCTGGCTGCTGCTCGCGGCGACGCTGCTCGGGCTCGCGCTCCTCTTCCCGCTGCCGGTGCTGCTGCTCGCCGCCGCCGGCTACGAGCCGCCGGCCGCCGCGCTCGGCGCGCTCGCGTGGCTCTGCTCGAGCGTCGTCTTCCGTCCCGCCGTCCGTCACTTCGGCCTCGGCCGCGCCTGGTCGTGGACGCTGCCGCTCGCGGGCACGCTCTACGGCCTCGCCACCCTCGACTCGGCGCTCCGCGGCCGCAGCGACTGGACCTAGTGACACTTTGTCACGAGGAAAAGAGCGGCTTGACGAGCTCCTCGAAGGTGGCGCGGTCGCAGCTCGCGACCGTCGACGGCGTCAGCGCGCGCACCGACGCCGTGCGCGGGACGCCGGTCGCCGCGGCGACCTCGCCGAAGTAGTCGCCGGGCCGCAGCACGCGCCGCGCGCCGAGCGCCTCCTGGCTGACGGTCAGCATCCCGGCGAGCACGACGTAGAAGCGGTCGGACTCCTCGCCCTCGGCGACGATCGCATGGCCGGCGGCGACCTGCTCGCGCTCCATCCGCGCGGCGAGGCGCCCGAGGTCGTCGCCGCCGAGCCCCTGCAGCAGCGCGACGCGCTGCAGCTCGTGCATCGTCGCCGGGCTCTGGCGCGGGCTCATGCGGAGGTTGTACCGCGCGGCAGCCGCAGGCGGAGCGCGAGCGGCTCGATCGCGAGCTCGAGCGGCACCCCGAGCTGCGCCGGCTCGCCGTCGACCGCGGCCGCGACCGACGAGCCCGGGGCATCGAGCGTCAGCCGCTCGAGCTCCCGTTCCTCCCAGACCGCGCCCGCGACGACGTAGAGGTGCAGCCGGCCCGCGTCCAGCCGCTCGCGGGCGCCGAGCGTCAGCCCGCCGCTGCGCGTGTAGGAGTTGTTCGCGACGAGGACGAGCCGCGCCTCGACCGGGGCGCCGTCGAGCAGGATCGCCGCCCGCCGCGGCGAGGTCGCGAGCCGCGCGAGCGCCTTCAGCCGCGCCAGCGCCTCGCGCCGGCGGCGCCGCTCCTCCCGCTCGTGGACGAGGCCCGCGTAGACGCCCAGCGAGACGTTGTTGAGGAAGACGCGCCCGTCGACGCGGCCGACGTCGACGCGCCGCTCCTCCGCGCCCGGGTCGAACGCGGCGAGCGCGGCCGCCGGGTCGCGCCGGTCGAGCCCGACGTCGCGCGCGAAGTGGTTCCGCGTCCCGAACGGCACGCAGGCGAACGCGAGGTCGCGCTCGACGCACGCCTGCGCGACCGCGCCGAGCGAGCCGTCGCCGCCGGCGATCCCGAGCACGTCCGTCTCCGTCGCCCGCGCGAGCGCCGCGAGGTCGTCGCCCTCGCCGAGGACGCGCGTCTCGATCCCGCGCTCCTCGGCGGCCGCGAGCAGCAGCTCGGTGTCCTCGCCGCCGGAGCGAGGATTGACGATCAGATAGGCCGTGCGTCCCCCGAAGTTGGGCCGATCGGCTCATTGCGGCCGCCGCCGATATCGGGATCAATGGGGGAATGAGCGACCGCAACCTGCATCGGATCGAGGACGAGCTGGGCGAGCGCTGGCTCGAGGAGTGGGCAGGCGAGGGTGTTCGCGAGATCGAGGACTACCTCGCCAAGCACCAGGCCTTCCAGTCGTTCCTCGACAACGACCAGCCCGCCTAGCTCGAGCCGGCGGACGGCCTCCTAGTCGGAGGCCAGTCCGAGCGCCCGCTCGAGCGCGCCCTTCGGCTGCGCCCCCACCGCCTGCGCGGCCGGCTCGCCGCCCTTGAAGAGCACCATCATCGGGATCGACATCACGCCGTAGCGCTGCGCGAGCCCCTGCTCCTGGTCGATGTTCACCTTCACGAGCTCGAGCTCGTCCGCGCGCTCCTCGGCGATCTTGTCGAGGATCGGCGAGACGGCGTGGCACGGGCCGCACCACTCCGCCCAGAAGTCGACGAGCACCGGCTTCTCGCTCTGCAGCACCTTCTGCTCGAAGCTCGCCTCGGTGACCGTTTCTGCCATCGGGTTTCTGTCCTTTCCGTCGTTTCCTGAGAGGGAAAACGCGCCGGGATCGGGGATTCTTCCCGGCCCGTAGAATCGAAACGCATGGGAAAGCCGTTCCAGCCGCTGCCGAGGCAGCCCGACCATCCCGCGCTCGAGCTGGAGATTCTGCAGGTCTGGGAGGACGAGCAGACCTTCGCGCAGCTGCGCGAGCGCAACCGCGGCGGCCCGCACTGGTCGTTCGTCGACGGCCCGGTGACCGCGAACAAGACGCTCGGCGTCCACACGGCGTGGGGACGGACGCTGAAGGACGTCTTCCAGCGCTGGCGCGCGATGCAGGGCTTCGACCAGCGCTACCAGAACGGCTTCGACTGCCAGGGGCTCTGGGTCGAGGTCGGGGTCGAGAAGCAGCTCGGGCTCAACTCGAAGCGCGAGATCGAGGAGTTCGGCCTCGCCGAGTTCGCGCGCCGCTGCCGCGACCTCGTCGTCTGGTCGAGCGAGGAGCTGACGCGCGGCTCGATCAGGCTCGGCCAGTGGATGGACTGGGGCAACGACTACTTCACGTTCTCGGACACCAACATCGAGTACATCTGGCGCTTCCTGAAGATCGTCCACGAGCGCGGCTGGCTCTACGTCGGCCACCGCTCGACCGAGTGGTGCCCGCGCTGCGGCACGTCGCTCTCCCAGCACGAGCTGACGCAGTCCGGCGTCTACCAGGACCGCGCCGACCCGTCGCTGTATGTCCGCTTCCCGCTCCTCGACCGGCACGGCGAGGCGGTCGTGATCTGGACGACGACGCCGTGGACGCTGCCCGCGAACGTCGCCGCCGCCGTGCGGCCCGACGCCGAGTACGGCCGTCGCGACAACGGCGACTGGGTCGCGGTCGCGCGCTATCCGGACGACGAGTTCACCGAGCGCCGTCGCGGCGAGGAGCTCGTCGGCTGGCGCTACGAGGGGCCGTTCGACACGCTGGAGCCGGGCTCGGGAGTCGAGCACCGCGTCGTCGCCTGGGACGAGGTGACGCTCGAGGACGGCAGCGGCATCGTCCACATCGCACCCGGCTGCGGCGGCGAGGACTTCGAGCTCGGCCGCTCGCTCGGTCTGCCGGTGCTGACGCCGGTCGACGAGGCGGGGCGCTTCTATCCCGACTACGGCTGGCTGCACGGGACCTCGACCGGCGACGCGGCCGACCAGATCGTCGGCGACCTCAAGGAGCGCGGCCTGCTCGTCGAGGCCGGCCTCTACGAGCACCGCTACCCGCACTGCTGGCGCTGCGACACGCCGTTGATCTTCCGGATCGCCGACGACTGGTTCATCTCCGTCGAGGCGCTCCGGCCCCGGCTGATCGAGTGCAACGCGCAGATCGACTGGACGCCGGCGTACATGGGCAAGCGGATGGAGGACTGGCTGCGCAACATGGGCGACTGGAACATCTCGCGCCGCCGCTACTTCGGCCTGCCGCTGCCGATCTGGACCTGCGCGGAGGGCCACGTCACGCTCGTCGGCTCGAAGGCGGAGCTGGCGGAGCGCGCGCTCTCCGGCATCGACCGGCTCGAGGAGCTGCACCGGCCGTGGGTCGACGACGTCGTGATCCGCTGCGCGGAGTGCGGCGAGGAGGCGCGGCGGATCCCGGAGGTCGGCGACGTCTGGCTCGACGCCGGCATCGTCCCGTTCGCGACGCTCGGCTGGCAGAGCGAGGAGTGGGTCGAGGGCGGCTACGCGACCGGCGCCTCGGCCGGCCTCTCCGGCGCCGACCTGCCCGACCACGCCTACTGGGAGACGTGGTTCCCGGCCGACTGGGTCTCGGAGATGCGCGAGCAGATCCGGCTCTGGTTCTACTCGCAGCTCTTCATGTCGGTCGCGCTCGTCGGGCGCGCGCCGTTCCGGAGCGTGCTCGGCTACGAGAAGATGCTCGACGAGCACGGGCGCGAGATGCACGGCTCCTGGGGCAACCTGATCCGGGCCGAGGACGCGTTCGACCGGATGGGCGCCGACGTGATGCGCTGGCAGTTCTGCCAGCAGCCGCCGGACCGCAACCTGCTCTTCGGCTACGGCCCCGCGCACGAGGTGCAGCGGAAGCTGCTGACGCTCTGGAACTCGGTCCGGTTCCTCGTCGACTACGCGAACATCGAGGGGTTCGAGCCGCGCTACGGCGACCTGGACGGCGGCCCGGACGGCGCGGAGCTGCGGCCGCTCGACCGCTGGCTGCTCGCGCGGACGCAGCGCCTCGTCGCCGACGCGACCGCCGCGCTCGAGGCGCAGCTGACCCACCGGCTGATCGACGCGTACGAGTCGTTTCTCGACGACCTCTCGAACTGGTACATCCGCCGCTCGCGCCGCCGCTTCTACGCCTACGACGACGCGGCGTTCCGCACGCTCTGGGTCGCGCTTGTCCACTCGCTGCGCGTCGTCTCGCCGATCATGCCGTTCCTGACCGAGCACCTGTGGCGGAACCTCGTCGCGGCGCCGTGCCCGGAGGCGCCGCGGTCGATCTTCCTCGCGCCGTGGCCGGAGGTCGACGCGCGGCTCGCCGACGAGGCGCTGCTCGCGGAGATCGCTGAGGTGCGGCAGGTCGTCGAGCTGCTGCGGCAGGCGCGGCCGGTCAAGCTGCGCCAGCCGCTCGCGCGCGCGGTCGTCTACGGCGCGCGCGGGGCGGGCGCGCACGCCGCGGAGATCGGCGACGAGCTGCGGATCAAGGAGCTCCGCTTCGAGCCGGGCGCGGAGACGAGGGTGCGGCTGAAGCCGAACCTGCCGTTGCTCGGCCCGCGGCTCGGCGCGCGGCTGCCGGCGGTGCGGAAGGCGCTCGCGGAGGGCCGCTGGCACCTCGAGGGCGAGGACGTCGTCGTCGAGGACGAGCGGTTGCGGCCGGACGAGGTGCTGCGCGAGCGCGAGCCGGCGAACGAGGGCTGGGCGATCGCGTCGGAGGGCGAGCTGACCGTCGAGATCGACCCGCAGCTGACGCCGGAGCTCGAGCTCGAAGGGCGCGTCCTCGACCGGATCCGGCAGCTGAACGAGCTGCGCAAGCAGCAGGGGCTCGAGCTGACCGATCGGATCCGCGCCTGGCTGCCTGAGTCCGACGCCGACCTCGTCGAGAGCCATGCCGACCGGATCAAGGACGAGGTGCTCGCCGTCGAGCTCGCCCTCGACGGCGCCGCCGGCACGCCGCGGATCGAGCGAGCCTAGAACCCGGGGTGACCGGGTTCGTCAGTCGCCTGTGACGTAGTAGGCCCAGCTTCCATCCGGCGCGATGCCGGCGCGCCAGCCGAGGTAGCCGCCGAAGCGCTGCCAGCCCGCGATCTCCTTCGGGCCGGCGATCGGCGCGAGCAGCTGCCGCTCGTAGGCGCCGAGGTGGCCGGGCTGCTTGTCGTAGGCGAACGGCCAGACGTAGTAGCCGTCGGCGAGCGTGTACGGCATGCGCATGATCGCCGCGAGCGTCCGCAGCGGGTTGCCGTGGCCGCTGCGCTCGAGCTGTCGCCAGTAGGCGGGCGCGCCGCCGGGCTCGGTCGGGCCGAAGGAGTAGCGGAAGCGCGTGCCGGCGATCCGGCCGAGCGCGTCGTAGTCGCGCGCCTCGGCGGCCGCGAGGATCCGCCGCCGCGTCCGCTCGACCGCGGCGGGCATCCCCGGCGGCGGCGCCGTCACCGTCCGTGCCTGCGCGACCGTCGTCACCCGATGCTCCGTGCCGCGCCCGATCGCGAAGCCCGCGGCGACGCCGACCGCGACGACGAGCGCGGCGATCAGCGCACGGACCGGCGTCAACGCTGCGAGTCGGCCAGCTCGAGCTCGCGCCGCAGCTCGACCGGCAGACGGAACTCGACGTCCTCCTGCACCATCGCGTAGTCGGAGATGTCGGCGACACCGCGGGCGCGGAACCAGTCGCAGACGCGCTCGACCAGGTGCTCCGGCGCCGACGCGCCCGAGGTGATGCCGAGCGTCGCGACGCCCTCGAACCACGCCTCCTCGAGCTCGGTCTCGTCGTCGATCAGCTCCGCGCGCACGCCGTTCGCGCGCGCGACCTCGACCAGGCGCTTCGAGTTGGACGAGTTCCGCGACCCGATCGCGATCAGCATGTCGACCTCGTGCAGCATCTCCTTGACCGCCCACTGCCGGTTGGAGGTCGCGTAGCAGATGTCCTCCTTCTTCGGCGCGTGGATCTGCGGGAACCGCCGCCGCAGCGCCGCGATCACGTCCTTCGTCTCGTCGACCGACAGCGTCGTCTGCGTGATGTAGGCGAGCTTCGCGGCGCGCTCCGGCGGCAGCTCGAGCAGCTCGGCCTCGGCGGCGTCCTCGACGAGCAGGATCGAGTCCGGCGCCTCGCCCATCGTCCCCTCCACCTCCTCGTGGCCGGCGTGGCCGATCAGGATCACGGTGTAGCCCTCCTTGGCGTACCGCTTCGCCTGCGTGTGCACCTTGGTGACGAGCGGGCAGGTCGCGTCGATCGTGTTCAGCCGCCGGATCGCGGAGCTCGCGTGCACCGACGGCGCGACGCCGTGCGCGGAGAAGACGACCGTCTCGCCCTCCGGCACCTCGGCCTCGGTGTCGACGAAGATCGCGCCGCGCTTCTCGAGGTCGCGGACGACGTGGATGTTGTGGACGATCTGCTTGCGGACGTAGACGGGGGCGCCGTAGAGCTCGATCGCCTTCTCCACCGTCTCGACGGCGCGCTCGACCCCGGCGCAGTAGCCGCGGGGAGAGGCCAGGAGGATGCGCTCGACCATCGCGGCCATCGTACCGGCCACCGGCGGAGGCTCGACGGAGCCGGCCGAGAGAGCAGAGCGAGAAGACCCGCCGCTCGGGGGGTCGGCGCGACGGGTCCTCTCGGAACGCTCACCGCGGATCTGGCGGCCAGGCCGCCGCGGTTCGCATCGCCCAGCGGCTGCCACGGTAATTCGCCGCAGGCATGCGCTCAATAGGCCAAGCGGCCCATCTTTCAAAGCCGGCAGCCTACGCTTCGCAGGACGAAAACCGCTGCAGGCCGGCCGTTCTCGCGGCGTTTATGATCCGACGGGCCCAGTGAGCATCGAGACCCAGGCCGTTCTGATCGACGCAGTGCCGCTGCTCGTGCTCGCGGCGGTGTACCTGGCCGCGACCGCGTTGCTCGCACCCTCGCTCCGCCGCGACCGGCAGGTCGCACAGCCGCTCGCCCGGCCGCTCGTGGCGGTCTTCCCAGCGGTGGCGGTGCTGGCGCTCGTGCTCGCCGGCGTCGTCCTCGACGACCGCGCGCCGCTCGGCGCCGGCCCGTGGCCCGCGTTCGCCGGCACGCTCGTCCTGCTCGTTCCCGGCGCCGTCGTGCTCGCGCGCTTCGCCGCCCGCGCCCGCGCCGGCGGCGCGCGGCTCGTGCTCGAGCGGGAGGAGCGCGTCTCGCTGCGCGACCGCGAGCTCGGCGCCGTCTCCGCGATCTCGAGCGCGCTCGCCGGCACGCAGGGCGCGATCGCGATCGGGCGCGTCGTCGCCGACGAGGTCGGCCGCCTGCTCGGCGTCGAGTTCGCGGCCGTCGCGCTCGTCGACGAGCAGACCGGGACGGCCGAGGGGCTCGTCGCGCGCTGCGACGGCGAGGATCTCGAGTGGTGGGCGGGCCAGCGGATCGACCTGCGCGAGGAGGCCTCCGGGATCGCGAGCGCGGTCTTCGAGGCCGCGCCCGTGCAGGTCTACGACGTCGCCGCCTCGAGCCTCGTCAGCCGGCGGCTCGCCGAGCTCGTCGGCGCGCGGAGCGGCGCCTGGGTGCCGATGATCGCGGAGGAGCGCGTGATCGGCGTGCTCGTGCTCGCGACGATCGGCCGCTACCGCTCGTTCTCCCGCGAGGAGCTCGACGCGCTGCAGGCGATCGCCTCGGAGGCGGGACTCGCGCTCGACCGCAGTCGCTCGGCGATCGCGCTCGCGGATGCGCTCGAGCGGGAACGGCTGCTCGCGGAGATCTCGCGCAAGGTGCGCTCGGAGCACGACGTCGACTCGCTGATGCGGGTCGCCGTCGAGGAGACCGGGCGCGCGCTCGCCGCCTCCCGCTGCCTGCTCCGGCTCGGCGAGGCGGACGCGCCGGTGCTCGCGGCGGAGTGGCACGAGAGCGGCCGCGAGCCCGCGCAGGGGGTCGAGCTGCTGGCCGTCTCGAACCTGGCGGCGCGCGAGCGGCACACGATCGCGATCGAGGACGCGGCGACGGCGCCGGAGCTCGAGGACGAGAGCCTCGGCGGCCGCGAGACGCTGCTCGGGCTCGGCAGCCGCGCGGTCCTCTCGGTGCCGATCGTCTTCTTCGAGCGCCTGATCGGCGTCGTCGCCGTCCACGGCGCCGCGCCGCGACGCTGGACGCGCGCCGAGATCTTCCTGGTCGAGTCGGTCGCGCGCGAGCTCGGCCTGGCGTTGCAGAACGTACGGCTGCTCGGCGAGAACCGGCGGCGGCTCGAGCAGCAGACGTCGCTGCTGCACGCGGCGCAGGTGCTGACGAGCGAGCTCGA
>DASSSQ010000057.1:0-11033 GCA_035708405.1 Gaiellaceae bacterium
CCCTCGACTGCGGCTCCTGCCGGCTCTGCATCGACGCCTGCCCGACCGGCGCGCTCGACGAGCCCGGCGTCCTCGACGCGAACCGCTGCCTCTCCTGGTCGACGCAGCGGCCCGGGCCGATCCCGGAGGAGCACCGCGCCGCGCTCGGCGACTCGGTCTACGGCTGCGACATCTGCCAGGAGGCCTGTCCCTGGAACCGCGGCGTCGAGAAGCGGCGGGGCGGTCTCCACCCGGAAGGAGAGGCGACCGTCGACCTCGTCGCCTGGCTCGAGGCGGACGGCCGCGAGCTGCTCGAGCGCTACGAGCGGCTCTACGTCCCGCGGCGCGACCCGCGCTACCTGAAGCGGAACGCGCTCGTCGCGCTCGGCAACGTCGGCGGGCCCGAGCACGAGGCGGCGCTCGAGCCGTACCTCGACGGGGACGACGAGCTGCTCCGCGAGCACGCCGCCTGGGCGCGGGCCCGCCTGCGCGCCCGCCACGGAGCGAGCTGAGCGGTGCGCGAGCCCGACGAGCGGTTCGCCCGACTGGAGACGTGGATCGCGTGGGTGCGGCTCGGCGCGATCCCGTTCGCGCTCTTCCAGGTCTCGGTCAGCCACTTCGCGCACGGGTTCCGGCCCTGGGCGTGGGCGGTCACCGGCGTCTTCGTCGCCGGCGCGGTCGTCCTCTTCGCGCTCGCCCGCCGGCCGCTCGAGCCGCAGGGCCGGGCGCGGCTCTCGCTCGCCGCGCTCTCGTTCGACACCGCGATCCTCTGCGCGTACGTCCTCGCCTACTCCTACCAGTCGGGGACGCCGATCCGGCAGCTGATCTACCTGGCGGTGCTCGAGGCGGCGATCCGCTACGGCCTCGCGGCGTCGGTCGCGGCGGCCGGCGTGACCGTGCCGGTGCTGGTCGGCTTCGAGCTCCTGCGCGGCCGCTATCACGCGCCGTTCGCGTTCCGCTGGGACTACGTCACCTTCCAGGTCGGCGTCGAGGTGATCTTCGCGCTGATCGTCGGCTGGCTGGTGCGCGCGCTTCGCAGCGAGAGCGTGCTCGCGGTGCGGCGCGCACGCGAGGCGGAGGCGCTGCGCGACGAGCTCGGCCGGCGCGGCGACCTGCTCGACGCCGCGAACCGCTGCACGCGGGCGCTCTCCTCGTCGCTCGACCTCGACCAGGCGTTCGGCGCCTTCATCCGCGAGCTGCGCGGGCTCGTCCCGTTCGACCGGGTCGCGATCGTGACGCTCGAGGGCGACCACGCGCTGACGCTCGCGAGCGCGGGCGAGGGGGAGGAGAGCGTCTACCCGGCGGGAGCGCGCGAGCCGGCCGCCGGGACGATCCTGCCCGTCGTCGTCGACACGGGACAGACCGTCGAACGGCACGACATCGACCCGCCGCGCTACCCGGAGGAGGAGGAGTTCCTGCGCCTTGGGCTGCGCACGCGCGTCGCGGCGCCGGTCTACGCGGGCGTGCGACCGGTGGGGATGCTGTCGCTCAGCCGCGCCGAGCCGCACTCCTTCTCGCCGGCGGACGTCGAGCTCGTGACGCTGCTCGGACGGCTCGTCGGCGGCGCCGTCCAGAACATCCGCGCCTACGACGCCGAGCGGGCGACCGTCGAGGAGCTGCGGCGGCTCTCGGCGCTGCGCGCCGACTTCGTCTCGCTCGTCTCGCACGAGCTGCGCAGCCCGATGGCGGCCGTGATCGGCTCGGCGCGGACGCTGCAGCAGCGCTGGCGCGAGCTCTCGCCGGATCAGCGCGCGTCGTTCCTGGCGCTGATCGCCGACGAGACGAACCGGCTCGCGCTGCTCGTCAGCGACGTGCTCGACACCTCGCGGATCGAGTCGGGCTCGTTCCCGTACAGCTTCAGCGACGTCGACCTGGCGGAGCTGCTGCGCGACCTCGTCGCGACCGCGGCCGTCGGCCAGGACGAGGTGCCGGTCGAGCTGCACGTGGGCGAGCCGCTGCCGCGCCTGCGCGCGGACGCGGCGCGCCTGCGCCAGGTCGTCGGCAACCTGCTCGACAACGCCGTCAAGTACTCGCCGGCGGGCCGCGCCGTCGAGGTGCGCGCGCTCGCGACGGACGGCAGCGTGGTCGTCTCGGTCCGCGACCGCGGGCCGGGGATCCGCCGCGAGCAGCAGCAGCTGATCTTCGAGAAGTTCGGCCGCGCCGAGGGTCCCGCCGGCAAGCCCGGCACCGGCCTCGGCCTCTTCATCGCCCGCTCGATCGCCGAGGCGCACGGCGGCCGCATCGAGGTCGAGTCGGCCCCGGGCCGCGGCACGACGATGTCGCTCGTGCTGCCGCTCGAGAGCGGCTAGGCGCTGGACGTCATGAAGCCGAGGGTTCCGGCGGCGTGGAGCAGCTCCTCGTCCGCCGAGACGAGGACCGTGTCGTCCCTGCCGAGGTGCTCGAGCGACGCGAGGTGCACCGCGTCGTAGCCGCGCAGCCTGCAGCGCTCCGCGAGGTCGCCCGCCCGCTGCGCGAGCGCCTCCGTCAGCTCGACGCGGTCGAGGGCCGCCCAGAGCGCCTCGACTCGGCGGCGTGCCGTCAGCGCCCGATGCGGATCGAGCCGTCCGGCTCTCAGCGCGCGCGCAAGCGCCGCACGCGCCTCCGGGTAGAGCAGGAGCGAGGAGACGCGTCGGTCGGCGCCCAGCCACGCCCCGGCGACCTCGGCAGCACCGGGCTCGGGCACGAGCAGCTTGATGAAGGCCGACGTGTCGAGGTAGACGATCAGCGCCGGTCGCCCAGGACGATGTCGCTGAGCGGGCCTGCGTCCTCGATCGGCTTCGGCAGCTTCCCGCGCCAGGGCCGCGGCGCAGGCGTGACGGTTCCCTCGCGGATCAGACGGTCGATGCGCCGCTCGCCGTTCACCGGCAGGATGCGCGCGACGGCCTTGCCACGGTCGGTGACGACGACCTCTTCGCCGTCGCGGACGCGGTGCAGCCAGCGGCTGAGATCCGCGCGCAGCTCGCGAACGCCTACCTCCACGCTTCGATTGTAGCGCCTTCGGCTAGGCGTCCTGTAGCGACATGTCCAGCTCGGACGCGACGCCGGCCTCGATCCGCCAGGCGCGCAGCTCGCCGCGGGCGAGCGACAGGATCAGGTAGGGCCGGCCCTCCCAGAGGCCGATGTTGGCGATGTCGGTGCGGGAGGGGCGCGCCTCGGTCTCGGGATGCGAGTGGAAGACGGCGAGCTCGTAGCCCTCGTCCTCGGCGAAGAAGTCGGCGGCGTCGCCCGGCTCGAGCTGGAAGCGGTACGGGCTCGCGAGCGCGTTGCGGCCCGGCCGGTACTCGACCGCCACGCCGTCCTCGAGCAGGACGAGCCCGCAGGCCTCGTTCGGCGCTTCCGCGTGGGCATGCTCCTCGAGTGCCCGGCGCGTAGCGGCGGGCACTACCACCAGATCGTGCGGTCGAGCGAGCCGTCCTCGGCGTCGTCCCAGAAGGAGGCGGAGATGTACTTCCAGCCGCCGTCGGCGAGCACGCAGACGATCGTCCCCTCGTCGAGCTCCTCGGCGAGCCGCCGGGCGACGTGCACGACCGCGCCCGAGGAGACGCCCGCGAAGATGCCCTCGCGCTCGAGCAGTGCGCGCACCGCGGCGACCGACTCCGCGTTCGAGACGAGCACCTTCCGGTCGAGCTTCGTCACGTCGAGGATCGGCGGCGTGTAGCCCTCCTCGAGCGAGCGCAGGCCCATCACCGGGTCGCCGGGAAGCGGCTCGGCGGCGGCGACGACGAGGTCGGGGAACGACTCGCGCAGCCGCTCGCCGGTGCCCATCAGCGTCCCGCCGGTGCCGAGACCGGCGACGAGGACGTCGACGTGGTCGAGCGCCTCGGCGATCTCCGCGCCGGTGCCTTCGTAGTGCGCGCGCGGGTTCGCCTCGTTGCCGTACTGGAACGGCATGAAGTAGCGTGGATCGGCCTCCGCCAGCTCGAGCGCCAGCGCGACCGAGCCGTTCGTGCCGCGGTCGCCGGGCGAGAAGACGATCTCCGCGCCGAAGAGCCGCAAGAGGCGGATCCGCTCCGGGGTCGCGTTCTCCGGCAGCACGCACGTGATCGGATAGCCCTTCAGCTTCGCGATCAGCGCCAGCGAGATGCCGGTGTTGCCGGAGGTCGGCTCGAGCAACTCGCGGCCCGGCTCGAGCTCGCCGGAGGCCTCGGCGGCCTCGATCATCGCCTTCGCGACCCGGTCCTTGACCGAGCCCGTCGGGTTCTGGCCCTCGAGCTTGGCGAAGATGCGGACGGACTCCTTCGGCGTCAGCCGCTGCAGCTCGACGAGCGGGGTCGAGCCGACGAGATCGAGGAGGGACGGAGCGACGAGGCTACGCACGCCCGCCTGCCATCGCCGGCAGGAGGATCAGCGTCGCGCCGTCTGCGACCGGGGTGTCGACGCCGCCGAGCGTGCGCACGTCCTCGCCATCGAGGTAGACGTTGACGAACGGGGCGATCTTCTCGCCGTCGTAGATCTTCGAGCCGAGCTGCGGCAGCCGTGCGGTCAGGTCCTGCAGCAGCTCGCGGACGGTGCCGCCGGCGGCCTCGACCTCGCGCTGCCCGCCGGCCTCCGTGCGCAGGACGGGCGGGATCCGGACGCGGGCCATCAGTGCGCGCCTCCGGCGCAGAACTCGACGTAGTCGACGTACTCGGTGATCGTCGGGTGCTCGCCGCAGACCGGGCAGTTCGGGTCGCGCCTGAGCGCCACCTCGGTGAACGACTCGTCGAGCGCGTCGTAGAGCAGCAGCCGGCCGACGAGCGGCTCGCCGATCCCGAGCGCGAGCTTCAGCGACTCGTTCGCCTGGATCGAGCCGACGATCCCCGGCAGCACGCCGAGCACGCCGCCCTCGGCGCACGACGGCGCGAGCTCCGGCGGCGGCGGCTGCGGGAACAGGCAGCGGTAGCAGGGCCCGTCGTGCGGCTTGAAGACCGTGACCTGGCCCTCGAAGCGGTAGATCGAGCCGTGGACGACGGGGATGTCGTGCCAGACCGAGGCGTCGTTGACGAGGTAGCGGGTCGGGAAGTTGTCGGCGCCGTCGAGGATCAGGTCCCAGCCCTCGTCGAGGATCGCGTCGACGTTCTCGGAGGTGAGCCGCTCGCGGTAGGTCTTGACGGTCACGTCCGGGTTCAGCGCCTCGATCGTGCGGCGCGCGGAGTCGACCTTCGGCTCGCCGAGCCGGTCGAGCGAGTGGACGATCTGCCGCTGCAGGTTCGTCTCGTCGACGATGTCGGCGTCGATGATCCCGAGCGTGCCGACGCCGGCTGCGGCCAGGTAGAGCGCGGCGGGCGAGCCGAGGCCGCCGGCGCCGATCATCAGCACCCGCGACTCGAGCAGCCGCAGCTGGCCCTCCTCGCCGATCTCCGGGATCAGCAGGTGGCGGCTGTAGCGCGTGCGCTGCGCGGGCGCGAGCGTGCGCGGCAGCACGGTCTCGAAGCCGTTCCGCTTCCAGTCGGTGAAGCCGCCGGCGAGCGAGACGACGTTCGCGTAGCCGAGCTCCTGCAGCGACTTCGCCGCGAACGCCGAGCGCGAGCCGCCGGCGCAGTAGACGACGACGTGCTGGCCGTGGTCGGGCGCGACCTGCTCCACCCGCGACTCGAGGAAGCCGCGCGGCACGTGGACGGCGCCCGGGATGTGGCCCTCCTCCCACTCGTCGCGCTCGCGCACGTCGAGGAAGAGCGTGCCGTTGCCGACCAGCGCGCTCGCCGCGGGCGGGTCGATCTCGGAGATCTCGGTCTTCGTCTGCTGGAGGAGGTCGCGATAGGTCGTCATTGGTTCAGAAAATATACCTGTGCGGACACTAGTCGTGATCGACGGCGTGCGCGTCGCCGAGCCAGGCGCGGCCGAAGCTGCGCATCTCCTCGATGATCGGCAGCAGCGCCTTGCCCTTGTCGGTCAGGCTGTACTCGACGCGCGGCGGCGTCTCGGCGAAGCTGCGCCGGTCGACCATCTCGTCGGCCTCCAGCTCCTTCAGACGCTCGGAGAGCGTGCGCGGGCTGATCCCGGGGCAGGCGTGACGGAGCTCGGAGAAGCGGCGCGGGCCCTCCGACATGTCGTGGACGAGCAGCGCCGTCCACTTCGAGCCGATGATCTCGGCGCAGAGAGCGACCGAGCAGCTCCGGTCGTGGATGTCGTTCATCGTCCGCATCGGTATCCAAAGTGTACCGGCGAACCGGTGTGTGCGAGGCTACGCGATCTCGCGCAGGCGGCCGCTCTCGACGTCGTAGACGAAGCCCGTCGCGCCGAAGCCCGCCGGCAGCAGCTCCGAGCCGCGGATCCGGCGCACGCTCTCGCGGACGGCCTCGTCGAGGTCGGCGAAGGGGAGGAAGTCGACGTCGCGCGCAGCCGGGCCGATCCGCTCTCGCAGCTCCTCGTTTGCGAACCCGAGCATCCCGCAGCGCTCGTGCGCGATCACGAACGCCTCGCGCGTGCCGAGCAGGTGGGCCGAGATCGCGAGCGAGCGCAGCGCGTCGTCGGTCGCGAAGCCGCCGGCGTTGCGCAGCACGTGCGCGTCGCCGGCGCCGAGGCCGAGGAAGAGCGCCGGGTCGAGCCGCGCGTCCATGCAGGTGAGGACGGCGAAGGCGCGGGCGGGCGGCGCCGGCAGGCCGGCCCGGTCGAAGGCGGCCGCGTAGCGGTCGTTGGCGGCCAGGATCTCGTCGCGGGCGCTCATCGGCTTCCTGAGGATAGAGGCAGCCCCGCGGCGGCGGCGAGCTACCCTCGGGTACGTGTCGGCCCGCGGACGCGTCTACCTCATCGTCGCGACGGCGTCGGTCGCGGCCGCCGGGCTCGCGCTCGGGATCACGCTCGCGACGCGGACGCCGACGCCGACGGTGCAGAAGCCGAAGGGCCCGCCGCCGCTCTCGCTCGACTTCGGCGTGCGCAGCGGGCCAGAGACGACGGCGCTCGAGCGGGCCTCGAAGCTCTACGACGCGGGCAAGCGCGACGAGGCGCGGGCGATCTTCTCCCGCTACTCCTCGCTCGAGGCGCAGGTCGGCGCGGCGGTCGCGGCCTGGCCGGCGGGCACGCTGCACACGCTCGACGGGCTCTCGCGGGAGCATCCGGGAAGCGCGCTCGTCCGGCTCTATCTCGGGCTCGCGCGACTCTGGAACGGCGACGGCAGCGGCGCGACCGCCGCGTTCGAGGCGGCGACCCGCGTCGAGCCGGACACGCCCTACGCCGTCCAGGCCGACTCGCTGCTCCATCCGCACTTCGCGCCGCGGCTGCCGCAGTTCACGCCGAGCGAGCCCGCGCCCGCGGCGCTCTCGAAGCTGCCGCCCGCGCAGCAGCTCGCCGCGCTCGCGCGGCTCGCGCGCTCCGGCAGCGTCCGCTACCGCCTCCTCTACGGCGCGACGCTGCAGACGCTCGGCCGCCCGGTCTCGGCCGAGCGGCAGTTCGCGCTGGCGGCGAAGGCGGCGCCGAATGACCCGGAGGCGCTGACCGCAGCCGACGTCGGCCGCTTCTCGAAGGCCGACCCGTCCGCCGCGTTCTCGCGGCTCGGCCCGCTCGCCAAGCGCTTCCCGAAGGCCGCGACCGTCCGCTTCCACCTCGGCGAGATGCTCGTCTGGATGGCGCAGCTGACCGAGGCGCGCAAGCAGCTCCGGGCCGCGGTCAGGCTCGATCCGCACGGCGTGCTCGGCGCGGAGGCCCGCCGCTTCCTCGCCGGTCTGCAGAATGTTGGGACCAAGTAAGGAAAAGATGAGCCGAACGGCCTATCGACGCCGCCGGCTTCCTCGGTAAGACTTCCGCATCCCCGGGGGTGGCGGGGGTTGCCAGCCAGTCCTAAGCTGAGACGGAAGCCGGTTCACGCGACGATGGGGGGACGCAGTGAGCGCAGGGGAGGTCGAAGGGCCCGGCAGCACCGGGAACGTGCTCGACACCGACGAGGCCCGGGCGCTGCTCGAAGCCGCCCAGGAGACCGGCTCGCTGACGACCGAGGAGATCGCCGCCGCGCTCGCCGAGCTCGACCTCGACGGCGGCCAGCTCGAGGAGGTCCACCAGTCGCTGCGCGAGCTCGAGATCGAGGTCGTCGCCGCCGCGCCCGACGAGGAGGAGGACGCGCTCGCCGCGGAGGCGCGCGAGATCTCGACCGACTCGCTGCAGCTCTTCCTGCGCGACGTCGGCAAGGTCGACCTGCTGACCGCCGCCCAGGAGGTGGAGCTCGCCAAGAGGATCGAGCGTGGCGACCATCGCGCCAAGCAGGAGATGATCGAGGCCAACCTGCGCCTCGTCGTCTCGATCGCCAAGCGCTATCGCAACCAGGGGCTGCCGTTCCTCGACCTGATCCAGGAGGGGACGATCGGGCTCGTGCGCGCGGCCGAGAAGTTCGACTACCGCAAGGGCTTCAAGTTCTCCACCTACGCGACCTGGTGGATCCGCCAGGCGGTCGCGCGGGCGCTCGCCGACAAGGCGCGGACGATCCGGATGCCGGTGCACGTCGTCGAGAAGCTGAACAAGATCGTGCGCTCGGAGCGGAAGCTGCGCGCCGAG
This sequence comes from Gaiellaceae bacterium, assembly GCA_035708405.1. Lineage (GTDB taxonomy): Bacteria > Actinomycetota > Thermoleophilia > Gaiellales > Gaiellaceae > DASSSQ01. The sequence continues at coordinate 8,443 of DASSSQ010000057.1, forward strand.
CTGGGGCGGGAGCCGAGCTCCGAGGAGATCGCGCGCGACCTCGACCTGACGCTCGACGAGGTCGAGACGATCCGCCGGATGGCGCAGACGCCGGTCTCGCTCGAGAAGCCGGTCGGCGACGACGAGGAGTCGGAGTTCGGCCACTTCCTCACCGACGAGAACATGCCGCTGCCGGAGGAGGCCGCCGAGACGGCGATGCGCAAGGAGGCGCTGCTGAAGATCCTCGGTGCGCTCTCGCCGCGCGAGCGCCGCGTGCTCGAGCTCCGCTACGGCCTGAACGGCGAGCATCCGCGGACGCTGGACGAGGTCGGCCGCACCTTCAACGTCACGCGCGAGCGGATCCGCCAGATCGAGAACCAGAGCCTGAAGAAGCTGCGCGCGCTTGCCGACGCGAGCAAGCTGAAGGACGTCGCGGCGTAGGCTCGCCGCGTGCCCGCCTTCCGCTCAGGCGGCGCGTAGCACCTGGCTGCGCTCGCCGAAGCGGACGGTCGTCCGCTCGATCCGCTCGTCGACGAGCCAGTGCTGGACGGTGCGCAGCGCGCGGGCGAGGCCGTCGTCGTCGGTCTCGAAGGCGACGCGGAAGCCGGCATTGCGCGCCTCGATCCGGGCGAGGTCGCCCCAGGGGTCGAGGTCGTGCGCGAGGACGAAGGCGGCGAAGGCGTCGGGGGCGTCGACGGTGCAGCACGCTTCCACGCCACAAGGGATATCGCGGCTACCTGAACGGCACCTGAGCGTCGCGTTAAGCAAAAGTTGCGACGCCGTCTACGGGTCGACGCCGACGACCTGCACCCGCGGGTAACCGTGCCAGCGCCGGTCGGCGGTCAGGACCACGTCGGCGTCGAGCGCTTCGCCACAGCCGAGGACGAGCGCGTCGGGAAGTCGGAGCGTAGGAATGCGTGCCCGTACTGAAGCCGTGACTTCGGCGACGCGGTCGTCGATTGGCACGATCGCCAGTCCGAGCGAACGGATCGCCAGGCGCGCCCTGTCCAGGCGTCCGGCGCGCGTGGCGAGGACGAGCGACTCCGCATATGCAGACGCCGGGAGTCGCAGATCGGCATCGTGGTACGCGGCCACTGCCGCCGTCGCAGCTTCGTGGTGCGCATCGAGCGTCTCGAGGTGGGCGATCACGACGCTCGCGTCGAGAACGATCAGCGCCACTCGTCTCGCAGTCGATCGAGATCGCCCGCTCGGTACACGCCGGTGAAGATCCCGGACGTCTCGCGAATCGCCTTTCGCCGCGCCTCGACGTCGACCGGCCGGGAGAGGACGATCCTGCCGCCGGAGTCGACGTCGACTTTCAGCTGGTCGCCGGGCTTCAGCCCGGTCTGCTCGAGGGCCGCGAGCGGAATCGTCACCTGGCGCTTGCTCGAGATGCGCGTGAAGCCACGCCTGCGCCTGAGCTTGACTCGATCCATGGAGTAAAGATAGCACCGTCCTCGGTCGCGCGAGTAGGCTCTCGGCGTGAGCGACGCGCAGCCGTACGTCGACGAGCTCGCGGCGCTGCTCGCGATCCCCTCCGTCAGCGCCGATCCCTCGCACCGGAACGACGTCTGGGCCGCCGGCGAGTGGGTGGCGGCCTACGTGCGAGCCGCCGGCGGCGAGTGCGAGGTCCGGGACTGGCAGGGGCAGCCGCTCGCGGTCGGCGAGCTGCTTGCCTCGGCGGGTGCGGACGCGGCGCCGACCGTGCTCGTCTACGGCCATTTCGACGTGCAGCCGCCGGCGCCGCTCGAGCTCTGGGAGTCGGAGCCGTTCGTCCCCTCGGTGCGCGACGGCTGGCTGTACGCGCGCGGGATCGCCGACGACAAGGGCCAGCTCTACATGCTGCTGCGCGCCGCCGCCGACCTCGCGCGGGAGGGCGCGCTGCCGGTGAACGTCCGCTTCGCCTGCGACGGGGAGGAGGAGACCGGCGGCCATTCGATCGTCGACTTCCTCGCCGGGGACGAGCGCGGCGCCGACGCCTGCGTGATCTTCGACGCCGGCTACCAGGAGCGCGGCAAGCCGGCGTTCAACGTCGCCACACGCGGCCTCGTCTACTTCCATCTCACCTGCCGCACGGGCGCGCGCGATCTGCACTCGGGGATGTACGGCGGCGCGGCGCTGAACGCGGTGCACGCGCTCGCCGCCGCGCTCGCGCCCGCGCTCGCGCGCGACGGCCGGCTGCCCGAGCCGCTGCGGCAGGGGATCGCGCCGGTGACCGAGGAGGAGCGCGCGGCGTGGGCGAGCCTGCGGCCCGGCGCCGACGAGCTGGCGGAGGCGGGGGCGCGGCCGATGGACGGGCGCGGCGCCGAGGAGTTCTACCTCCGCACCTGGGCCGAGCCGACCTGCGAGATCAACGGCCTCGCCGGTGGCGAGCCGGTGCTGCAGAAGACCGTGCTGCCGGTCGAGGCGCAGGCGAACGTCTCGCTGCGGCTGGCGCCCGGCCAGGATCCGGACACGATCGCGGCCGCGTTCGAGGAGATCGTCCGCGGCGCCTGTCCCCGCGGCGCCGAGCTCGAGCTCGAGCGCTGGTCGGACTCGCGGCCGGGGCTCGTCCCGCCGGACGCGAGGGCGATCCGGCTCGGCCTCGACGCGTTCGAGCGCGCGACCGGGAC
>DASSSQ010000058.1:0-9190 GCA_035708405.1 Gaiellaceae bacterium
CCGAAGCCGACGATCAGCGTCACCGCGAGCGCGATCTCGCCGCCCGCCGCCGACTGGCCGATCGCGAGCCCCTCGCCGAAGTTGTGCAGGCCGATCCCGGTCGCGATCAGCAGCGCGAGCCGCCGCGCCGGGCTCAGCGACGCGACCCACGAGCGCGCGCGGAACTCGTCGACCGCCGCCGCGCCCGGCCCGACGAGCCCGGTCGCGCGCCGCCCCATCCAGCGGTCGTAGTAGACGAGTCCCATGTAGCCGAGCAGGAAGCCGCCGGCGAGCAGCGTCGCGAGCCACGCGAAGCGGCCCCACGCATGCGCGTCGAGGTTCGTCTCGACCGGCTCGACCCCGTGCTCGATCACGTCCCAGAGCAGGAAGAGCAGGATGCCGAGCGCGGTCGCGGCGAGCCCGGAGCGCAGCCGGGGCCCGACGTCCATCCGGCCCACGGGCAGGCCGAGGAAGATCGTGAGGCCTGCGATCGCCCCGAGGACGATGATCTGTGCGGTCGACATTCGGGTGGTCTCTCCCTTTCCCGGAAACGGTGTAAGGCACACCTTACATGCGTCGCGCAGGACCCGCCTGGCAAGGCTCGGCGGGCTGTACGATGGCTCACGTGGCCGAGCGGCACTCGATCGACGAGTACCTCGAGACGATCTACTTCCTCGCCACGCCGATCGGCGAGTACCGGCCGACGGCGACCGGGACGCCGACGCTCGCCTCGCGCGTCGCCGAGATGCTCGGCGTCTCGCGGGCGTCGGCGGGCGAGATGCTGAAGCGGCTCGAGGGCGAGCGGCTCGTCGAGCGCGGCCGGCAGAAGGAGGCGATCCTGACCCCGAGCGGGCGCGCGCGGGCCGAGCGCGTCGTCCGCAAGCACCGGATCATCGAGCGCCTCTTGACCGACTTCATGGGCTACACCGCCGCCGAGGCGCACGTCCACGCCGACGAGCTCGGCGACACGTTCACGGAGGAGATGATCGAGCGGATCGACGACCGGCTCGGCCATCCCGACCGCTGCCCGCACGGCTGGCCGGTCGACCCGGCGGTCGAGGTCGAGGAGAACCGCGAGCTCGCGCCGCTCGCCGACCTCGAGCCGGGGAGCCGGGCGACGGTCGTCCGGCTCGCCGAGCACGACGGCGACCTGCTGCACTGGTTCTACGACGCGGGACTCGCCCCGGGCACCGAGCTCGAGCTCGTCGAGCAGGCGGCCGGCCAGGTGACCGTGCGCGTCGGCGGCGGGGAGCAGACGATGGGCGAGAAGGCCGCGCAGGGCCTGTACGTGCGCGCGGCGTAGCCGGGCGCCCGGCTACGCGATGGCGCGCTCGCCGAGACCTGCGGCCCCGCGGAGCGCGTCGGCCTTGTCGACGCGCTCCCACGTGAAGTCGGCCTCGTCGCGACCGAAGTGGCCGTACGCCGCCGTCTTCGCGTAGATCGGCCGGCGCAGGTCGAGGTCGCGGAGGATCGCGGCCGGGCGCAGGTCGAAGTGCTCGGAGACGAGCCGCTCGATCCGCGCGACCGGGATCTTCTCGGTGCCGAAGGCGTCGACGGTGACCGAGACGGGGTGCGCGACGCCGATCGCGTAGGCGACCTGGATCTCGAGCCGGTCGGCGACGCCGGCGGCGACGAGGTTCTTCGCCACGTAGCGCGCCATGTAGGCGGCGGAGCGGTCGACCTTCGTCGGGTCCTTGCCGGAGAAGGCGCCGCCGCCGTGCCGGCCCATGCCGCCGTAGCTGTCGACGATGATCTTGCGCCCGGTCAGGCCGCAGTCGCCCATCGGGCCGCCGACGACGAACTTGCCGGTCGGGTTGCAGTAGAAGAAGTCCTTCTCCTGCAGCCGCCGCTCGTCGACGAGCTCCTTCGGCAGGATCGGCTCGAGCACGTGCTCGACGAGGTCCGGCTTCAGCAGCGTGTCGATGTCGAGCCCCTCGCGGTGCTGCGTCGAGATGACGACGCGCACGATCTCGACCGGGCGGCGGATGCCGTGCTCGTCCGTCTCGTAGCGGACGGTCACCTGCGACTTCCCGTCCGGCCGCAGGTACGGGAGCACGTCGGCCTTCCGCACCTCGGAGAGCCGCTTGCAGAGCTTGTGCGCGAGCATGATCGGCAGCGGCATCAGCTCCTCGGACTCGTTCGACGCGTAGCCGAACATCATCCCCTGGTCGCCGGCGCCGACCCGGTCGAGCGGGTCGTCGTCGCCGGGCGCGCGCTGCGCCTCGTACGACGCGTTCACGCCACGGGCGATGTCCGGCGACTGCTCGTCGAGCGCGACGACGACGCCGCAGGTCTGCGCGTCGAAGCCGTACTTCGCCCGTGTGTAGCCGATCTCGACGATCTTGTCGCGGACGAGCCGCGGGATGTCGACGTAGGTGTCGGTCGTGATCTCGCCGGCGACGACGACGAGGCCGGTCGTGATCAGCGTCTCGCAGGCGACGCGGCCGCCCGGATCCTCCGTGAGCACGGCGTCGAGCACCGCGTCGGAGATCTGATCGGCCATCTTGTCCGGGTGCCCCTCGGTGACCGACTCCGAGGTGAAGAGGAAGTCCCTGTCGCTCATGCGCTCAACCCTAGCCGATCATTCCGACGTCGGCCGCCGGCCCATCAGGCCCTCGAGCAGCGCGCCGAGCGGCAGTCCCTCGAGCACGGCGCAGACGCCCTCGGTGATCGGCAGCTCGATCCCGAGCCGGCGCGAGAGGTCGCGCAGCACCGGCGCCGTCGTCAACCCCTCGACGACCTGGCCGATCTCGGCGACCGCCTCGGCCGCGCTGGCGCCGCGCGCGATCAGCTCGCCGGCGCGGCGGTTGCGGCCGCTCGGATGCCAGCAGGTGACGATCAGGTCGCCCATGCCGGCGAGGCCGGAGAACGTGTCCGGCTCGGCGCCGCAGGCCTCCCCCAGCCGCGCCAGCTCCGCGAGGCCGCGCGTGACGAGCGCCGCCTTCGCGTTGTCGCCGAGCCCGAGCCCGTCGACGCCGCCGGCCGCGAGCGCGATCACGTTCTTCGCCGCCGCGCAGAGCTCGACGCCGATCAGGTCGCTGTTGACGTAGACGCGGAAGACGGACGAGTTCAGCGCGTCCTGGAGCCGGACGGCGAGCGCCTCCTCCTCGCTCGCGACGACCGTCGCGCCGGGCAGGCCGGCGACGACCTCCTCGGCCATGTTCGGCCCGGAGAGGACGGCCACCGGCCGGCCGCGGACGAGGGTCGAGAGGCGGTCGCCGGTCCGCGGGTCGAGACCCTTGGTCAGCGAGAGGACCGGGCAGGAGCCGGGCAGCGCCGCGACGACCTCGCCGAACGCGCGGGAGGGGACGGCGACGACGGCGAGCTCGGCCTCGTCGAGCGGCGCGTCGGCGAGCGTCGCCGCCTCGATCCCGCCGAGGCCGATCTCGCGCGCGAAGCGCGGGTTGCGGCCCGTCTCGCGGATCGCGCGCACCTGCTCCGCGTCCCGCCCGGCGAGGACGACGTCGTGGCCGCGATCCGCCGTGAGCCGTGCGAACGCCGTCCCCCACGAGCCGGCCCCGACGACGACGACCCTCATCCGCGGCGGACGAAGTCGATGTCGACCGGGACGCCCTGCAGCTCGAAGCGCTTCCGCAGCTCGTTCTCGACCCAGTAGCCGTAGTCGCGCGTCACGAGGCCGGGGTCGTTGACGAAGAGCCGGAAGCGCGGCGGCCGCGCCTGCACCTGCGTGCCGTAGAGCAGGTTCAGCCGCCTGCGGCCCTGTGACGGCGGCTGGCGGGCGGCGCGCAGCTCGGCGAGCGCCTCGTTCAGCCGTGCGGTCGGGATCCGCGCCACGTGCTTTTCGTACAGCTCCTCGACGCGCTCGAGCAGCCGCACGACGCCGCGGCCGGTCTTCGCCGAGACGGCGATCACCGGCGGGCGCTGCCGCAGGACGCGGTTCATGTGGCCGCGCACCTCCTCGAGCGAGACCTGCGAGATGTCCCACTTCGAGAGCACGACGAGCGTCGAGCACTTGGCCTTCCTGGCCGTGTCCGCGATCGTCAGGTCGTGCTCGACGACGCCCTCGGCGGCGTCGATCAGGACGAGCGCGACGTCGGCACGCTCCGCCGCCTCGAGCGCGCGCAGCTCCGAGTAGTACTCGATCCCCTGCCGCTGGCGCCGCTTGCGCCGGAGGCCGGCCGTGTCGACGAGGACGAAGGTGCGCCCGTCGCGCTCGAGCACGGTGTCGATCGCGTCTCGGGTCGTCCCCGGCACGTCGGAGACGATCGTCCGCTCGGCGCCGACGAGCGCGTTCAGCAGCGACGACTTGCCGACGTTCGTCCGGCCGAGGATCGCGACCCGGATCGCCTCCTCCCCCACCTCGACGCGGCCGGAGCCGGGCAGCGCGGCGACGATCTCGTCGAGCAGGTCGCCGGTGCCGTGGCCGTGCGCGGCCGAGATCGGCACGGGGTCGCCGAGCCCGAAGCGGTGGAACTCGAGCGCGATCGCGTCCTGCGCGGGATCGTCGATCTTGTTCGCGAGCAGCAGCACCGGCGTGCCGGCGCGGCGGAGGATGTCGGCGAGCTCCTCGTCGCCCGGCGTGATCCCGGCGCGCGCGTCGACGACGAAGAGGACGAGGTCGGCCTCCGCGATCCCGAGCCGCGCCTGCTCGACGATCGAGCGCGAGACGTGATCCTCGGCGGCGACGTCGACGCCGCCCGTGTCGACGAGCAGGAAGCGCTTGCCGTTCCACTCGCAGACGAGCTCCTTGCGGTCGCGCGTCGTCCCGTGCGTCTCGTGGACGACGGCCGCGCGCGTGCCGGTCAGCCGGTTGACGAGCGTCGACTTGCCGACGTTCGGATAGCCGACGACCGCGACCGTGCCGAGCAGCGGCTGGACCTCCGTGTCCGTCACGGCAGCGTCACCGCCCGCGGCCGTCCCTGCGCGTGGATCTCGACGAGCCACTCCCAGAGCCGCCGCAGCTCGCGCTCGATCTCGACCGACGCCTCGCGGTAGCCGCGGCCGCCGCGCGGCAGCCCGTCGAAGCGCAGCGGCTCGCCCCAGACGAGCGAGCACGGCGCGAGCTTCCACGGCCGCCAGTGCTGCGTGCCGTGGAGCGCGACCGGGACGACCGGCACGCCCTCCTGCAACGCCACCATCGCCGCGCCCGGCTGCACCCGGCCCGGGACGCCCGAGCGCTGCCGCGTCCCCTCGACGAAGAGCCCGAGCGCGCCGCCCTCGCGCACCGCCTCCCGCATCTTCCGCACGGCCTCGCGGTCGGACTCGCCGCGCCGGATCGGCAGCGTCCCGTGCGCGCGGATCAGCTGGCCGAGGCCGGGCGCGCGGTGCGCCTCGATCTTGGCGACGAACTGGATCCGGCGCGGACAGGCGGCGCCGACGAGCGGCGGGTCGACCCAGGAGAAGTGATTCGAGGCGACGACGATCCCGCCCTCGGCCGGGATCCGCTCGACGCCGTAGAAGCGGGCGCGGGTGAGCACGCGGAACGGCAGGCCGATCCAGACGCGCCCCGCCGCCCAGACGAGGTCGTCGCCGGTCACGGCCGCGCGAGCGACCGGGCGCGGACGAGCTGCTCGATCTGCCCGACGACGTCGTCGACCGCGAGCTTCGTCGTGTCGATGCGGACGGCGTCGTCGGCGGGCTGCATCCGCTCGGCGTCGCTCGCGTCGCGCTCCTTCAGGTCGGTGACGAGCGCGTCGGCGCCGATCTCCGGCCGCTCGGCCTGGCGGCGCTGCGCGCGCACGGACGGGTCGGCGACGAGGTAGACCTTGACCGCGGCGTCGGGCGCGACGACGGTGCCGATGTCGCGGCCCTCGATCACGGCGTTCCCCTCGTCGGCGAGCTCGCGCTGGCGCTCGCGCATGACCGCGCGCACGTCGGGGTGGCGCGCGACGGCCGGGACGACGCGGTCGATCCGCGCCTGCCTGATCGCGGCGGTGACGTCGGTGCCGGCGATCCCGATCCGGCCGCTCTCGTCGATCTCGACCGGGTGCTCGCGCGCGAGCTCGCCGAGCGTGCGACCCTCGCCGAGGTCGATCCCGCGCTGGATCGCGAGCCAGGTGAGCGCGCGGTACATCGCGCCCGTGTCGAGGTAGCGGAAGCCGAGCCGCTCGGCGAGGCGGCGCGCGACGGTGCTCTTCCCGGCCCCGGCGGGACCGTCGATTGCGACGATCATCTCTGCGTCACCGACTCCAACAGCTCGAAAAACCCGGGGAAGGATACAGCGACCGCCTCCGCGTCCCCGACCGCGACGCCGTCGCGCGAGCTGAGCCCGGCGACCGCCCCGAGCATCGCGATCCGGTGGTCGCCGCCGGAGTCGACGGCGCCGCCGCGCGGGCGCGAGGGCACGCCGCGGATCCGGAAGCCGTCCTCCCGCGCCTCCGCGCGGACGCCGAGCGCGCGCAGCGCCGTGACGACCATCTCGATCCGGTCGGTCTCCTTGACCCGCAGCTCCTGCGCGCCGGCGACGGAGGAGTCGCCGCGGGCGTGCGCGGCCGCGAGCGCGAAGAGCGGCAGCTCGTCGACGAGCAGCGGCACCTCGTCCGGCTCGACGGCGGTCGCGGTCAGCTCCGCCGAGCGGATCTCGAGGTCGCCGACCGGCTCGCCGCCCGCCTGCCGCCGGTTGAAGACGGCGATCCGCGCGCCCATCCGCTCGAGCACGGCGAGGAGCCCGGTGCGGCGCGGGTTGAGCCCGACGCCCTGGATCACGAGCTCCGAGCCGGCGAGCAGCGTCGCCGCGACGACGAACGGGGCCGCCGAGGAGAAGTCGCCCGGCACCTCGAGCTCCCCGAGGGCGAGCCGCTCCGCGCGCTCGACGGAGGCGCCGTTCGCGCGCTGCTGCAGGCGCGCGCCGGCGACGCGGAGCATGATCTCGGTGTGGTCGCGGGTCGGCAGCGGCTCGACGACCGAGGTGCGGCCCGCCGCGTTCAGCCCGGCAAGCAGGACGGCCGACTTGACCTGCGCGCTCGCGACCGGCAGCAGGTAGTCGATCGCGTGCAGATCGCCGCCCTCGATCCGCAGCGGCGGCGTCCCGTGAGTCGTCTCGACGCGCGCGCCCATGCGGCGGAGCGGCTCGGCGATCCGCTCCATCGGCCGCCGCGAGAGCGACTCGTCGCCGGTCAGCTCGAACGAGCCGCGCTGGCCGGCGAGGACGCCCGCGAGCAGTCGCATCGTCGTCCCCGAGTTGCCGCAGTCGACCGGCCCGGCCGGCTCCCGCAGGCCGCGCGGCCCGACGCCGCGGACGAGCAGCGTGTCGACGTCCTCCTCGACGATCTCGACGCCGCAGGCGCGCATCGCGCCGATCGAGGACTCGGTGTCGCCCGAGCGGCCGAAGCCGCGGACCCGCGTCTCGCCGTCGCAGAGCGCGCCGACGAGCACCGAGCGGTGCGAGATCGACTTGTCGCCGGGGACGGCGATCGCGCCCGCGAGCGCGGCTGCCGGCTCGGTCCTCATTCCGGCAGCACCGGCGAGACGACGACGGCGTAGCCCTGCGACTCGAGCAGGTCGGCGGCGCGACGGGCCTCCGACTCGCCGCCGATCAGCACCTCGAGCACGCCGCCGCGCTCGGGCGAGTGGTGGTGGAGCTCGAAGTCCTCGATGTTGATCCGCTCGGCGCCGAGCGCCTGCGTGATCCCGGCGAGCACGCCCGGCCGGTCGGGGACGTGGACGCGCAGCCGCTGCAGCGTGCCGGGATCCGGGTACTCCTGCTCGAGCATGCGGCGGCGGTTCCGGCCGGCCTCGCCGATCCAGCGGGCGAGGAAGCCGGCGTCGCCGGCGGCGAGCGCGGACTCGACCTGCTCGACGCGGCGGCGGTGCTCCGCGAGCGCGTGGCCGATCGCGGCGGCGTTGTCGAGGAAGATGTCGATCCAGATGCCCGGGTTCGCGCCGGCGACGCGGGTCATGTCGCGGAGGGAGCCGCCGGCGGCGGCGAGCGGCTCGTGGCCCTCGATCCGCTGCCCGCCCGCCTGGTTGACGATCAGGTTCGCGAGCACGTGCGGGACGTGGCTCGTCAGCGCGACGAGCCGGTCGTGCGCGGCCGGGTCGACGGCGACCGGGACGGCGCCGAGCGCGCCGACGAACCCGTGCACCTGCCGGTAGCGGCCGGGGTCGGTGGCGGCGAGCGGCGTCAGGAACCAGGTCGCGCCCTCGAAGAGCTCGGCCTTCGCCGCTCCGGGACCGCGCGCCTCGGCGCCGGCGATCGGGTGGCCGCCGACGAAGCGCTCGGAGCCGCCGGCGGCGGCGCAGACGGCGCTCTTCGTCGAGCCGACGTCGGTGACGGTGGCCGTCCCGGCGGCGGCGAGGACGGCCTCGACGGCGCCCGGCAGCTGCGCGATCGGCGCCGCGACGACGACGAGCTCGGCGCCGGCGACGGCCTCCTCCGGCGTCGCGGCCGCCTCGTCGACCGCGCCGCGCTCGGTGGCCGTCGCGAGCGCGTCGCCGTCGAGATCCCAGCCGGCGACGCGCTCGGCCGCGCCGGCGCGCTTGGCGGCGAGCGCGACGGACGCGCCGATCAGGCCGGTTCCGATCACCGCGAGGCGCATGCGGCTGAGCGTATCCGGTCAGGCCTCGACCGCCGCCGCAACCGGCGTCTCGACCCAGCCGAGGCGGCGGACGTCGCGGAGCGCGAGCGGGAGCCCGTTCGAGAGGAACGCGACGCCCGCCGCGAGCACGAGCGTCCTCGTCGGGCCGAGCGTCGCGACGAGGCCGCCGACGAGCGCGAGCCCGAGCGGCTGGACGACGGCCCAGGTGCCGGAGTGGAGCGCGGTCACCCGCGAGAGCGCGTGCCGCGGCACGTGCTCCTGCAGGAGCGTCGACTCCAGGCTGAAGAAGAGGCCGCTGATCGCGCCGCTCACGAGCTCGGCTCCAGCGATCAGCGCGGTCGGCGCCGCCGCCGCGAGCAGCAGCAGCGTCGGGCCGCCGCAGACGAGCCCGAGCGTGAAGCAGAGCGCGAGCGGACGCATCGGCCGCAGCCGCAGCGCGGCGACGCTGCCGAGGGCCGTGCCGGCGCTCCACGCCGCGACGATCGCCGACCAGGCGGCGGCGCCGCCGAGCGAGTCCTTGGCGACGAGCGGCCCGATCACCGACTGCGCTGGGAGGGCGACCAGCGTGAAGAGCGTCCCGGAGAGGATCGACGCCTGCAGCCAGACGCGGCCACGCACCTCGCGCAGCCCCTCGGCGAAGTCCTCGCGGAGCCGCGCGGGCCGCCGCTCGGGGGCGACGAGCGGCCCGATCGCGAGCATCAGGATCGTCGCGA
>DASSSQ010000059.1:0-3601 GCA_035708405.1 Gaiellaceae bacterium
CTACCTCGTCATGTCGCGCGCGCTCACCTACTTCGACCTGCCCCTGCCGGACGCGTTCGCCGGGGCCAGGGCCGCGTACACGCTGCTCTCCTTCTCGTCCGACTGGATGTACCCGCCGGCGGACGCGCAGGAGCTCGAGCAGGCGCTGCGCGCGGTCGGCCGCGAGGTGGAGCACGTCTGCCTCGAGACGACCTACGGGCACGACTCCTTCCTGCTCGAGGAGGCCGCCCAGGCGCCGCACATCTCGGCCGCGCTCGAGCGGGCGCTCGAGCGGAGGCGCGCGCGTGTCTGAGCGCGAGCTCGGCTTCGACACCCGCGCCGTCCACGCCGGCCAGCGGCCCGACCCGACGACCGGCGCCCGCGCGGTGCCGATCTTCCAGACGACGAGCTTCGTCTTCGAGGACGTCGACTCCGCGGCCGCGTACTTCAACCTGCAGGAGTACGGCAACACGTACACGCGGATCATGAACCCGACGGTCGCCGCGTTCGAGGAGCGCGTCGCGAGCCTCGAGGGCGGCGTCGGCGGCGTCGCGTTCGCGAGCGGGCTCGCCGCGCAGACGGCGGTCTTCTTCACGCTGCTCCAGCCGGGCGACCACGTCGTCGCCTCGCGCGCGCTCTACGGCGGCTCGGTCACGCAGCTGAACCACCTCTCGCGCAAGCTGTCGCTCGCTGTCACGTTCGTCGACCCGGACGACCTCGGGCAGTGGAGCGCGGCGCTGCGGCCGGAGACGAAGCTGCTCTTCGGCGAGACGATCGGCAACCCCGGCGGCAACATCCTCGACCTCGAGGCGGTCGCGGCGATCGCGCACGGGCACGGCTGCCCGCTCGTCGTCGACTCGACCTTCTCGACGCCGTACCTCTGCCGGCCGATCGAGCACGGCGCCGACATCCTCGTCCACTCGGCGACGAAGTTCCTCGGCGGGCACGGCAACTCGATCGGCGGCGTCGTCGTCGACAGCGGCGACTTCGACTGGTCGAACGGCCGCTTCCCCGTCGTCGCCGACCCGTCGCCGGCCTACCACGGCCTCGCGTTCCACGAGACGTTCGGCTTCTACGGCTTCCTGATGAAGCTGCGCGCGGAGAGCCTGCGCGACCTCGGCGGCGCGCTCTCGCCGTTCAACGCGTTCCTCTTCCTGCAGGGGATCGAGACGCTGTCGCTGCGGATGGCGCGCCACGTCGAGAACGCGGTGGCCGTGGCGGAGTTCCTCGAGGGCCGGCCGGAGGTCGAGCGCGTCCGCTACGCGGGCCTGCCGTCGAGCCCGTACCGGCCGCTCGTCGAGAAGTACCTGCCGCGCGGGGCCGGTGCGATCTTCGCCTTCGACCTCGCCGGCGGCCGCGAGCAGGGCCGGCGCTTCATCGAGTCGCTCGAGCTCTGGAGCCACCTCGCGAACGTCGGCGACGTGCGCAGCCTCGTCCTCCACCCGGGCTCGACCACGCACCGCCAGCTCTCCGACGAGGAGCTCGCCGGCGCCGGCATCGGCCCCGGCACGATCCGCCTCTCGGTCGGGCTCGAGGATCTCGACGACCTGCTCTGGGACCTCGACCGGGGGCTGCGCGCGTGACCGTCGCCTACCAGGATCCGCGCACGATCCTCGAGACCCTGAGCCGGGCGCGGACGGTCGCGGTCGTCGGCCTGTCGCCGAACGAGCTGCGCGCGTCGAACTTCGTCGGCTTCTACCTGCAGCGGCACGGCTACCGCGTGATCCCGGTCAACCCGCGCGAGACCGAGATCCTCGGAGAGCGCAGCTACGGCTCGCTGACCGAGATCCCGGAGCCGGTCGACGTCGTCGACGTCTTCCGCGCGCCCGACGCCGTCCCCGGGATCGCCGAGGAGGCGGTCGCGATCGGCGCGAAGACGCTCTGGCTGCAGTTCGGCGTGCTCAGCCCCGAGGGCGCGGCGATCGCGGAGCGCGGCGGCCTCGACGTCGTCATGGACCGCTGCATGAAGATCGAGCACGCCCGCTATCTGGGGCGCATGCACTGGCTCGGCTTCAACACCGGCCGGATCAGCGCGCGGCGCACCACTGCGACGCGGCGGGGATGATCTTCAGCGGCGAGCGGCCGAACGACTCGTGCTCCGGCGGCAGCAGGCCGAACGTCGTCAGCGCGAGCGGCAGCCGGTTCTTCGCGTGCATCTCGGCGGAGTGGCGCCACCAGCCGACGTAGGCAGACACCGGCGCCTGCGGGTTGAGGCGCCGCAGCTCGTCGAACAGCTTCTGCGACTGGTGCTGCTGGTCGAGCACGATCTTGTCCTTCGTGCTCCACCACAGCTGCAGCGGCACGCACGAGCGCGCGATCGCGCCCGCGTAGGTGATCGGGCTGCGCTCCTTCCACGCGGCCGGCGCCTTCTTCGGCGACGCGCCGATCTCCCTGCGCGCGAGCTGCTGCAGGCTGCGGCCGAGCGATCCCTTCCACGTCTTGCGGCAGCCGGCGGTGCAGCCGAGGTCGGGGAAGCGGCGGTACTGGCGCGCGAAGTCGGTGACGGCGTCGAAGACGGCGGCGCCGGCGAGCAGCTTCGGGTGGCGCGCCAGCAGCAGCAGCGTCTCCTGGCCGCCCATCGAGCCGCCGAAGGCGTAGACGCGGTCGGGGTCGACGGTCAGCCACGGCAGCGCCAGGTGGACGATCTTCGGCATCTTCGCGAGATCCTCGATCTGGCCGTACGAGCCCCACGAGTAGCGGTCGAGCACGCGGCCCATCCCGTCCGGGCTGACGACGGCGAACTGGCCGACGGCCGGCAGCGCGCCCCAGATCCGCGAGTTCGAGAGGCCGTTGAGGCCGCGGCCGTGGGGCGAGATCACGAGCGGGATCGGCGGATGGTTCCGGGGGCCGTACCACGCGGGCAGCAGGATGTACGCGGCGCGGGCGACGCCGTTGTGCGCGCGGTAGTGGATCTTGACGCGCTTGACGAGCGGGGTCGCGTGCGCGGTCGGGGGCAGGAGCGCGACGAGCAGCACGGCGAGGAGGAGCGGCTTTCCGAGCTTCAAGAGGGTCAGACTACGGGGAAGTCGGCGAGCCGCCAACTTCGAGCTCGACGTGGCCCGTCCTGCCGGTCAGGTCGACGGCGCGCCCGCCGACGTGCAGGACGACCCGGCGCGGCCCCTTCGGCAGGTCGGCGGTGACGTGCGTCCCGTCGACCGAGAACGAGACCGGGCCCCAGCTCGTCGGCAGCCGCCGGACGGCGATCGTCCTCCAGCGGCGGGGGATCGCCCACGCGAGGTCGAGGCCGCCCTTCGTCTCGCGGACGGCCATGAGGCGCAGCGTCTCGAGGAAGGCGCCGTTCGACGCGCCGTTCGGCGGCAGGTACATCGAGCGGTACCACTCGCCGTGCAGCGGCGCGAGGCTCGCCGCCTCGCCGGAGACGAACGTGCCGGGCGTCATCCCCGCGGCGAGCTGGCCGTAGAGCGCGAGCCGCAGCTGCCGCGCCTCGCCGAGGCCGGCGAGGAAGCGCGCGGTGTTGAGGCCGTACACCTCGTCGGTGCCGGAGTCGGGCCAACGCGCGTCGCGGCCGTAGAGCGCGTAGGCGCCGGCGCGGACGAGGCCGAGCAGGTACGAGCCGTGCGTCCGCATGTAGCGCAGCACGCCGCGCTGCTGGCGCTCGGTC
>DASSSQ010000060.1:0-8412 GCA_035708405.1 Gaiellaceae bacterium
CCCTGGACGCCGTGGCGGAGCACGTCGTCGGCGATCCGGAACGCGTCGAGCATCGAGGTTCCCTTGTCGAGCACCTCGAGCAACCGGTCGTTCGGGACGACGATCAGCGTGTCGCACGCCTCGCGCAGCGCCTGCAGGCCCTCGTCGGCGACCTTGCGGCGGCGCGTTCCCTCGAACTTGAACGGCATCGTCACGATCCCGACCGTCAGCGCGCCCAGCTCGCGCGCGACGCGCGCGACCACGGGGGCCGCGCCGGAGCCGGTGCCTCCGCCCTCGCCGGCGGTGACGAACACCATGTCGGAGCCGCGCAGCGTGCGCTTGATCGTGTCGTAGGCCTCGTCGGCGGCGCGCCGGCCGATCTCGGCGTCGGCGCCGGAGCCGAGCCCCTCCGTGAGCTCGCTGCCGATGTGGATCTTCGTCGTCGCGTCGCTCATCTGAAGCTGCTGGATGTCGGTGTTGACCGCGACGAAGTCGACCTGGTTGATCCCGGAGTCGATCATCCGGTCGACCGCGTTCAGTCCGGCGCCGCCGACGCCGACGACGCGGATGACGGCGAGGTAGGACGCGCTGTCGCGGCCGCGCTCGAGCCGCGCCGGCTGGTCGGGCAGCGGTTCGAGCCAGCGGGCGAGCGGCCGCCGCTCCTCGGCGGGCTGCTCGGGGGCGGGTGCCGGAGCGACCGCCCGGATGGGCGTGGGCTCCGGCGGAGCCTCGTCGGCGACCGGCTCCGGCGCGGAAGCGGGCGCCGCCGCAGGCTCGGTCGGCAGCTGCTGCTGCTCGTGCTGCTGCCGCCGCTGCGCCGCCTCGGTCGCGCGGAAGAGCTCCGCGAGCGGGCCTTCACGCATGCTGGCGCGATTTCTCGCCACTGAGCACCTCCTTCGCCAGGTCGCGGTACATCATGGCGGCCTCACCGGTCGGCTCGTACGCGATCACCGACGACCCCTTCACGGGCGCCTCCGCGAAGCGGACGGTCTTCTTGATGCGCGTGTTGTAGACCAGGTCGCCGAAGTTCTCGCGCAGGATCTCGTCGGCCTCACGCGAGTGCGTGACGCGACGGTCGTACATGGTCGGGACGATCCCGACGATCTCGACGCGCGGGTTCAGGTTCTCGCGGACCATGGCGAGCGTGTTCTCGAGTTGCACGAGCCCGCGCAGCGACAGGTACTCCGTCTGCACCGGGACGATCACGCCGGTCGCCGCGACGAACGCGTTCACCGTGAGCAAGCCGAGCGACGGCGGCGTGTCGACGAGGATGTAGTCGTAGCGGTCCTTGACGGGCGCCAGCGCCTTCTCGAGCGCGCGCTCGCGGCCGATCTGGCTCGAGAGCGCCATATCGGCGCCGGCCAGGTCGATCGACGAGACGGCGATGTCGACTTCACGGGTGACGATCACCTGGTCCATCGGCAGCCGGTGGACGAGCACGTCGAACATCGACTGCTCGATCGCGTCCGGGTCGAGGCCCTGCGACATCGTCAGGTTCCCCTGCGGGTCGAGGTCGACGAGCAGCACCCGGTGCCCCTTCTCCGCGAACGCGACGCCGAGGTTGAGCGTCGTGGTCGTCTTCGCGACGCCGCCCTTCTGGTTCGCGAGCACGATCACCTGCGTCCCGGCAGGCGCCGGCGCGCCCGCAGCGCGAACGTTGGGACGCGGGAGGAGGCGCGCGAGACCCATGTGCACCGCCATTTCGGGTTGGCCTACCGCATTCCTCCTACCTCCTCTCCGAGTTTCCGTACCGCAGCTTCCGCCCGCCTTCGACGGTACCCCGGGAGCGGTCGCATGTCTGTGCCAGCTCTGTGACGAAACTGCGCACGCGCGGGGCAGGCGCCCACCGGCGCCGCCGGCGAGCGCCGCTCAGGCGACGACGCGGAGCGCCGACTGCGGCCGCGGCCGCAAGCCGAGCAGCGTGTCGTCGAGCGCCGCGACGAGCTCGGCGCGGGCGCCGTGGCGGAGCGTCTCGACGAGCGCCTGCCGCACCGCGTCGCGGGCGACGCGCCCGAGCCGCTCCTCGCGGAGCGCGGCGACGAGGTCGGCCCGCTCCTGCGTCTTCTCCGTCAAGAGCGTCGCCGTCCGCATCGCCGCCGCCCAGGCGCCGTCGTCGCCGCCGAGCAGGCAGCCGACAGCCTCGCGCAGCTGTGCCGAGCGGAACGGCTCGTCGGAGAAGAGCGAGAGCTCCCAGCGGTCGAGCGCCTCGCCGAGCTCGCGGTCCGAGTCGGCGAGCACGAGCCGCTCGCGCAGCTCCGACGCGAGCCCCGCGCGCACCTTGTCGAGGCGCGTCGGCTCGCCGCGCGGCTGGGTCGCCGCGATCGGGAGCAGCGGCGCGATGCGCAACGGGCGGAAGTCGAGCCGCTCGAAGACGACGGGGCCGGCGGCGATCGCGCCGGCCGTCGCGAGCCGCAGCGCGCTGACGGCGTCGGCGAGCTCGGCCGCGGCGTCCGGCGGCTCGGACTCGTCGGCCGCGAGCTCACGGTGCAGCTCGAGCACCAGCAGCCGGTCGACGTCCCGGCCGAACTCGGGCGGCATCAGCCCGCGCGCCTCCGGCCACAGCTGGGAGATCTCGCCGCTCACGACCGGCCGCAGCCGTAGGCCGTCGCCGAGATCCGCGTCGGACGAGGACGAGAGCCCGACCACCGGCGCGAGCGCGACGTACGTGCGCGCCGAGCCGAAGAGCGTGTGCTCGAGGTCGGCGTACGCGGCGTCGAACGCCTCGTCGCGCCAGTCGAAGCCGCCGCAGCGCTCGGCCGTCCAGGTCAGCATCGGCAGGAGGATCGACCGGAAGAGCGCGTCGTCGTTCGTCTCCGCGATCCCGGCGTGTGCACGCGCGAAGATCGCCGCGGACGGCTCGCGCTTCAGGTCCTCGATGGCGTTCCGCGCGTCGGGCAGCCGGCGCAGCGTCGGCGCCTGCTCCTCGACGAACCCGCGCACGAGCGGGCGGTACTCGTAGAGCGAGGGGCCCTCGCGCGTCGCGTGCTCCTCGAACGCGAACGGCACCTGCGCCCCGCGCTCCGCCGCGAACGCCGCGAGGCAGAACGCACGCAGCGACTCGTACAGGTGCGGGGCCCGCAGCACGAGGCACAACTACGCGCCGCGCGGTTCCATCCCTTCCTGGCAGGCCGGGCACCAGTACGCGGTGCGGTTGTCGTCGCCCTGCCCCCACGACCGGATCGTCGTGCCGCAGCGCGGGCAGGGACGCCCCGCCTGCCGGTAGACCGAGCGCGACGCGCGGCCCGAGTCCACCGACGCGCGCATCAGCGAGGCAGCCGATTCGAGCGCGCGCCGCCGCTCCTCGTCCGGGACGTCGCGCAGCCGCCGCCACGGCGAGATGCGCGTGGCCCACAGCGCCTCGGCGAGCCACATGTTGCCGATTCCGGCGACAAGCGTCTGGTCGAGCAGGCTCTCGCCGAGCCACCGGGAGCCGTCGGCGCGGCGCAGGCGCGCGAGCATCTCGTCGATGCGCGGCGGTCGCTCGAGGATGTCCGGCCCGAGCCGCGCGAGCCCGCGCGCGTGCAGCTCGAGCACGGGCCCGTTCCAGAGGACGCCCTCGGCGCGCTCGCCGCGGAGGACGAGCCAGGGCGTCCCCGCCCGCCGCTCGCCGCGCGGGCGCACCGACCAGCGGCCCGTCATCCGCAGGTGCGAGCGCAGCACGACGCCGCCCGAGAAGCGGAAGAGCAGGTTCTTGCCGATCGCCTCGACCGACTCGAGCGTGCGGCCGTCGATCCGCTCCGCGACGCGCTCCGCCTGCGCGCGCGGATGCGGCGACTCGGCCTCGATCCGCTGCCCGACCAGCACCTGCAGGCGACGCGCCGCGCGGTGGAGCGTGTCGCCCTCCGGCACGTTTTGGACGGTAACGCGTCGGGGCAGGAACCCGTCCAGCGTTCGTCATGACTCCGACGCTCAACATGGCCGCACTCACCCGGCGGACAGGTGTCGCGCCCGACACGATCCGCAAATGGGAGCAGCGCTACGGCGTGCTCCGGCCCGCGCGCACGCCCGGCGGCCAGCGGCGCTACACGGAGATCGACGTGGCGCGGGTCGAGTGGCTGAAGGCGCGGATCGCGGAGGGGTTCCGGATCGGCGAGGCGGCCGCGCTGCTCTGTCCGACGAGCGTCGCGCCGGCGAGCAGCGACGAGCTGCGGCAGGCGGTTGTCGCCGGTGCAAGAGCGAGCGACGTGGAGGCGGTGACGGCCGCGGTCGAGCAGGCGCTCCTGATGCTCGACGAGGACGACGCGTTCGGCGCGGTGCTCGGGCCGGCGCTCGTCGAGATCGGCGAGCTGTGGGCGGCGGGCGAGCTGTCGGTGGCGCAGGAGCACCTGGCGAGCGGCGCAGTGCGAGCGGCGCTGCTGCGCCTGCTCGCGGATCACCGCGGCAGCGTCCGCGGGGTGGCCGTGCTGGCGTGCGCGCCCGGCGAACGGCACGAGATCGGCCTGCTGATGCTCGCGGTGCAGCTGCGCGCGCAGGGCTGGCAGGTCGCCTACCTCGGCCCCGACACCCCGGCCGCCGACGCGGTCGCGCTGGCATGCGACCTCTCGGCCTCGGCGATCCTCTTCAGCGCGGCGCGCGAGGAGGCGGCGACCGCGCTCGAAGCGGCGCTCGCCGACGCGGCCGTGCCCGACCGAATCCGTGTGCTCGTCGGCGGCCGCGCGACCGAGAACCACCACACGGGGAACGCGCTGGCGGCGCTCGCATGACGCGCACGCGCGCGGCCGCCGCAGGAGCCGCGGCGGCGATCGTGTGGGCGGCCGTCGAGCCGCTCGACCGGCGCCTGCTGCGCAACGACTACTCCGACGTGGCGCTGCTCGGCAAGTTCGTCACGCGGTCGCGCGCGTGGCCGCTCGCGGGGCTCGCGCTGCACGCCGGGAACGGCGCCACCTTCGGGCTCGTCTACCGCGAGCTGCATCGCCGGCTCGGAACGGGCGCGGTGACGCTCGCGCTCGCCGAGCACGCGGCGCTCTTCCCGCTCGGCACCCTCGTCGACCGCTTCCACCCCGCCCGCGGCGAGCGCGGGCTCGAGCGCGTCTTCGGCGCTCGCGCGTTCGCGCAGGCGACATGGCGGCACGCGCTCTTCGGGGCCGTGCTCGGCAGACTTGCCGGCGAGTGATCCCGCCCGTCGTCCTCGCGCCGCTCGCCGGCGGCCCCTCGACCCCCGAGCTCGCCGCCGCGGTCGCGAACGCGGGCGGAGTCGGCTTCCTCGGCGGCGGCTACCTGTCGCCGGAGGCGCTCGAGGAGCAGCTCAACCGGGCGCGCGGGCTGACGGACGGCGTGCTCGGCGTGAACCTCTTCGTCCTACGCGAGGAGCCGGTCGACGAGCAGGCGGTCGCTGCGTACGCGCGCGAGCTCGCAGGCGAGGGCGAGCTCGGCGAGCCGCGCTTCGACGACGACCGGCTCGCCGAGAAGCTCGAGGTCGTGCTCGCCTCCGGGGTCGAGATCGTCTCGACGACGTTCGGGCCGCCGCCCGCCGACCTCGTGCGGAAGGCGCACGCGGCGGGGAAGCAGGTGTGGGCGACCGTTGCCGCGGTCGACGACGGTCGTTCCGTCGCCGGCGCAGACGCCGTCGTCGCCCAGGGGATCGAGGCAGGCGGCCACCGCGCCGCATTCGACGACCGTGACACGACCGACCTGCCGCTCCTCGACCTGCTCGCGGAACTGCGGCCGCTCGGGCTGCCGCTCGTCGCGGCGGGCGGGATCGTCGATCGCGCCGCCGCCGACGCGGCGCGTGCGGCGGGCGCCACGGCCGTGCAGGCCGGCACCGCCTTCCTTCTCTGCCCCGAGGCGGGGACGAGCGCGCCGCACCGCGCGGCGCTCGCGCGGGGCGGCGAGACCGCGCTCACCCGCGCCTTCACCGGCCGCCGCGCGCGCGGGATCGTCAACCGCTTCATGCGCGACCACGCCGACGCGCCGTCGGCGTACCCGCACGTCCACCACCTGACCGCGCCGCTGCGCGCGAAGGCGCGGGCGGCCGGCGACGCAGAGCGGATCAACCTCTGGGCGGGAACGGCGTTCGAGCGGGCGCGCGAGCATCCCGCAGCGGAGGTCGTAGCCGAGCTACGGCCGTAGCAGCGCCTCGAACGGCGCCGTCGGGACGATCCCGTCCACACGTCGCGCGAGCTCGCGGTCGAGCGTGACCAGGGCGTCGGCCTGCAGCCGCGTCAGCGCGACGTACTCCGACTCGTACGTCGACGCCGAATCGAGCTCGTCGGCGTAGCGCCACGCGTTCCGCCGCAGCACGAGGTCGCCGAGGAGGCGGATCCTGATCGCGGACGCCCGCTCGAGCAGCTCGAGCCCCTCGTCGCGCGCGAGTCGGCCGCCGTGCACGTCCTCGTGGAGCAGCGAAAGCACCTGCGAGCGGAGGAGCGTCGGCGCGAGCAGCTCGTGCGCGGCCGCCGCCGAGAGCTCCTCACGCGCGAGGCGAAGCACGACGCCCGCGTCGACGACGAAGCGCGTCACGCGCGCAGCACCGCGCGCCGCGGCCCGGCGAGGAACCCGGCCTCCACGAGCAGCGGCATGGCGTCGCTCTCGACGACCGGCTCGCCGTCGAAGCGCTCGACCGCGAGCCGCTTCAGCGCACCCGAGCGCACGTGCGCCGCGAGCGCGCCCACCGCGACACGGAGCCACGCCTCCTCCGGCTCGCGCAGCGGCACGAGCGAGCGGCCGCCGCGCTCGACGTACAGCACCGCCTCGCCGCCGAGCAGCACCACGGACGCGCCGGCGACCCGCGCCGCCCGCGCGCCGGCGCGCTTCGGCCACGGGAGCGCCGCGCCGTAGGGCTGGGCCGGGTCGGCGGCCGCGAGCACGAGCGCCTCCGCCTCCTGCGGTCGGTCGCGCAGCTCGCGCAGCCGCTCGACGGCGCCGCCGAGCGCGAATTGCGCGCCGCCGAGGCCCTCGACGAAGTAGCCGCGCCGGCAGAGACCGAGCGTCTCGAGCGCGCGCAGCTCGGCGTAGACGGCGCCGTAGCCGCCGGGGATCCCCTCGGCGCGCACGCCGTCGCGGGTGACGATGCCCTGCCGCTCGAGGAGGAGCTCGGCGAGCGCGCGCCGGTCGGGGGCGCCGGCGAACAGCCGCTCGGTGCGCGACCAGCGGCCGGCGGTCGCGGTCGGCCCCTGCACGCGCCGCCGCGAGAACCGCCGCGGCCGCCGCTCCTGCTTCGGCACGCCGAAGCGCCGAGCCGCCCGCAACGGCGTCCACGCGTCGTTCGTCACCTCGCCCGCCCAGACGAGCTCCCAGAGCGCGGGCAGCGCGACGGCCTCCTCGAGTCCCGACTCGGAGAGCAGCTCGTCGAAGAAGAGCGCGCCGCGGAGCGCCTCGCGGATCGCCTCGTGCTCGGGCCCCTCCGGCCGCGGCGCCGCCGGCACCTGTCCAAGCGCGGCAGCGTCCTCGCGGAAGTACAGCGCGACGCGATCCTGCCCCGCGCCGACCCACACGACCTCGCCCGACGCGGTCAGCGCGTCGAGGTGCTCGGGCCGGTAGCCGGGGACGCGCCGAGGAAGGACCTCGGTCTCCCACAGCGACACGGGGAGCGGCAGGGCCTGCAGGGGAACGAGCGCCTCGCGGAGCGCCGCGCGCCGGTCGATCCCGTGCCAGCCCGGCAGGAAGCGCGCGAGCGCCTCCTGCTCGACCGCCTCGACCTCGCGCCGGAGCGCCGCGAGCGACGCGCGCCGCAGGCGCCGCAGCACGTCGGGGTCGCACCACTCGCGCTCGCTGCCGCCGGGCCGCAGCTCGCCGCGGACGAGCAGCTCCGAGCGCTCGAGCTCCGCGAGCACGCCCGACACGTCGCGGCCGAAGCGCGAGGAGGCCTCGTCCGTGGTGAACGGCCCGCGCCCCTTCGCGAACCGGAGCACAAGCTGCCGCAGCGAGTCGGGGCCGCCCTCGAGGAACACGTCCGGCAGGCCGGACGGCGGCATCGCGCCGAGCGCGTCGCGCTAGCGGCCTGCGTCCTCGGCGGCGATCAGCCGCTCCTCGCCGGCGATCCGCACGAGCACCGCGCGCCGCTCCGCGAGCAGCGGCTCCGCGAGCGACGCGTCGTACTCGCCGGCGCGCAGGTCGCCGCGCAGCCGCAGCTGATCGTGGAGCGAATCCGGCGACGTCGGCGCCCCGCGCAGCTGCCGCTCCACCTCCTCGACCGCGTCCAGGTCGAGCAGGTCACGCAGCTCCTCCTGCCCGAGCAGCTCGCGCAGCAGGTCACGGTCGAGCGACAGCGCCTGCGCCCGCCGCTCGGCGGGAGGCGTGTCGTCCTCGTACATGTACGTCGCGATGTAGTCGAAGAGGAGCGAGGCCGAGTACGGCGAGGCGGACGCCGTCTCGACCTCGACGAGGTCGAGCTCGCGCGTCTGGAGCCCGTGCAGCAGCGAGCGCAGCGCCGGCAGGTCGAAGACGTCCTGCAGGCACTCGCGGTAGGTCTCGAGGATCACCGGGAACGACCCG
>DASSSQ010000061.1:0-23333 GCA_035708405.1 Gaiellaceae bacterium
CGCGCTCCGCGCCGGCGCCGTCGCCGTGCTCGAGAAGCCGGTCTCCAAGGAGCAGCTCGACGCCGCGTTCGCGGGCATCGCCACCTTCATCGACCGCGGCGTCGGCAACCTGCTCGTGGTCGAGGACGACGACGTCGAGCGCGGCGCGATCGTCGAGCTCGTCGGCGCCGGCGAGGACGTCGCCGTCACCGCCGTCTCCTCCAGCGAGCAGGCGCTCGCGGCGCTCGAGGAGACGCATTTCGACTGCATGGTGCTCGACCTGAAGCTGCCGAAGATGAGCGGCTTCAACCTGCTCGAGAAGGTGAAGTCGGACGAGCGGTTCCGCCACCTGCCGGTGATCGTCTACACCGGCCGCGAGCTGACGCGGACCGAGGAGCGGCGGCTGAAGAAGTACGCCGAGGCGATCGTCGTCAAGGACGTGCGCTCGCCGGAGCGCCTGCTCGACGAGACGACGCTCTTCTTGCACCGGGTCGAGTCGAAGCTGCCGGACGAGCGGCGGCGGATGCTCGAGCAGCTGCACTCCGCCGACGCCGTCTTCGAGGGGAAGAAGGTGCTCGTCGTCGACGACGACGTCCGCAACAGCTTCGCGCTCGCGGCGGTGCTCGAGGAGCACGGGATGAGCGTCGTCTACGCCGAGAACGGCAACGAGGCGATCGCGGCGCTCGAGGCCCGTCCGGACGTCGACCTCGTGCTGATGGACGTCATGATGCCGGAGCTCGACGGCTACGAGGCGACGAGGCGGATCCGCGCGCAGGAGCGCTTCGCGAAGCTGCCGATCATCTCGCTGACGGCGAAGGCGATGAAGGGCGACCGCGAGAAGTCGATCGCGGCCGGAGCCTCCGACTACGTCACGAAGCCGGTCGACACCGAGCAGCTCCTCTCCCTGATGCGGGTGTGGCTCTACCAGTAGAGCCTGACGCGGCGGTGGCCGACCCGGAGCTCGAGGAGCTGGAGATCGAGCTCCTGCTCGAGGCCGTCCACCGCCGTTACGGCTTCGACTTCCGCGGCTACGCGCCGGCCTCGCTGAAGCGGCGCTTGCAGCGGCGGCTGCGCGCGGAGAAGCTCGCCAGCGTCTCGGCGCTGCAGGACCGCGTCCTCCACGACCCGCCGACGATGGAGCGGCTGCTGCTCGACCTCTCGGTCAACGTGACGGCGATGTTCCGCGACCCGAGCTTCTACGCCGCCCTGCGCGCGAAGGTCGTGCCGCTCCTCCGCACCTATCCGTTCACGCGGATCTGGATCGCCGGCTGCTCGACCGGCGAGGAGGTGTACTCGCTCGCGATCCTGCTTGTGGAGGAGGGCATCTACGAGCGGACGCGGATCTACGCAACCGACATCAACGAGGTCGTGCTCGAGCAGGCGAAGGCGGGCGTCTTCCCGCTCGACAAGATGCAGGAGTACACCGAGAACTACGCGCGCGCCGGCGGCGACCGCTCGTTCTCCGAGTACTACCTCGCCGGCTACGAGGGCGCTCTCTTCGCGCGCTCGCTGCTCGACAACGTCGTCTTCGCACAGCACAACCTCGTCTCCGACCGCGCCTTCAACGAGTTCAACCTGATCCTCTGCCGCAACGTGATGATCTACTTCGACCGGGCGCTGCAGAACCGCGTGCACGAGCTGTTCTACGAGAGCCTGGAGACGTTCGGCGTGCTCGGCCTCGGGCACAAGGAGGCGATGTCGTTCACGCCGCACGAGCAGAGCTACGACGAGCTCGACGCGGGCGAGCGCCTGTACAAGAAGGTTCGGTGAGATGAAGCTCGTCGCGATCGGCTGCTCCTGGGGCGGGCTCGCCGCGCTGACGACGGTGCTCGGCGGCCTGCCGGAGGAGCTCGACGCGGCCGTCGTCGTCGCGCAGCACCGCGCGACCGACGAGTCGCTGCTCGGCAGCCTGCTGCAGCGCGAGACCGCGCTGCCCGTCCACGAGGCCGTCGACAAGCAGGCGCTCGAGCCGGGCGCCGTCTACCTCGCGCCGCCGGACTACCATCTGCTCGTGGAGCGAGGCTGGATCGCGCTCTCGACGGAGGCGCCCGTGCAGTTCGCGCGCCCGTCGCTCGACGTGCTCTTCGAGACCGCCGCCGACGCCTACGGCGCCGACTGCGCCGCGGTCGTGATGACGGGCGCGAGCGACGACGGCGCCGCCGGCTTTGCCGAGATCGCCGGCCGCGGCGGCGTCGCGATCGTCCAGGACCCGGCCGAGGCCGAGCGCTCCGAGATGCCGGCCGCCGCGCTCGCCGCCGTGCCGGCGGCGACGGTGCTGCCGCTCTCCGCGATCCCGCAGGCGCTCGTCGAGGTCTGCGGCACGAGGAGCCGGGTCTAGGTCCGATGGCGAGCCTCCTGCTCGTCGACGACCGGCCGCAGAACCTGCTCGCGCTCCAGGCGATCCTCGAGCCGCTCGCGCAGGACCTGCACACGGCCTCCTCGGGCGAGGAGGCGCTCAAGCAGGTGCTCGAGCACGACTTCGCCGCGATCCTGCTCGACGTCCAGATGCCGGGCATGGACGGCTTCGAGACGGCGCGGACGATCAAGAGCCGGCCCCGCTCGCACGACGTGCCGATCATCTTCCTGACCGCGATCTCGAAGGAGGAGCGCCACGTCTTCGAGGGCTACGAGGCCGGCGCCGTCGACTACGTCTTCAAGCCGTTCGACCCGGTCGTGCTGCGCTCGAAGGTCGCCGTCCTCGTCGACCTCTGGGAGAAGACCGATCGGCTGCGCGAGCAGGAGGAGCGGCTGCGCGAGCAGCAGCTCGCCGAGCTGCGCCGCGAGAGCGAGGAGCGGTACCGGCGCCTCGCCGACGCGATGCCGCAGATCGTCTGGACGACCGACGTCGAGGGCCGCGCCACCTACTACAACCGGCGCTGGTTCGAGTACACCGGCATGCGGCCGGAGGAGGCCGGCCCGGAGGCCTGGGCGCAGGTCTGCCATCCGGACGACCTGCCGACGGCGCTCGCGCGGCGCGAGGCGACGCTCGTCACGGGCGACGTCTTCGAGATCGAGTACCGCTTCCGCCGCGCCGGCGGCAGCTACCGCTGGCACCTCGGCCGCGCGGTGCCGATGCGCGGCGACGACGGCGCGATCGACTTCTGGGTCGGCACGGCCACCGACATCCACGACCGCAAGCGGGTCGAGGAGGCGCAGCGCTTCCTGCTCGAGGCCGGCGACGAGCTCGCAAGCGGGCTCGACTACCGGCGGACGCTCGCGGCGGTCGCCCGGCTCGCCGTGCCGGCGGTCGCCGACTGGTGCAGCGTCCACATCGTCGAGCCGGACGGGACGATCCGCGAGCTCGAGATCGCGCACGCCGACCCGGACAAGATCCACTTCGTCCGCGAGCTGCAGGAGCGCTTCCCGCCGCGTCGCGAAGCCGAGACCGGCGCGCCCGCGGTGATCCGCAGCGGCGTCGCGCAGCTGATCCCGGAGATCGGCGATGAGATGCTGGAGGCGGGCGCCGAGGACGAGATCCACCTCGGCCTGATCCGCCAGCTCGGCCTGCGCTCGTTCATGTGCGTGCCGCTGCGCTCGCGCGACCGCACGCTCGGCGCGGTCACCTTCGTCGGCGCCGAGTCGGGCCGTCTCTTCGACGAGGTCGACCTGCGGATCGCCGAGGGGCTCGCCGGCCGCGCCGCAGCGGCGATCGACAACGCCGAGCTCTACCGCGAGGCGCAGGAGCGCGCACAGGCGGCGCTCGTCCTCGCCTCGATCGCCGACGGCGTCCTGCTGCTCGACCGCGAGGGACAGATCCAGCTATGGAACGACGCCGCCGAGCAGATCACCGGCCTTCCCCGCGCCCAGGTGATCGGGCGCAAGGCCGCCGAGGCGCTGCCCGGCTGCGCCGAAGCGCTGCGCCGCGTCTCGGTGGACGGCACCCCCGAGACGGTGCCGGTCGACGTCGGCGGCCGCGAGCTCTGGCTCTCGTTCACCGGCGTCGAGCTCGAGGACGGCGCCGTCTACGCGTTCCGCGACCTGACCGAGGAGCGTGCGGTCGACCGGCTGAAGTCGGACTTCGTCGCCACCGTCTCGCACGAGCTGCGGACGCCGCTCGCCGCGATCTACGGCGCCGCCGTGACGCTGCGCCGCGACGATCTCCAGCTCGAGCCGCGGCTCGTCGACAAGCTGCTGGACGTGATCGGCGACGAGTCGGAGCGGCTCGCGACGATCGTCAACGACGTCCTGCTCGCGAGCCATCTCGACTCGGGCGAGCTGCACACGCGGATCGAGGCCTGCGACGGCGCCGAGATCGTCCGCGGCGTGCTCGAGTCGGCGCGCGCGCATGCGCCGGAGTCGATCGAGCTCGAGCTCGACGCGCCGGAGTCGCTGCCGCCCGTCGCCGCCGACGAGCAGCAGCTACGCCAGGTGTTCGTGAACCTGATCGAGAACGCGATCAAGTACTCGCCCGACGGCGGCACGGTCAGCGTGCGGCTCGAGGCGCAGCCGCGGTCGGTGCACTTCACCTTCGCCGACGAGGGGCTCGGCGTCCCCGCCTCCGAGCGGCGCCGGATCTTCGAGAAGTTCTACCGCCTCGACCCCGACATGACCCGCGGCATCGGCGGCACCGGCCTCGGCCTCTACATCTGCCGCGAGCTCGTCCACCGGCTGCAGGGCAGGATCTGGGTCGAGCCGAACGGCAAGGGCTCGGCCTTCCACGTCGAGATCCCGAGCCTGTCCGGCCGGGAAGCACAGGGCGTCCCGGCCGCCGCCTCCCCCGGCCGAAAAGGCTAGCCGCCGATGTTCGTCGCCGAGGCGAGCATCCGCACCTGCTCGCGCGTCACCGGGTGCCTCTTCAGCGCCTGGCCGAGCTGGCTGTGCGCCTCGCGGGCCGTGTAGCCGCAGCCCCGGCAGCCGCTGAAGTGCTGCGTCATCACGCCGACGAACTGCACCGGGCGGTGATAGGTCAGCATCGCGAGCCGGGCGAGGTTCGCCCACTGCTTCGCCTGCACCTTGTAGTAGATCTCCGGCATCACGCGCGCGTACTTCATCCCGCCGGCGACGTAGAACGCCTGGCGCAGCGACCAGATCGAGCCGACGCCGCCGTCGAGCGAGCCGAAGTTGTAGAGCAGGTAGCCGGTCTTCGCCGAGCGGAAGCCGTCGAAGAACGCGTGCGTGCGGTGGAAGCGGGGATCCCACGCCGGCTCGGCGTCGATGCCGGCGGCGGAGGTGACGTGCGCCCCGATCGCGGGATGGCGCCGCAGGTAGGTCGCGAGCGTCATCGTCTCGCGCGACCAGCGCCGGCCCGCCTGGTAGACGCTCGGCACGCTCGGGTCGTAGTTCGAGGTGCCGCGCGCGAGCGTGATCTTCGCGTCGGAGCCCTTCGGCAGGCACCTCACGTAGCCGTAGGCGTAGGCCATCATCCCGCGCGTGATCGCCTTGTTCGAGGCGAAGCGGTTCGAGAAGAGGATCGTCCCGTACGTGTGGCCGTTGTAGGCGGGCTTGCCGAAGGCGAGGACGACGACGCCGTTCGTGTGCTTGGCGCCGGCGTCGCAGCCCTGGGCCCGGAGGGTGCCGGGATACGTCGTCCGCTCGTAGCGGGACGGCGTCACCCACTTCTTGCGCGGCATCGGCTGCTTGGCGGCAGCGGCGGCCCGCGCGCGCGCGGCCGCCTCGCGCCTCGCGGCGGCGACGGCGGCGACGTGCTCGGCATGGGTGTCCCTGACCACGTTCAGGGACTGCAGCGCGCGGCTCCAGAAGTCGGCCGGCGCGTGGTCCGCGCAGGCGGCGGCGACCGGCGGGACGACGCCGGAGCCGATCGCGGCGACGGCCGCGACCACGGGAAGACGCCGCAGGAAATACTTGAGCAAACTTGTATCTACATTGGTTTCACGCATGGTTCGGCGAGAGTAGCACGCGTTTTCGGCAGTTTCGGAGCCGCAAAAGGATGAGATTCGGCCGACCTCCGCGCGACGTACGATGGGGGCGCGCCGGAGTAGCTCAGCTGGTAGAGCACCGCTCTTGTAAAGCGGCGGCCGAGGGTTCGAGTCCCTCCTCCGGCTCTCGATGCGGCTCTTCGTCCTCGCCCGGCACGGCCAGTCGACGCTCAACGTCGAGCGCCGCGTCAACGGCGACCCGCGGGTCGACGTGCCGCTGACCGCCGACGGAACGGCGAACGCGCGGCGGCTCGGAGCGGAGATCGCAGGGCTGCCGATCGAGCTCGCGCTGCACACGCGCTTCGCCCGCACCCGGCGCACGGCGGAGGTCGCGCTCGAGGGGCGGATGGTGCCGCTCGTCGAGGAGCCGCTGCTCGACGACGTCGACGTCGGCGAGCTCGAGGGGCGCTCGATCGACGACTACCGCGCCTGGAAGCGCGGCCGACGGCGCAGCGAGCGCTTCCCCGGCGGCGAGAGCCTCGACGAGGCGGCGCGCCGCTACGCGGAGGGCTACGAGCGGCTGCTCGCCCGGCGGGAACGGGTCGTGCTCGTCGTCTGCCACGAGATCGCCGTCCGCTACGCCGTCAACGGCGCCGCCGGCTCCGACTCGCTCGACCGGCCGCTGCACGACGTGCCGAACGCGACGCCGTTCCTGTTCGACGGCGACGCGCTGGCGCGCGCCGTCGCGGGCATCCGTCGGCTCTCGTCCTGATCTGCGAGGATGACGGGGTCGGCGGAAATGGAGAAGGTCCTCGTCATCGACGACAACGAGGCGATGCGCCTGCTCTGCCGTGTCAACCTCGAGCTCGAGGGCTTCCAGGTGCTGGAGGCGGGCGACGGCGACGAGGGCATCGACCTCGCGCGCGCGGAGCTGCCGGACGCGATCCTGCTCGACCTGCTGCTGCCCGGGCTGGACGGGTGGGAGGTGCTCGACGAGCTGCAGGCCGACCCGCGCACCGAGCCGATCCCGGTCGTCGTGCTGACCGGCGTCGGCGATCCGGGCCTGCGGCGGGAGGGGCTCGACCTGGGCGCGCTCGCGGCGCTCTCGAAGCCGCTCGATCCGACCGCGCTGCCGCAGCTGCTCCGCGAGACGATCGCGCGCGCCGCCGCGGGGGAGTCGGCGGCGCTGCGCAGGGAGGCGCGGGAGCGGCTCGACGCGGAGACGGCCGCGCGCCGCCCCGACCGGCTCGACTAGACCGGGACCTCGCGCCCGCGCTGGTGGGTCAGCACCTTGCGCTTGACCCGCTGGAGCGCGTTGTCGATCGTCTTCGTGTCGCAGCCGAGCCGCTCGGCCATCGTCTCGTACGACTCGCCTTCGAGGTAGAGGCGAAGCGCGTCCGCCTCGAGCTGCGAGAGACCGGTGCCGAGGCAGAAGACGAGGCTCTGCAGCTCCTCGGTCGAGATCACGCAGATCGCAGGGTCGTCGACGCCGGGCCCCGGCAGCGCGTCGCCGAGCGTGCACTCGCTGTCGGAGTCCTGGCCCGCCGGCGTGTGGCTGAACGAGACGTACGTGTTCAGCGGCGCGTGCTTGAAGCGCGTCGCGGTCTTGATCGCCGTGATGATCTGCCGTGTCACGCAGAGCTCGGCGAAGCTGCGGAACGACGTCTCCTTGTCGGGGCGGAAGTCGCGCACCGCCTTGTAGAGACCGATCAGTCCCTCCTGGATCAGGTCGTCGCCGTCGCCGCCGGCCAGGAAGTACGAGCTGGCCTTCAGCCGGACGAAGCCCGTGTAGCGCCGGATCAGATAGTCGAGCGCGGTTCCGTCGCCGTTCCGCGCCTTCAGAACCAGCTGCAGATCCTCTAGCTCCCGTTGAGCCTTCTGCTGAGTCTTTGCTGCGGTGGCCGTACGAACGGACATCATTCCCCCGGTATTTGCGGGCTTCTCCGGCTCGCTCTCCCTGCGTCGATTCCGAAGTCTCACCCTGAAGTTGAGGCAGAAGATAGCAAGGACCGCATGGATTTACAAGCTCCTTGCAAAAGGACAGGACCGTAGGGTTCAGCGGGCCCGGCGGAGGCGCTCGAGCCGTGCCCGGGTCTCCGGGTCGAGCCGGTCCGCGAGCGCGGAGCGGCGCTGCTCGCGGTGCTCGACGGGCGGCAGCTCGCGCAGGAAGCCCGCCGAGGAGAGCTTTGCGACCTGGAGGCCGGTTGTCTCGCGGACGGCCACGTCGGAGGAGACGAGCACGACCTGCTCGTGCGAGCGTCGCTCGACCGCGATCCGCTCGAGCAGCGTGTCGGCGTCGGGTGCGTAGCGGACGGCGAGCGGCCCGAGCTCCAGGTCGTCGCCGACGCCGTCGAAGACGACGACGCCGCGGGCGCCGCGCAGCGCGACGAAGCTCGCCAGGACGTCCACGAGCTCGCGCGCGTCCTCGAACGCGCCGGCGTGGAGCAGGTTGTAGCCGTCGAAGAGGTAGAGCGTCCCGCCGCCCATGCCTAGTGACAAGTTGTCACGAGCGCGCGCGCTGCCGGCGCGCCTCGTAGAGCAGGACGGCCGCCGCGACGCTGACGTTCAGCGACTCGGTGCGCCCGGCGAGCGGGATCGCCACGGCGTCGTCGCAGGCGCGGCGCACGAGCGGACGCAGGCCGCGACCCTCGGCGCCGAAGACGAGCGCGAGCCCGCCCGAGAGGTCGGCCTGCCACATCGCCTGCGGAGCCTGTCCCACGGCGGCGTAGACCCACAGGTCGGCTCCCTTGACCTCGTTCAGGTAGCGCGCGAGGTTGGTGACGACCGCGACGGGCAGATGCTCGACGGCGCCGGCGGAGGCTCGGCAGACGGCGGCGGTGACGGTCGCCGAGCGGTGGGCCGGCACGACGACGCCGGTCGCCCCCGCGCCCTCGGCGCTCCGGACGACCGCGCCGAGGTTGTGCGGATCGGTCACCTGGTCGAGGACGGCGAGCAGCGGGCGCTCGGCGGCCGCCAGCTCGTAGGCGTCGGCGTAACGGTACGGCTCGCAGAAGCCGAGCACGCCCTGGTGGTCGCGCGTGCCCGCCGCCTCGCTGAGCTCGCGGTCCGGCTTCACCTGAACGCGCGGCTTCGCCTGCGCCCGCAGCCAGTCCTCGGCGGCGACCGCCCGGTCGGTCGCCCACAGCTCGAGCACCTCGCGCCGGCCGCGCAGCGCCTCGCGCACCGCGCGCCGACCGTAGACCTGCTCGGCGGTCATGCCCGGCGGACGAGCCGGAAGCCGCCGTCCTCGTCGCGCACCTCCCAGCCGGCGGCCGCGATCTCGTCGCGCAGCCGGTCGGCCTCGGCGAAGTCGCGACTCCGGCGCGCCTGCAGCCGCCCTTCCGCGAGCTCGACGAGCTCGACCGGCGCTTCCTGGCGCACGCCGAGCGAGCCGAGCCCGAAGAGCCCGAGGCCGCGGCGGACGAGCTCGAGCAGACCGGCGGCACGCCATTCGTGCAGGAGCGCGAGCGCGTCGGGCGTGTTGAAGTCGTCGTCCAGCACCGCCGCAAGCCGCTCCCACTCCCCCGCCGGCGCCTCGCGCCCCTCGCCGAGCAGCGCGTTCCGGAAAGTCTCGACCTGGGACCCAGCCTGAGACATCGTCTCCTCGGAGAAGTCGAGCGGCTTGCGCCAGTGCGCGGTCATGAAGAAGAGCAGGATCGTCTCGCGGCCCCAGCGCGCGAGCGCGTCGTGCAGCGTCGTCACGTTGCCGACCGACTTCGACATCTTCTCGCCGACGAACTCGAGCATGCCGTTGTGCATCCAGATCCGCGCGAACTCGTGCCCGAGCGCGCGCGACTGCGCCAGCTCGTTCTCGTGGTGCGGGAAGACGAGGTCGAGCCCGCCGCAGTGGATCTCGAACTCGTGCCCGAGCAGCTCCTCGGCCATCACCGAGCACTCGATGTGCCAGCCGGGCCGGCCGCGGCCCCACGGCGAGTCCCACCAGGTGTCCTCGCCGGGCTTGTTCGCCTTCCAGAGCGCGAAGTCGCGCGGGTCCTCCTTGCGCGGATTCCGCTCCTCGTCCTCCATCTGCTCCGGCCGCTGCCGCGAGAGCCGGCCGTAGCCGGGGTCGCTCGCGACGCGGAAGTAGACGTCGCCCTCGACCGCGTAGGCGTGGCCGGCGGCGATCAGCGCCTCGACGAACGCGACGATCTGCGGCACCGTCTCGGTCGCCTTCGGCAGGTGGTCCGGCATGCCGATCCCGAGCGCGGCCGTGTCCTCGAGGTACCAGGCGGTCGCGCGCGCGGCGAGGTCGGCGCTCGCACCGGGCGCGGCGTCGTAGATCTTGTCGTTGATGTCGGTGATGTTGTGGACGAGCACCGACTCGTAGCCGCGCTCGCGCAGCCAGTTCCGCAGCCAGATCGGCACGACGAACGGCCGCGCGTTGCCGACGTGGACGCGCGCGTAGACCGTCGGCCCGCAGGAGTAGATGCGGACGGGCCCCGGCGGCGCCGGCAGGTCGACGAGGCCGCGCTGCAGCGTCGAGTAGAGGCGCACGCGGGAAGCCTAGAGCGCCGCGCCGATCCGGCGCATCGTCTCTTCCGGCGGCAGCGCGGCGATCACCGCCCAGAGCTCGGGGCCGCGATCGCTGCCGGTCAGCGCCCGCCGCAGCGCGCGCAGGTCGCCGCCAACCGCCTTCAGCTCCCGGACGAGGGCGCGCGGCTCGAGCGAGCCGTACAGCTCGCGGAAGCGCTCGAGCGTCTCCGGCGCATCCGTCCGCCGCGGCTCCGGCGCCGCCAGGATCGCGTCCGCGAACGCGCGCGCCTCGACGAGGTCGCGTGCGCCGCGCAGCGCGGGCACGAGCTCGAGCGCAACGCCGACCCGCGCCGCCAGCTCGCCGTCGGGCAGCGCGCCGATCGCCTCGACCGCGAGCCGGCGGACCCGCTTCAGGTCGTAGCGGACGTCGTGCTTCGGCAGCCCGAGCTCCTCGAGATAGGCGCGCACCGCCTCGGCGGGGATGCCGGCCGCACGCAGGTCGGCGATCGACGAGAACGGATCGCGCTTCGAGAGCTTGCCGCCCTCCGGCCGCAGGACGAGGCCGTGGTGGATCACCTCCGGCGGCGTCGTCCCGAGCGCCTCGTGCAGGCGGCGGTGCAGCTCCTCGTTCGGCCGGTGGTCCGAGCCGCGGACGACGTGCGTGATCCCGAAGGCCGCGTCGTCGACGACGGAGGCGAGCTGATAGGTGGCGGTGCCGTCCTCGCGCAGGAGCGTGACCCGGCCGAAGCGGTCGCCGCCGAGCCGCCGAGCCGCCTCGCGGTAGAGCTCCTGCCGCTCGCTCTGGCGTACCGGGCCCTCGTCCCAGCCGACGCCGAGCCAGGCGAGATCGTCGAGGATCGCCTGCTCGCCGCCGGGCACGTTGCGCGCGGCGTCGGTGTCGTCGATCCGCAGCAGCAGCCAGTCGCCGAGCCGGCGGTTCGCGACCGCGGACAGCGCGTTGCCCACGTGCAGCGACCCGGTCGGGCTCGGCGCGAAGCGCACCTTCCTCATACGGGTTGAATCTACTCGGCGGACGGAAAGGAACGACTCGTGCGTCTCCTGATCGCAGAAGACGACCCTGCGCTGGCCGAGTTCATGGCGTTCGAGCTGCGCCGCGCCGGCCACGATATCGAGGTCGCCGCGGAAGGCTACGCGGCGCTGCGGCTCGCGGAGGATCACCCGTTCGACCTGCTCGTCCTCGACATCGTCATGCCGGGGATCGACGGCGACATCGTCGCACGCAAGGCGCGGGAGCTGCGGCCCGAGCAGCCCGTGCTGTTCGTCACCGGCAGCTACGGCGCGTCGCGCGTCGGCACCGAGGCGACGCTCTTCAAGCCGTTCGGCCCGGACGACCTCCTGCAGGCGGTCGCCGACGCCGCCAAGATGGAGGAGTGAGCGTAGCCGTCCTCGCCGCCGCCGCGGCGCTGCTCGCGCCGGTGCCGCGGCCGCACATCGTCCAGCGACCGATCCCGTTTCCGGCCGCGCGCAAGGCCGAGACCGCCGCCTACGCGCGCCGGCACTACGGGATCGCGACCTGGCGGCTCGAGCATCCGCACGTGATCGTCGAGCACGTCTCGGTCTCGACCTCCTTCACGTCGGTCTGGAACACGTTCGCCGCCGACACGCCCGACCCGGAGCTGCACGAGCTGCCCGGCACGTGCGCGCACTTCGTCGTCGACCGGGACGGGACGATCTACCAGCTCGTGCCGCTCGGCGTGATCTGCCGGCACACGGTCGGGCTCAACTGGACGGCGATCGGAATCGAGCACGTCGGCGCCTCCGACGCCGAGATCCTCCATGACCGGCGGCAGCTCGCGGCGTCGCTGCGGCTGACGCTCTGGCTCGCGGCGCGCTTCCACATCCCGCTCGCCGACGTGATCGGCCACAACGAGTCGACCTCGAGCCCGTACCACCGCGAGCGCTACCGCGCGTGGCGCTGCCAGACCCACGGCGACTGGACGCGCGCCGACATGCAGGTCTACCGCGCCGACCTCGTGCGGCTCGCCCGGCGCTACGGCCTCCGGCTCGGCCCGGGCCCGGCGACTCCGCGCAGTTGCCGCTAGCGTGTCCGCATGCACAAACTGCTCGCCGCGGCGATCGTCGCCGCCTCGCTCGCCTCGGTCGCCGCCACGGCCGGCGCCGCCACCGCTCCCACGTCGACGCGGTTCGATCTCGCCACGGGAGCCGTCAACGGGAAGGTGCTGCTCGGCAAGTCTCCGCAGGCGCTGCTCGCCGCGCTCGGCAAGCCGACGCTGCTCGACGGCCTCGAGCTGAAGGGCATGTCCGAGCTGGCGGTCAAGACGATCCTGGAGACGCCCTCGTCGCACCACCATGTCGCCGTCTGGGGCAAGGGGAAGGTCTGGCACGTCGCGGCGCAGGTCGGGCCGAAGGGGACACGGCAGCCGGTCGTCTGGTCGCTGATCTTCGCCGACCCGACCGACCGCGAGTCGCGCCTCGGCCCCGTCCTAACGCGGAAGCCGCGCGCGATCGGCCAGAGCATCCGGAACCACTACGAGGACTCGTTCGAGGCCTCGCGGCCGTACGCCTGCGGCAAGAAGCCCGGATCCTGCTACGGCGTCTTCAGCTCGAAGGACGGCCGGCGCAAGATCACCTTCGGCCTCTTCGCCGGCTCGAAGATCCGCTTCCTCAATCTCTGGCTGACCGGCAACTAGACTCGCGCGAGTGAAGGCCGAGCTGCTCGCCTGGTTCGAGGCCTGCGGCCGCGACCTGCCCTGGCGCCGCACGCGCGATCCGTACGCGATCCTCGTCTCCGAGGTGATGCTCCAGCAGACGCAGGTCGAGCGGGTGCTGCCACGGTACCTCGCCTGGCTCGAGCGATGGCCGACGGTGGAGGCGCTCGCGGCCGCGCCGGCGGGCGACGTGATCCGCGAGTGGCAGGGGCTCGGCTACAACCGGCGGGCCGTCAGCCTGTACCGGGCGGCGCAGCAGGTGGCGCATGCGGGCTGGCCGGACGATCTGACGCAGCTGCCCGGAGTCGGCCGCTACACCGCGGACGCGATCCGCAACTTCGCCTACGGCGAGCCGGTGCTGCCGGTCGACGTCAACATCGGCCGCGTCCGCGAGCGCACCGGCGAGTCGTTCGACGGCTCCTGCGCGCAGGCGCTCTTCGACCTCGGCGCGACGATCTGCCTCGCCCGTGTCCCGCGCTGCGGGGTCTGTCCGCTGGCGGCCGGCTGCCCCTCGCGCGGGCGACGCTACGAGCCGCTGCGCAAGCAGTCGCGGTTCGAGGGCTCGTTCCGACAGCGGCGCGCCCGCGCGCTTCGTGCCGTCGCCGCGGGCGACGATCCGGCGGATGCCGAGGCCGTACGCTCGCTGGCGCGGGACGGGTTGGTCGTCGTCGCGGACGGGGTCGCCACGCTGCCGGGCTAGTGACAAGTTGTCACGAGCCGAGCGGCAGCAGCGCGCCCTCGTGCTCGAGCAGGAACCGTTTCGTCGCGAGGCCGCCGCCGAAGCCGGTCAGCGATCCGTCGGCGCCGATCACGCGATGGCACGGCAGTACGAGCGGCAGCGGGTTCTGGCCGTTGGCGGCGCCGACGGCTCGCGCGGCGTCCGGGCCGAGGCCGAGCCGGCGCGCCTGCTCGCCGTAGCTGACCGTCTGCCCGTAGGGGATCGTCGCGAGCGCTAGCCAGCAGCGGCGCTGGAACTCGGTGCCGGCGAGCTCGAGCGGCAGGTCGAACTCGGTCAGCTCACCCGCGAAATACGACTCGAGCTGCGCCTCCGTACGGTCCAGAACCGGGGACAGTCCCCGCTTCGGGCCGTACGCGCCGAAGCGGACGCTGCAGAGCGCCGCCGACGAGGCCTCCAGCGTCAGCGGCCCGACCGGGCTCGCGACGACGCGGCTGGCCATGACGTAGCTGCCACTGTCCGGAAAGGCCATCCGTCCAATCCTGCCAGTCGGCGCGGCTGCTACCGATCCGGCCGCTCGAGCAGCGCGACCGCCTGCGCTGCGAGCCCCTCCTCGCGGCCGGTGAAGCCGAGGCGATCGGTGGTGGTCGCGCGGACGGCGATCCGCTCCGGCTCGACCTCCATCGCGGCCGCGAGCCGCGCGGCCATCTCGGCTCGGTGCGGGCCGATCCGGGGCCGCTCTCCGACGACGACGCAGTCGGCGTTGACGAGCCGCCAGCCGTCGCCGCGGACGAGCTCGTACGCCCGCGCGAGCAGGTCGAGCGACGACGCGCCGCGGAAGCTCGCGTCGCCGGAAGGGAAGAGCGTGCCGATGTCGCCGCGGTTGGCGGCGCCGAGCACCGCGTCGATCAGCGCGTGCGCGACGACGTCGCCGTCGGAGTGGCCGGCGAGGCCGGACGGATGCTCGAGGAGGACGCCGCCGAGGACGAGCGGCACTCCCGCCGCCAGCGCGTGCGCGTCGACGCCGAGCCCGATCCTGAGCTCAGGCACGCGCGAGCACCTCGGGCAGCTCTGCGAGCGAGCGGATCTGCGGCGTCCCCGGCGGAGGGGTGTGCATGTGTCCCCACGGGCCGCGCCGCACGTGAACGGCGAACATGCCCGCCCGCTGCGCAGGCAGGACGTCGTTGTCGACGCGGTCGCCGACGTAGGCGATCCGCTCCGGCTCCTCGCCCGCCTCGGCCGCGAGCCGCTCGAAGAAGCCCGCGTCCGGCTTCCAGACGCCCCAGCGGCGCGACGAGCCGGTGAAGTCGACGTACGCGCGTACCGTCTGCTCGAAGGACTCCGGCATGTTGCCGGCCGCGCCGAGCCGGTAGCCGCCGTCGCGGAGCTCGCCGAGGCACGGCAGCGCGTCCGGATAGAGGTCCGAGCCGCCGGGCGCGACCGGCTCGGCGGGCGGATCGACGCCGAGCAGCTCCCAGACCCGGCCGTGCGGCTCGCCGCGCGCGGCGAGGCCGCCGATCACGCCCATCAGCGTGAAGCGCGGCACGCGTGCCTCGTCGGCGAGCCGCTCCCAGGCGTGGGTCTCGTCGACGAGCGTCTCGCCGACGTCGAAGACGACGTGGCTCACAGCCACGATTCCACCAGCGCGAGGTCGGCGGGCGTCGTGATCTTCAGCAGCCGCGGGTCGCCTTCGACGACGGCGACGCGGCCGCCCGCCGCCTCGACCGACGATGCGCAGTCCGTCGCTTGTGACAAGTTGTCACTTGCCAGGGCGGCCCGCAGCGTCGCCGCGACGAACGCCTGCGGCGTCTGCACCGCCACGAGCTCGCTGCGGTCGAGCGTCTCGACGACGGCCCGGGAGCGCACCCGCTTGATCGTGTCCGCGACCGGCAGCCCGGGGACGGCGCCGTCGAAGCCCTCGGAGAGCGGCTGCAGCACGCGGCCGACGACCTCGTCGGGGAGGAGCGGCCGCGCCGCGTCGTGCACCAGGACGACCGCGGCCTCCTCCGGCACTTCGGCGAGGCCGGCCCGCACCGACGCCGCGCGTGTCGCGCCGCCGGTCACCGACGCGGCGACCTTCCCCGCGGCGAGCTCCTCGGCGAGGACGATCACCGCCTCCTCCCACTCGGGCGGGGCGACGACGACGATCGCCTCGACCCACTCGCTCGCGTCGAGCCGCTCGAGGCTTTCCGCGAGCAGGACGCGGTCGCCGAGGCGCGCGAACGCCTTCGGGCGCTCGTCGCCGAGGCGCTCGCCGCGCCCGGCCGCGACCAGGACGGCCCAGACAGACATGCGGAGACTCTAGGCGCCGGGCGCGCCGGCGCGCACCCGGCACCCGCAGAGGAATCGCTAGACGGCGGCCTTGGCCGCGGCGCTCTTCGTCGCCTTCGGCTTCGCGGCCTTCTTGCCGTTGCCGTCGGCGCTCGTGAGCACGCCCTCGAGCCACTCCGCGCACTCGTCCTCGTCCATGCCCTTGGCGTACATCAGCTCGGACGCGAGGATCTTCTTCGCCTTGACGAACATCTGCTTCTCGCCGGTCGAGAGGCCCTTCTCGTGGTCGCGGAGCGACAGGTTCCGCACCACCTCGGCGAGCTCGAAGATGTCGCCGGTCTTCATCTTGTCGCGGTTGTGCTTGAAGCGCCGGTTCCAGTTCTTCGGCATCTGCGTGCCGCCGCTCGTCAGGTACTCGAGCACGCGCGCGACCTGCTGCTCGTCGATCACGCCGCGCAGGCCGACCTTCTCGGCGTTGTCCGCAGGGACCTGAACCGTCATGTCGTTGTGAAGGATCTGGATCGTGAGGTACTCGCGCTTCTGGCCCAGGACCTCGCGCTCCTCCCGCTTCACGACCGTCCCTGCGCCGTGGTGCGGATACACCACCTTGTCGCCGACCTTGTACAAGCCGTTCCCCTCTTTTCGCGTCGTAGTCGCCAAGACGCCGGCCCGAGCTGCGGACCGGCGAACAGGAGAGACAGGATACCAGAAACTCGCGAAAAAGACCAGCTTTTCCAGGGATTTTGCAGAAAGTCCCTGCTCAGGCGGCAGTTGTCTCCGCCGCGGCGAGCCCCGCCGCGACGGCGCGGCGGACGGTGTCCGCCGCGACGACGCGCAGCCCCGCCGGCGCACGAGTCCCCGCCGGCGCGAGCGCGGCGCGCAGCCCGAGCTTGCCGCACTCCTCGAGCCGCCGCTCGGCCTGCGTCGCGGGCCGCAGCCGGCCCGTCAGTCCGACCTCGCCGAAGGCGGCGAGCCCGTCGT
This sequence comes from Gaiellaceae bacterium, assembly GCA_035708405.1. GTDB lineage: Bacteria > Actinomycetota > Thermoleophilia > Gaiellales > Gaiellaceae > DASSSQ01. The sequence goes on from DASSSQ010000061.1 coordinate 16,887, forward strand.
GGACGGCGACGCCTCGCGCCGCCGAGGCGATCGCGAGCGCGACCGCGAGGTCGGCGCCGGGCTCGTCGATCCGCACGCCGCCGGCGACGTTGACGAAGACGTCGGCCTGGCCGAGCGCGATCCCGGCGTGCCGCGAGAGCACTGCCACGATCATCGCCAGCCGCTTCGGGTCGACGCCGGTGCCGACGCGGCGCGGCATCGCGAGGTCGGTCGGCGAGACGAGCGCCTGAACCTCGAGCAAGAGCGGCCGCGTCCCCTCGAGCGCGCAGGCGACCGCGGCGCCGACCTCGCCCGGCTGCGTCTTGCCGAAGAGCGCCGAGGGGTCGGGGACGCCGACGAGCCCGGCACCGGTCATCTCGAAGACGCCGAGCTCGTTCGTCGAGCCGAAGCGGTTCTTGGCCGCGCGCAGGATCCGGTGCTCGTGATAGCGGTCGCCCTCGAACTGGAGCACGCAGTCGACGAGGTGCTCGAGCACGCGCGGCCCGGCGACGGCGCCGTCCTTGGTCACGTGGCCGACGAGGAAGGTGGCGACGCCGGACTCCTTGGCGACGCGCAGCAGGCGCGACGCCGCCTCGCGCACCTGACCGACCGAGCCGGGCGCGGAGCCGAGCTCCGACGAGTAGAGCGTCTGCACCGAGTCGATCACGCACACCTCCGGCCGCTCACGTTCGAGCGTCGCGCAGACCGCCTCGAGCTCGGTCTCGGCGAGGATCTCGATCCGCTCGCAGCCGCCGATGCGGTCGGCGCGCAGCTTCACCTGGGCGGCCGACTCCTCGCCGCTGACGAGCAGGACGCGGCGCTCGCGGCTGATCGAGCGGAGCGCCATCAGGAGCATCGTCGACTTGCCGACTCCGGGCTCGCCGCCGACGAGCACGAGCGATGACGGGACGAGGCCGCCGCCGAGGACGCGGTCGAGCTCGGCGACGCCGGTCGGGATCCGGTCGGCCTCCTCCGCCTGCACCTCGACGAGCCGCAGCGGCGTCCGCGCGCGCTCGGCGAGGGCGGCGACGGCGGGCAGCTCCGGGACGAGCGTGTTGAACGCGCCGCAGCCCGGGCAGCGTCCGAGCCAGCGCATCGAGGCGTAGCCGCACTCGGTGCACGCGTGCTTGACCGCGACCTTCGCCATCCGTCCATCGTACGGAGCGCGGCAGACGCCGAATGCAACGTTTTCGTGTCGAGATACGCTCCCTGCCGATGCCGCTCGCGCGACGCGCCAGGATCCGGGACGCGAAGGAGGCCGCCGGCCGCGCCTCGGCGCTGCGGGCGCTCGTGCTCGTCGCTGCCGGCGACCCGCCGCCCGCGGGCGACCCGCCCTTCTCGCCGGCCGAGCTGCGGCTCCTTTCCCGGCCGCCGGCCGAATGGGAGCCGCAGGAGCTGACGGACGCGCTCTGGCGCGGCGAGGCGCTCGGCGCGCTCGCGTGGGCGCTCGGCCTGATCGACCCGCTCCCGCCCTACGACGCGCCGTTCGACCACGTCGCACTCGCCCGCGGGCTCGAGCTCGGCGGCGGCGAGCTCCGGCCGGCCGAGGAGGTCGAGCGGGCGCGTGAGACGGCACGGCTCTGGCACTGGCGCGCCCGGACGGCGCTGCTGCAGGACGACACGTCGATCGAGCTGCCGGAGCGCTGGCGCTCGTTCGACCAGCTCGTCGCGGCGACGGCGATGCGCGGCTACGAGACCGGCCTCCTGCCGGCGCCGCTCCGCGGCGACTTCCCGGCCTTCGGCAAGATCTATCGCCACCTCGACGAGACGCAGCGCTCGCTCGCGCTCTCGATCGCCTCCGAGCGCCACCTCGCGCTGGAGTGGCTCGCCGGCGACGGCCCCTGGGACGGGACCGTCGCCGACACGTAGGTCCACCACCGGTGCCAGGCACGTGCCTGGCACGTGCCTGGCACCGGTTGTTCAGGCAGGCACCGGTTGTTCAGGCACCGGTTGTTCAGTGCTTGCGGCAGAGCGCCGCGAGGTCGACCGCGTAGATCGGGTTGTAGGCGAAGCAGCCCACGTGCCCGGAGACGACGATGCGGTTGTTCATGTTCGCCCGCACCGCCCACGGCGCCTCGTTCCGCATGATGTCCGCGTCGAGGTTGCCGTAGGCGACGTCGCGCGCCGGCCCGGCGAGCAGCGAGGCCTGGCCCATCCGCTTCACGTACGTCGGGTCGTCGAAGTACGCGAAGTCGACGTTGCCGGAGTCCTGCAGCTTCGATCCGTCGAGCAGCACGTTGACGAAGTCGTACGGGTCGGCGTAGTCGGCCGCCCAGCTGTGCGAGCCGATGTCGTAGGGCTCGCCGCGCGTGCCCATCTTCGAGAGCTGCACCGCGGTCGGGAACATCTGCGTCTCGACGTCGAGGCCGATCTGCTTCAGGTCGTACTGGAGGATCTGCGCGATCGCCGGCGACGAGCCGCGGTTCGAGGTGTAGAAGACGACCTTGCCGCCGCGCGTGTGCCCGGCCGCGAGCTTCCGCGCCGCCGCCAGGTTCGGCCCGGCGAGCGGGTAGAGGTCGGCGTTGCGGTAGGCGGAGAGGCCCGGCGGCAGGATCTGGTCGGCGCGCCTGCCGGAGAGGAAGCCGGCCTGGATCAGCATCGCGTGACGGTCGATCGCGAAGTTGATCGCCCGCCGCAACGGCACGTTGCCCTTGAAGATCGGCCGCTGCGTGTTGAACGCGAAGTACTGGATGCCGAGCAGCGGACGGACGAAGAGCCGACCCTTGTTGATGCCGTACTTCTGCGCCAGCGGTGCGTACGCCGTCGGCGGGACGCCGCCCGCCGCGTAGTCGGTCTCGCCCTTCTCGACGCGCAGCAGCGTCGCCTCCTGGTCGTTGCCGACGGTGTAGTCGACCTCCGCCAGGTTGTGCGGCCGCGGTCCCTTGTAGTACGGGTTCCGCTTCAGCACGATCGAGCGGTTCGGGACGCGCGAGGCGACGTAGTACGGCCCCGCGGACGGCGGCGTCAGCACGCCGCCTGTGGGCGTCCCGAGGCCGGCCGGCACCGCGCAGAAGAACGGCATCGCCATCCGCGCGAGGAAGTCCGGCGCCGGCTTCGCCAGCGTGACGACGAGATGCGAGCCGCGCGCGTGCACGGCGGTGACGTCGGAGACGAACTGCGTCGCCGGCGACTCGAGCCGCGGGCTCCGGATCCGCTGGAACGCATGCGCGAAGCTCCGCGCCGTCACGCGCTCGCCGTTCGAGAAGCGCGTGAAGCCGGCGTCGACGTCGAAGTCGTAGGTCCGGCCGCCGTTCGAGACGCGCGGCAGGCCGGCCGCGGCCTCGGGGACGAGCGTCGAGCCCTTCGGCGCCTCGGCGTCCGGGTAGTTGACGAGCTTGAGGCAGGTCGAGTACTCGATCTCCCAGCTCGTGTTCAGGTAGGCGAGGGCGGGATCGGTCGAGTCGACGTCGGTCGCGAGGTCGACGTTGAGCGTGCCGCCGCTCACGTCGCGGGACGCGCGGGCCTGACCGGCCACGCCCACCGCCAGGAGGGCCGTCGCGAGGACCGCGATCGACCGCCGCAGATGCTTGGGCAACGATGCTCCTTCTTCGAGAAATACGCCGTCCGTCCCATCGGCGGCGCGCCCGCCCGGATAAATCGCGATTTGTCCGCAAACAAATCGCCGCGGACGACGTCACGCGCGCGGCAGCTCGAACCAGGCGGTCGTGCCGCGGTCGAACGTGAGGCCCCAGCGGCTCGAGAGCGCGGCGACGAGCGGCAGGCCGCGGCCGGACTCGTCGCCCTCGACGACCCGCGGCGTCGGCGGCGTCCGCCAGTCGAAGCTGCCGGCGTCCTGCACCTCGACGTGGACGCGGTCCGGCTCGAGCCGCGCGCGCAGGCACACGACGCCGCCGCGGCGGCGGCCCGCGTGGCGGACGCTGTTCGAGACGAGCTCCGAGACGAGCAGCCGCAGGTTGAAGCGCCCCTCGTCGGAGAGCCCGCGCGCGAGCGGCTCGACCGCGGCACGCGCCGCCGCGGGCGCCCGCGCGCTCGACGGCAGCTCGAGCTCGAGCGCGGTCGCCGACTCGCGCAGCAGCCGGTGCGCCTCGCCGGGGCGCATGCCGGTGCCGATCCGCTCGACGACGAAGCGCAGCTGCTCGAGCTGCTCCTGCGTGTAGAGGCGCTGGCCGCCGCTCGTCCGCAGCGGGACGACGATCCCGTAGCGCTTCTCCCAGGTGCGGATCGTGGCCGGGGGAACCCGCAGGAGCCGCGCGGCCGAGCCGATGCTGAAGACGCCAGCCACGCGGGCGAAGGCTAAGTGCGCTCGCCCCCCCGCGTCCAGTGGGCACCGGCCGGCAACCTCGTCAGATATTCCTCAACAGGGTAGAGTCGGCCCGATGGGTCGGGAGGAGCGGCTGGCGCAGAACGAGGTGCTCTTCCGGGTGGTGAACGAGCGGCTCGAGGAGCTCGGCCGCCGCACGGGCACCGCCGAGGACGGCATCGACTTCGTCTGCGAGTGCGCCGACGAGACCTGCGTGCAGCGGATCCGGCTGACGCTGCCCGAGTACGAGCGCCTGCGCTCCGATCCGCGGCAGTTCGCGGTGCGGCCCGGCCACGAGCAGCCGATCGAGCGGCTCGTCGCCGACCGCGGCCGCTACCGGGTCGTCGCCAAGACCGGCGTCGCCGGCGAGATCGCCGAGGACGCCGACCCTCGCGACTAGCTACTCGTCCGGCTCTTCCTCGTCGAGCTCGGCCGACGGCTCGTCCGGCGGCACCGTCACCTTCTCGGCGGGCACCGCGGGCGGGACGACGGCGATGTCGACGTCCTCGGCGTCCTTGCGCGAGACGACGATTGTCGAGCCGGGCTCGAGGCTGCGGCCGAGGACGAAGTCGGCGAGCGGGTCCTCGATGTAGCGCTGGATCGCGCGCCGGAGCGGCCTGGCGCCCATCGCCGGGTCGTAGCCCTTGTCGACGAGAAGCTCGCGCGCCTCCGGCGTCAGCTCGATCGTCACCTCGTGCTCGGCCATCTGCACGCGCAGCCGGTTCAGCATCAGGTCGACGATCTGCAGGATCTCGTCCTTCGCCAGCTTCGGGAAGACGATCACCTCGTCGATGCGGTTCAGCAGCTCGGGGCGGAAGACCTTCTTCAGCTCGCCCATCACGCGCGTCTTCATGTCGTCGTAGGAGAGCCCCGCCTCGTCGCTGAGGTTGAAGCCGAGCGCCTGGTTCTTCGAGATCGCGGACGAGCCGATGTTCGAGGTCATGATCACGATCACGTTGCGGAAGTCGACCTTGCGGCCCTGCGAGTCGGTCAGCTTCCCGTCCTCGAGGATCTGCAGCAGGATGTTGAAGACGTCCGGGTGCGCCTTCTCGATCTCGTCGAGCAGGACGACCGAGTACGGCTTGCGGCGCACGGCCTCGGTCAGCTGGCCGCCCTCGTCGTAGCCGATGTAGCCCGGCGGCGAGCCGACCAGGCGCGAGACGGAGTGCTTCTCCATGTACTCCGACATGTCGACCTGGATCAGCGCGTCCTCGTCGCCGAACAGGAACTCGGCGAGCGTGCGGGCGAGCTCCGTCTTGCCGACGCCGGACGGGCCGAGGAAGATGAACGAGCCGGTCGGGCGCTTCGGGTCCTTGATCCCGGCGCGCGCGCGGCGGATCGACTTGGAGACGGCGACGATCGCCTGGTGCTGGCCGATCACCCGCTTGTGCAGCTCCTCCTCCATCCGGATCAGCTTCTGCGACTCCGCCTCGGTCAGCTTGAAGACCGGGATCCCGGTCCACATCGAGACGATGTCCGCGATCTCCTCCTCGCCGACCTCGGGCTGCTCGTCGGACTCGTTCTCCCGCCAGGACTCCTCGAGCTCGCGCTTCTTGTGCGTGAGCTTGCGCTCCTTGTCGCGCAGGGAGGCGGCCTTCTCGAACTCCTGGTTCTCGATCGCCTCCTCCTTGTCCTTGCGGACCTTGTCGATCTCCTCCTCCAGCTCGCGGTAGCGCGGCGGGGCGGTCATCGTCCGGATCCGCATCCGGGAGGCGGCCTCGTCGATCAGGTCGATCGCCTTGTCGGGCAGATGCCGGTCCTGGATGTAGCGGTCGGCGAGCACGGCGGAGGCCCGCAGCGCGTCGTCGGTGATCTTGCAGCGGTGGTGGGCCTCGTAGCGGTCGCGGAGGCCGCGCAGGATCTGCACGGTGTCGTCGACCGACGGCTCGTCGACGCGGATCTGCTGGAACCGCCGCTCGAGCGCCGCGTCGCGCTCGAGGTACTTGCGGTACTCGTCGAGCGTGGTCGCGCCGATCGTCTGCAGCTCGCCGCGCGCGAGCGCCGGCTTCAGGATCGACGCCGCGTCGATCGCGCCCTCGGCGGCGCCCGCCCCGACGAGGTTGTGGAGCTCGTCGATGAACAGGATGATGTCGCCGCGCTGGGTGATCTCCTTCATCACCTTCTTCAGGCGCTCCTCGAACTCGCCGCGGTACTTCGAGCCCGCGACGAGCGCCGCGAGATCCAGCGTGTAGATCTGCTTGCCCTTC
>DASSSQ010000062.1:0-2954 GCA_035708405.1 Gaiellaceae bacterium
GCCGGCGCGAGCCGCACCGAGGCCGTCCGCGAGACCGCCGCCGGCTACGGGCCGATCGTCTTCGCCGCCGGTCTGCTCGTCGCCATCGGGGTCGGGACGCTGCTGCTCGGGACGCTCGGCTTCTTCCACGCCTTCGGGCCCGGGATGGCGATCACCGTGCTCTGCGGGCTCGTCGTCTCGCTCACCTTCATGCCGGCGATGCTCGCGCTGCTCGGGCGCGCCGCGTTCTGGCCGGGGCTGCACACCGGGTCGGTCGGCGTCCGTCGCTGGCGGGAGCGGATCTCCCACTTCGCCACCGGGAAGATCGTCGCCGCCACGATCGTCCTGGTCGCGTTCGTCGTCCTCACCTTCGCCGCGCTCGGGCTGCGCGACTTCGGGCTCGGCCTCGCCCTCGAGCGGGCGCTCCCCTCGGGCAACCCGGTGGCGCGCGCCGCAGACGAGGCACAGCGGGGCTTCGCCCCCGGCATCCTCGCGCCGACCGAGCTCGACGTGCGCTCGCCGGGGCTCTCGTCGCAGCACTCGGCGCTCGCCAAGCTGCAGAGGGGCCTGCGCGCGGAGCGAGGCGTCGCGACCGTCCTCGGGCCGGCCGACCGTCCCCCGGCGGCTGCAGAGCACCGCGTCGGGCTCGCGCTCGCCGCCAAGGGCGACGCGGCCCGCTACCTGCTCGTGTTCGCGCGCGAGCCGACGGAGGCGCCGGGGCTCGACGTGCTGCGCGGCGTCCAGCGCGACCTGCCGTCGTTGCTGCAGCGCGCCGGCCTCTCGAACGCGAGCACCGGCTTCGCGGGCGAGAGCGCGCTCGGCGTCGAGACCGTCGGAGCGATCGACCGGTCGCTGTGGCGGATTGCGCTCGGCGCGGCGTTCGTCAACCTCGTCTTCCTCGCGATCTTCCTGCGCGCACTGATCGCGCCGCTCTACCTGCTCGCCGCGAGCGGGCTCGGCCTCGCCGCGACGTTCGGCCTGACGAGCACCGTCTTCAACGCCCTCGGCTACGGCGGGCTGCCGTACTACCTGCCGGTCGCGGTCGGCGTGCTGCTCGTCTCGCTCGGCTCCGACTACAACCTCTTCGTCGTCGGGAGGATCTGGCAGGAGGCGGAACGGCGGCCGCTGCGCGAGGCGATCGCGTACGCGGCACCGCGAGCGAGCCGCGCGATCACCGTCGCGGGTCTCGCGCTCGCGCTCAGCTTCGTGCTGCTCGCGCTGGTCCCGATCGAGCCGTTCGCCGTGCTCGCGTTCTCGATGGCGGTCGGCATCCTCATCGACGCGTTCCTCGTCCGCACGCTGCTCGTGCCGGCGCTGATCGCGCTCGTCGGTCGCGCGGGCTGGTGGCCGAGGCGACTAGATTCGAGCGGGTGGACGGAAGGCACGTCGTCGTCACCGGAGCCGGGCGCGGAATCGGCAAGGCCATAGCGCGGCGCCTCGCGCGCGAGGGTGCGACGCTCAGCCTGCTCGCGCGCGGCGTCGAGGCGCTCGAGCGGACGGCGGACGAGATCGGCGGCGCGTTCACGCGCGGCGTCGACATCCGCGACGGCACGCAGGTGGTCGAAGCGTTCCACGCAGCCGCCGACGCGAACGGCCCCGTGCATGCGCTCGTCGCGAACAGCGGCATCGGCGGGCCGAACGAGGCCGGCGAGGGCGACCGCTTCTTCGACCTCGTGGAGACGAACCTCGTCGGGACCTACCGCTGTGTTCGTGCGCTCCAGCAGGTGCTCGCGGCGGACGGCCGGCGCGGCGTCGTCGTGATCGCCTCCATCCTCGCCCGCATCCCCGTGCCGGGCTACACCGGCTACTCCGCCTCGAAGGCCGGCCTGCTCGGCCTCGTCCGCTCCCTCGCCGCCGAGCTGGCGCCGGACGACGTCCAGGTGAACGCGATCTGCCCCGGCTGGGTCGCGACGGACATGGCCTGGGAGGGCATCGACCTGCTGGCCGAGGCGCTGGGGACGACGCGCGACGAGGCCTACGCGCAGGCGATGAGCGAGGTGCCGCTGCGGCGGATGAGCGAGCCGGAGGACATCGCCGGAACGGTCGCCTGGCTGCTCTCAGCCGACGCGCGGGGAGTCACCGGGCAGGCGATCGACCAGAACGGCGGCGCGTTCATGCTGTGACCGCGTGGCGGCGAGCGCGACCGCGCACGCCGCCGCTGCGAGCACGTACGGGACCGCGTCCCCGGTCACGCCCGCGATCGCGCCCGCCGCCGCCGGCCCGATCACCGCGCCGAGCGCCCATGCGGCGTTCATCACGCCGAACGCCATCCCCTGCGCGAGCCGCGAGCGCTCCGCCCCGTCGGAGATGAGGATGAACGCGGGCGTGAAGAGCGCCCCGAACGCGAGCCCGCCGAGCACGACGAGCGGCGCGTATCCGAGCGGACGCAGCCCGAGGGCGAGACCGGCGGCGACGAGCACGCTCGCCGCGAGCCCGAGGCGCACCGGCAGGAGCCGGCCGCGCCGGTCGGAGAGGCGTCCGATCAGCGGAGACTCGGCCGTCTCGAGCGCCGCCCCGCCGAGCCAGAGCGCGCCGATCGCCGCCGCGCCCCAGCCGGCCCGCGCCAGGTGCAGCGGTGCGAGCGTCGAGAGCACGCCGAAGAGGAGCGAGGCGAGCGCCATCAGCGCGAGCCCGGCGACGAAGAGGCGGTTGCGCAGCGCGCGCACGACCGCGGAGACCGAGGGGCGCTCCTCCTCCGGCACGGACTCGATGCGCAGCGTCAGCGCGCCGAGCACGACGGCGAGGCTCGCGAGCGCCGCGAAGACGGCCGCGCGGCCCGCGAGCGCGGCGGCCGCGCCGACGACCGGCCCGAACAGCGCTCCGAACACGGCGGCGCCCATGGCGCTGCCGATCAGCTCGCCGCGGCGGTCACGCGGCGCGGCGGCGAGCAGCCACGCAAATGCGCCGGCCCACGTGAAGCCGCTGCCGAGCCCCTGCAACAGACGTGACGCGAACAGGCTCCAGAAGCCGCCCGC
>DASSSQ010000063.1:0-10037 GCA_035708405.1 Gaiellaceae bacterium
ACGCTCGCGGAGCGTACTAGTCTTGTCGGGAGTGGAGGTTCTGACCCCTCGCACCCTGGACGAGGCGCTGCGCCTGCGCGCGGAGACGGGCGCGCGCCCGATCCAGGGCGGCACCGACGTGATGGTCGAGCTCAACTTCGACCGTGCGCGGCCGGAGACGCTGCTGAACCTGAACGAGGTCGCGGAGTTGCGCGGCTGGTCGCGCGAGAACGGCACGCTCCGTCTCGGCGCCGGCCTGACCTACGCCGAGGCCGAGCGCGGCCCGCTCGCCGAGCTGCTGCCGGCGCTCGCCGAGGCCTCCCGCACCGTCGGCTCGCCGCAGATCCGCAACCGCGGCACGATCGGCGGCAACCTCGGCACCGCCTCGCCGGCCGGAGACGCGCTGCCGCCGCTCGCGATCGAGGGCGCCGAGGTCGAGCTGGCCTCGCCACGTGGCACGCGCACGCTGCCGCTCTCCGAGTTCCTCGTCGGCCCGAAGCGGAACGCGCTCGAGCCGGACGAGTTGATCGCGGCCGTCCTCGTCCACCCGTCGGGCGCGCGGCAGACCTTCATGAAGGTCGGGCCGCGGAACGCGATGGTGATCGCCGTCTGCTCGCTCGCCGTCGCCGTCGACCGCGAGCGGGACGAGGTACGCGCCTCGTTCGGCTCGGCCGGTCCGGTCACCGGGCTCGTGACAATTTGTTACGAGGATGCGGCGACGCTGCCGGAGCGGGTCGCCGAGGCCGCGTCGCCGATCGACGACGTCCGCGGTACCGCCGCCTACCGCCGCCACGCGCTGCGCGTGCTCGCGGCCCGCGCGCTGGCACGGTGCACGGCATGAGGATCGCGGTCACCGTCAACGGCGAGCAGGTCGAGGCCGACGTCTGGGAGGGCGAGTCGCTGCTCTTCGCGCTTCGCGAGCAGCTCGGCTTTCCCGGCTCGAAGAACGCGTGCGAGCAGGGCGAGTGCGGCTCCTGCTCCGTGCTCCTCGACGGGCGCCTCGTCTGCGCCTGCCTCGTCCTCGCCGCGCAGGCGGACGGCCACGAGGTCGTCACCGTCGAGGGCCTGGCGCGCGAAGGCGAGCTCCACCCCGTCCAGGAGGCGTTCGTCGAGGCCGGCGCCGTCCAGTGCGGCTTCTGCACGCCGGGGCTCGTGATGGCGACCGCCGACCTGCTCGCGCGCGTGCCGGACCCGAGCGACGACGAGATCCGCGAGGCGCTCTCCGGCAACCTCTGCCGCTGCACCGGCTACGCGAAGATCTTCGACGCCGTCAGGATGGCGGCCGGCCGGTGAGCGTGCCGCTGCGGCAGCTCGAGCTCGGCCGCGTCGGCGAGCGCGTACGCCGGACCGACGCGATTCCGAAGGTGACGGGCGAGTTCGCGTACTCGAGCGACCTACACGCGGCGGGGATGCTCTGGGGCCACACCGTCCGCAGCCCGTTCCCGCACGCGCGGATCCGCTCGATCGACTTCGGCGCCGCGCTGAAGATGCCCGGCGTCCACGCCGTGCTGACGCACGAGGACGTGCCCGGCCGCAAGACGTACGGGCTCGAGTTCCCCGATCAGCCCGTGCTCGCGATCGACCGCGTCCGCTACTTCGGCGAGGCCGTCGCGCTCGTCGCCGCCGAGCATCCGGAGCAGGCGCGCCGGGCGGCCGAGGCGATCGTCGTCGACTACGAGCCGCTCGAGCCGGTGGTCGACATGGAGCGCGCGACCGAGGGCGAGCCGCTGCACCCGGTCGGGACGACCTGGGGCCACGGCCACCGCGAGGACCCGCGCCCGAACGTCGTCCGCCACATGGTGATTCGCCACGGCGACCCGGACGCGGAGGGCGAGGTCGCGGTCAGCGGCGTCTACGAGCTCGGGATCCAGGATCAGGCGTTCCTCGGCCCGGAGTCCGGGCTCGCAGTGCCGGACGGGAAGGGCGGCGTCGACGTCCACGTGGCGACCCAGTGGCTGCACGTCGACCGCGACCAGGTCGCGCCCTGCCTCGGGCTCGAGCCGGAGCAGGTGCGGATCCACCTCGCCGGCGTCGGCGGCGCGTTCGGCGGCCGCGAGGACCTCTCGATGCAGATCCACGCGGCGCTGCTCGCGCTGCACACGAACCGGCCGGTGAAGATCGTCTACACGCGCGAGGAATCGTTCACCGGCCACGTGCACCGGCACCCGGCGCGGATCTGGGCCGAGCACCGGGCCAACCGCGACGGCAAGCTCGTCAACGTGCGGATGCGGATCCTGCTCGACGGCGGCGCCTACGCGTCCTCGTCGACGGCCGTCGTCTCCAACGCGGCCTCGTTCGCGGTCGGGCCGTACGCGGTCGAGAACGCGCTGATCGAGGGCACCTGCGTCTACACGAACAACCCGCCCTGCGGCGCCATGCGCGGCTTCGGCGCCGTGCAGACCTGCTTCGCCGCCGAGGCGCAGATGGACCGGCTGGCGGACGCGCTCGGCATCGACCCGGTCGAGCTGCGCCTGCGGAACGCGCTCGCGCCCGGCGACAGGCTGCCGACCGGGCAGCGGATCACGGGCGCGCTGCCGACGGCCGAGGTGATCCGGCGCGCCGCCGAGCTCGAGCCGCCGCCGCCCGAGGAGCTGCCGCGCGACCCGATCCGGCTGCCCGGCGGCGCCGGCAACACGACGCGCGGCCAGGGCGTCCGTCGCGGCGTCGGCTTCGCGGTCGGCTTCAAGAACATCTGCTACTCGGAGGGCTTCGACGACTACTGCGCGGCGCGCGTGCGGCTTGCCGCCGACGGCTCGGCCGAGATCCACTGCGCCGCCGCCGAGGTCGGCCAGGGCGTCACCGGCGTGATCCTGCAGGTTGCGCGCACCGAGCTCCGCACCGGCGACGTGCGCCTCGCGCCGGCCGGGACGGCGATGGTCGACTCCGCGGGCTCCTCGTCCGCCTCGCGGATGACGTGGATGGCCGCGGGCGCTGTCCAGCTCGCCTGCCGCGCGGCGCTCGCCGAGCGTGAGGAGCGCGGCGGCGGCGAGGTCGACGTCGAGCGGATCTACCGGCACCCGCGCACCTATCCGCTCGATCCGGAGACGGGCCAGATCGTCGACGGCATGCCGGCGCACGTCTCCTTCGCGGTCTCGGCGATGAAGGTCGTGGCCGAGGTCGACGTCGAGCTCGGGCTGACGCGGATCGTCTGGGTCGGCACCGCGCAGGACGTCGGCAAGGCGGTCAATCCGCAGGCGGTCGCCGGGCAGATCGAGGGCGGCACCGCGCAGGGGATCGGGCTCGCGCTGATGGAGGAGATCCAGACCCGCGGCGGGCTGATCACGAACGCGAGCTTCACCGACTACCTGATCCCGACCGCGCTCGACATGCCGCCGGTCGAGTCGGTGCTGGTCGAGGTCCCCGAGCCGGACGCGCCGTACGGCCTGAAGGGCGTCGGCGAGCCGCCGACGGTGGTGTCGACGGCCGCGGTCGTCTCGGCGCTGCGCGCGGCGACCGGCCGCGAGCTCGCGCGGGTGCCGGTGCGCCCAGACGACATCGTCGGGATCTGACATGGCCTGGCGCCCGGACGAGCAGGTGCTCGCCGGCGAGGAGCATCTCGATCCGGCGTACGTCGCGGGCTACGACGCGAAGGCGGGCTTCGACCCGGCGGAGCTCGCGCTGCTCGGCTCCGGCGGGACGCTGGTCGAGCTCGGCACCGGCACGGGGACGCTCGCGGCGGCGGCTGCGCGTGGCGGCCGCTTCCGCCGCGTCGTCGGCGTCGACCCGTCGCCGGCGATGCTGGCAGCCGCGCGGGCCCGTGACGTCGAGGTGGAGTGGGTGCAGGCGGGCTTCCTCTCCTACGAGCACGCAGGCGCGCCCGCCGACGCCGTCTACTCACGCCATGCGCTGCACCACCTGCCGGACTTGTGGAAGGCCGTCGCGCTCGCCCGGGTCGCGGCGCTGCTACGGCCGGGCGGCGTCCTCCGCCTGCGCGACCTCGTCTTCTCGTGCGGGCCGGACGAGGTCGAGGCGGTCGTCGACGCGTGGCTCGCGGCGGCGCCGGAGCGGCCCGAGCACGGCTGGACGCGCGCGGAGCTCGAGACCCACCTGCGGACGGAGCACTCGACCTTCTCGTGGCTGCTCGAGCCGATGCTCGAGCGCGCCGGCTTCTCGATCCGCGACGCCGAGTACGGCGCCGGCCGCACGCACGCCGCGTACGTCTGCGTGCGCTCGTGAGCGCGCTCGCGCTGAAGCTGGTCGTGACGCCCGCGCTGATCGGGCTCGCCTCGCTCGCCGGGCGGCGGTGGGGCGACGCGGTCGCGGGCTGGCTGATCGCGTTGCCGCTCGTCTCCGGCCCGACGGTGTTCTTCATCGAGCTCGAGCACGGACGCCGCTTCGCGGCCGGGACGGCGGTCGGCTCGCTCGGCGGCGCCGCCGCGGAGGTCGCGTTCTGTCTCGGCTATCTCGCGCTCGCCCGGCGCGGGCCCGCGCTCGCCGTCGCCGCGGCGTCGCTCGGCTTCGCCGCCGTCGCGACCGGCGTGCGCCTCGCTCCGCTCCGGGCGGCGCTGCCGCTGCCGCTGCTGCCGTTGCTCGCCGGCGTCCTCTGCGTCCTCTGGATCGGGCTCGCGCTCCTCGGCTCCGTCCGCTGGGAGCGCGGCGAGGCGCTGCTGCCGTCGCGCTACGAGCTGCCGCTGCGGATGGCGGCGGGGACGGGCGTCGTCGTCGCGCTGACCGAGAGCGCCCGCTTCCTCGGCCCGCGGCTCTCCGGGCTGCTCGTCACCTACCCGCTCCTGACCGCGATCCTCGCCGTCTCGGCGCACCGGCTCGAGGGGCCGCGAACTGCGGTCGACGTCCTCCGCGGCCTCGTGCTCGGCCTCTTCTCCTTCGCCGCGTTCTTCTTCGCGGCGGCGGCGCTGGTGCCGCGGCTCGGGCTGCCGGCGTTCGCGGTCGCGTCGGCCGCGGCGCTCGCGATCCAGGTGCTCTCGCTGCGCTTCGCGCGCCGGCGGCCCGAGCCCCGCGGCTCGTGACAAGTTGTCACTAGCCGGCGATCGGCACCGACTCCGCCCCCGGCGCCAGCTCCTCCCGGCGGACGAGCGCGAGCACGGTGACGACCGCCGCGGCGCAGATCCCGGCGAGCAGCCAGAAGCCGTAGTGGAAGCCTGCGGTGAGCGCGGCGGGCTGCGCGACGCCGCTTCGCAGCTCGGTCGCGAGATGGCTCGCGAAGACGGTGGAGGTGACGGCGACGCCGACCGCGCCGCCGATCTGCTGCGACGTGTTGATCAGCCCGGAGCCGAGCCCGGCCTCGTGCCGCTCGACGCCGGCGAGCGCGGCGATCGTCACCGGAATGAACGCGAACGGCATCCCGACGCCGACGAGCAGGTAGCCCGGCAGGAGCGCCGAGGCGAAGCTGCCGTGTACCGGAATCTGCGTGTACCAGAGCATCCCGCCGCCGAGCAGCGTCAGCCCGAACGCCATCGGCAGCTTCGGCCCCAGCTTGGTCACGAGCGCCTGCGCGATGCCGGCGATCACGACCGCGGTCCCTGCGGTCGCCACGAACGTCAGCCCGGCCCGCAACGCCGAGTAGTGCAGCACCTGCTGGACGTACAGCGTCAGCAGGAAGAAGTTGCTGAAGATCGCCGCGCCGAGCAGGATCCCGACCACGTTCGCCGCCGCCAGCGTGCGGACGCGGAAGATCCGGAACGGGACGAGCGGCTGCCGCACGCGCGTCTCCGTGACCGCGAAGGTCGCCAGCAACGCGGCGGCGACCGCGAGCAGGCCGATCGTCCGCGCCGTCCCCCAGCCGACGTCGGGCGCCTTCGAGATCGCGTAGACCGCCAGCGCGAGCCCCGACGTGACGGTGAGCGCGCCGAGCGGGTCGAAGCTCCGCTCGCGGCCTTCGACGCGGCTCTCCCTGACGAGCGGCCGCGTCAGCGAGAGCGCGAGCGCGCCGACCGGCACGTTGACGAAGAAGATCCACTCCCAGCCGAGGTATTTCGTCAGCACGCCGCCCGCGAGCACGCCGACCGCCGCGCCGGAGCCGCCGACGGCGCCCCAGATCCCGAGCGCCTTGTTCCGCTCCGCGCCCTCGGCGAACAGCGTCGTCACGATCGAGAGCGCGGCGGGCGCGATGATCGCGGCGCCGAAGCCCTGCACCGCGCGCGAGGCGATCAGCATCCCTTCGCTCTGCGCGAGCCCGCAGATGAGCGAGGCGAGCGTGAAGATCGTCAGGCCGGTCATGAAGACGCGGCGCCGCCCGAGCAGGTCGGCGGAGCGGCCGCCGAGGAGCAGGAAGCCGCCGTAGGCGATCGCGTACGCGGAGATCACCCACTGCAGGCTCTCCCGCGAGAAGTCGAGCTTCGCGCCGATCGTCGGCAGCGCGACGTTGACGATCGAGACGTCCAGGATCGTCATGAACATCGCCGCGCAGACGAGTGCGAGCGCCTGCCAGCGGTGCGGGTCGGGAGCGGCCTGGTTCGTCATCTCTTTCTCCCTCGGCTCGGTGAACGCATGACCCTAGCAACGATTGACCGGGTAAGCTATCCCCGTGGAGGAGGGCCCGCCCGAGCCGGGGACGAAGCTGCCGGCGGAGCTCGTCGAGAACGCCGGTTACCTGCTCTCGCGGCTCGGCCTCCGGGCGCGCCGGCGCTTCGGCGAGGCGATCGCGGGCCTCGGGCTCAGGCCGCCGCACTTCGGCCTCCTCGCCGTCCTCGCCGATCGCGACGCGCTCGCGCAGAGCGACCTCGCCGAGGCGCTCGGGATCGATCCCGGCCGCCTCGTCGGCCTGCTCGACGAGCTGGAGCAGACCGGTCTCGTCGTGCGCGCGCCCGACGCACGGGATCGCCGCCGTCACGCGGTCAAGCTGACGCGGGCGGGTCGCGACCGGGTGCGTGCGGCTCGCCAGCGCGCGGTGGCCGTCGAGGCCGAGCTGCTCGCCAGGCTCGCGCCCGCGGAGCGGGACGAGCTGCGCCGCCTGCTGCTCCGGCTAGCGGTGCAGCGAGAGAGCGGCGCCGACGGCCAGTAGCGCGACGCCCAGCGCGCGCGGCCACGAGATCCCGATCTCGGGGAAGCCGAAGAGCCCGAGCCGGTCGATCGCGACGCTCATCGCGAGCTGGCCCGCGATCAGCAGCCCGATCGTCGACGCGGCGCCGATCCGCGGAGTCGCGAGCGTCACGGAGAGCACGATGAAGGCGCCCATGACGCCGCCGAGCCAGAGCCATGCCGGCTGCCGGACCGCCGCCGGGTAGCCCGACACGCTCTGGCGGACGCCGAGCAGCACGACCGCGGTGATCCCCGCCTGCAGCGCCGACGAGAAGGCGAGCGCCTCGAAGATCCCGATCCGCTGGCCGAAGCGGCCCATCACCGCCGCCTGCACCGAGCCGGCGAGTCCCGCGAGCAGCGAGAGCAGGATCGCGAGCGCCGGCACGGCCGTACGATAACGCGGTGATCTTCCAGCCAGAGCTGGAGACGATGCCGCGGCCCGAGCTCGAGCGGCTGCAGCTCGAGCGCCTGCGGGAGCGCTTCGGAATCGGGTCGTTCGAGGAGCTGGCGGAGGCGCCGTTCGCGACGAAGGCGCAGCTGCGCGACTCGTATCCGTTCGGCCTGCTCCACGTGCCGCTCTCCGACTGCGTGCGCATCCACGCGTCGTCGGGGACGCGCGGCAAGGCGACGATCGTCGCGTACACGCGCGCCGACGTCGAGCTCTGGGCCGACTGCTGCGCGCGTGCCGTCGCGGCGGCGGGCGGCGGCCCGGGGACGGTCGTCCACGTCGCCTACGGCTACGGGCTCTTCACCGGCGGGCTCGGCCTTCACTACGGCGCCGAGCGGCTCGGCTGCACGGTCGTGCCGGCCTCGGGTGGGAACACGCCGCGGCAGGCGCAGCTGCTCGAGGATCTCGGCGCCGAGATCCTCTGCTGCACGCCGAGCTACGCGCTCGCGATCGCCGACCACGTGCCCGACCCGGCGAACCTGAGGCTGCGGTCGGGGCTCTTCGGCGCCGAGCCGTGGACGGAGGAGCTGCGCGGGGCTGTCGAGGACGCGTTCGACCTCGCGGCGCTCGACATCTACGGTCTCTCGGAGATCGTCGGCCCGGGCGTCTCGTTCGAGTGCATCGAGGGACGCGACGGCGCGCACGTCAACGAGGACCACTTCCTCGTCGAGGTCGTCGATCCGGGCAGCGGCGAGCGACTCGACGACGGCGAGGTCGGCGAGCTCGTCTTCACGACGCTGACGAAGGAGGCGCTGCCGTTCCTCCGCTACCGCAGCGGCGACCTGGCGTCGCTGATCCGCGAGCCGTGCGCATGCGGGCGGACGACGGCGCGGATGTCGCGGATCGTCGGCCGCACCGACGACATGCTCGTGATCCGCGGCGTCAACGTCTTCCCGTCGGAGATCGAGCGTGCGCTCCTCTCGGTGCCGCAGCTGGCGCCGCACTACCGGCTCGTCGTCGAGCGGCCGGCGCGCCTCGACGAGCTGACGGTCGAGGCGGAGCTGCGCGACGGCGAGGCCGGCGGCGAGCGGCTGCGGGCCCACGTCGAGGAGCGGCTCGGGCGCGCCCTCGGCCTCAGCGCCCGGGTCTCGATCGGCCCGGCCGGCTCGCTGCCGCGCAGCGAGGGGAAGGCGCTGCGCGTCGTCGACCTTCGCGGCTGATCCGCGACGCTCGTGACAAATCGTCACTAAGTCGAGAGGTGCGCGGTTCGGCATGGAACGAGGCGTTCGCCGCGTGCTCGTGACAAATCGTCACGAAGTCCGGGCGGGACCCAGGGTACGCGCGACGGCCTGCCTCCACGGCTCCCGATCGACCTCGCGACCGGGCTCGTAGCGGGCGCCGACCGCCGGGCTCGGTTCGTCCGACCGCCACTTGCCGAGGGCGGCACCGGCGAGCGTCGCCGCGCCGAGCGCGGTCGCGTCGCGCTCCGCGGCGACCTCGACGGGGCAACCGAGCACGTCCGCCTGGAACTGCATCAGCCAGGCGTTCTGCGTGGCGCCGCCGTCGGCGCGCAGGACGCCGAGCGGCACCGGCAGCGACTCGACGACGTCGGCGACCTCGAACGCGATCGCCTCGAGCGCGGCGCGGACGAGGTGCGCCCGCGTCGTTCCGCGGGTCAGGCCGCTGACGAGGCCGCGCGCCTCCGGCTCCCAGTGCGGCGAGCCGAGACCGGTGAGCGCCGGCACGAAGACGACCCCGCCGGTCGAGTCGACCGAGCGCGCGAGCTCCTCTGACTCCGCCGCCGACGCGATCAGGCCGAGCCCGTCCCGGAGCCACTGGATCGCGGCGCCGGAGACGAGGATCGAGCCCTCGTAGGCGTACGAGCGGGCGGGCGCGGCGGCGGCGGTCACGAGCAGGCCGGCAGGCGCGTCCGGCCGCCGCTCGCCCGCATGGACGAGCACGAACGAGCCCGTGCCGTAGGTCGCCTTCCCGGCGCCCGCGGCGAGGCAGCCCTGGCCGACGAGCGCCGCCTGCTGGTCGCCGGCGAGCGCGGCGAGCGGCAGCCGCGCGCCGAGGAGCTCCGCCTCGCCGACGACCTCGGCCGACTCCGCGACCCGCGGCAGCAGCTCGGGCTCGACGCCGAAGAGCGCGCAGAGCTCGTCCGACCACCCCTCCGCGTCGAGGTCGTAGAGGAGCGTCCGCGACGCGTTCGTCCGGTCGGTGACGTGCTCGCCGCAGAGCTTCCACGCGAGCCACGCGTCGATGGTGCCGAAGGCAAGCCCGGGGCGGCGATGGTCGCGCAGCAGCCATTCGAGCTTCGTCGCCGAGAAGTACGGATCGGGCACGAGCCCGGTTCGCGCGCGCAGGAGATCGGCCGGCAGCTCGGCGCAGCGGGCCGCCGTCCGCCGGTCCTGCCAGACGATCGCCGGCGCCACCGGGCGGCCCGACGCGCGCTCCCAGAGCACCGTCGTCTCGCGCTGGTTCGCGACCCCGATCCCGTCGAGATCGGTCGCGGCGAGGCCGGCCGCGGCCAGCGCCTCCGCCGCCGCCGCGAGCACGCTCTCCCAGATCTGCTCCGGGTCGTGCTCGACCCAGCCGGGCCGAGGGAACGACTGCTCGAGCGGGCGGTAGCCGCGCGCGAGCGTGCGCCGCTCGTCGTCGACGACGAGACACGTCGTCCCGGTCGTCCCCT